>LRTP01001162.1 GCA_001550305.1 Streptomyces diastatochromogenes
GGACCCTGCGGCTCGCCCCGGAGGAGGCCCGCGCGGCCGTCGCCACGGTCACCGGAGGCGCCGCGTTCGCCGCGCTCGACGACTTCACGCTGGCCACGCCGAGCCTGGAGGACGTGTACCTCGCGCTCGGCGGCAATGCGCAGGGGTTGGTGAAGGCGTGAGCGCGCGGGGTCTGGAATCCGTAGGGGAGTCTGTACGGACGGGGGAGTCTGTACGGACGGGGAGGGGCGTCGTGGGTGTGGGAAGCGGCGTGGGAATCGGCGTCGGAAACAGGAACAGGACGGCTGCCGGAGTGAAGAGGAGCAGCTCGACGTGAGTGTCGTACCCGCTGAGGCGCTGCCGGGCAGCGCGCTGCCCGTGGCCGAGGACGCCGGTGACGCCGCCGAACTCGGGCCGCGGGCGCGGCTGTGGCCCTCCCTCGCCGCCATGTACCGGGCCCAGCTCTCCCGCGCGCGCGTGGCGCGGATTCCGCTGCTGTTCGTGGCCACGGTCCAGTCCGTCGGCATCATGGTCATGATGCGTGGCGTGGTGGACGGCGGGGGCGAGGCCCGGTCCATCGTGGCCGGGGCGTCGGTCCTGGTCGTCGCCTTCGTCGGGCTCAACCTGCTGGCCCAGTACTTCGGACAGCTGCGGGCCGGCGGCGGGCTCGACCACTACGCGACCCTGCCGGTGCCGCCGGCCGCCGTCGTGCTCGGTGCCGCGGGCGCGTACGCCTCCTTCACCGTGCCCGGGACCGTGGTCACCGCCGTCGTCGGCTGTGTCCTCTTCGGGCTGCCGATGGCGCATCTGTGGGTGCTCGTCGCGGTGATCCCGCTCGCGGGCGCCGCGCTCGCCGGGCTCGGGGCGGCGCTCGGACTGCTTGCGCCTCGGCCCGAACTCGCCACGCTGCTCGGGCAGTTGGGGATGTCGGCGGCGCTGTTGCTCGGGGTGCTGCCGGCGGACCGGCTGCCTACGGTGGTGCAGTACGGCCGTGATCTGCTGCCCTCCACCTACGGCGTCGAGGCCTTCGCGCGGAGCTTCGGGGCGCACCCCGACTGGGCCTTCGTCGTCGGTGACCTCGCCGTCTGCGCGGGTGTCGGGGTGGCCTCGCTGGCGGTGGCGACCTGGGCGTACCGCCGGGCGGCCGTCCGGTGACGCGGCTGACAGCCGGGCCTGGCACGATGTCAGTGTGACCGCACCGCTGACTCCGCCTCCGCCGCCGCATCAACCGCCCTCCGACGACGCCCACGTCTGGCAGGCTCCGCCCGCCGGGGGTGGCGCGGGGACCGTCGGGTACGAACAGGACGGGCCCGGGATGAAGATCGAAGTGCGGGACGCCGCCGTCGTCACGGTGGCGATGGTGCTCGCGGGCGTGCTGCTCGGTGTGCTGTGGTGGTGGCTGGCGCCGCATGTGCCGCTGATCGCGGACGACAGCGCGGTGTATCTGAAGGACACCGAGGGTGAGCAGGCCATCGGCGTCGACGGGACGTTCACGCTGCTGGCGCTGGCGTTCGGTGCGGTCAGTGCGGTGGTGGTGTTTCTGGTGCGGCGGCGTGGGGGTGTGCCGCTCGTTGTCGCGCTGGCGGTGGGGGGTCTGCTCGGGTCGCTGCTCGCCTGGCGGGTCGGGATCTGGCTCGGGCCGACGCAGAACGTGGTCGCCCATGCCAAGCATGTGGGCAAGGGGGTGACGTTCTCCGCGCCGTTGAAGCTCGGGGCGAAGGGGGCGTTGCTGGCGTGGTCCCTGGCGGGGCTGGTGGTTCATCTCGGCCTGACCGCGTTGTTCGGTCCCCGGGACCCGGATCCCTACGCGAGCCCGTACGGGGCTCCGAACCCACCGCAGCCTCCGACGGTCTGAACCGGGGCCCGGGCCGCCTTTCCTCGCCCCCGCCGCCCCTACCCGACCCATCCCCAGGGGCTCCGCCCCCTCACCCCCGCCAGGGGCGCTGCGCCCCCTGGACCCCCGCATCGCCCGAAGGGCTCGTCCTCAAACGCCGGACGGGCTGAAGATGCGGGCCGGCGCGGAGATGCGGGGCGAAGCCCCGTCTTAGGGGCGCGGGGAACTGCGCGCTCAGCCCCTACCGGCCGTCAGTCGAGCGAATCGGGTGGGTGGGGGATGCGGGGCGGAGCCCCGTCTTAGGGGCGCGGGGAACTGCGCGCTCAGCCCCTACCGGCCGTCAGCCGGGCGGGGTCGGGCGCGTGGGTCATGGAGGTCGGTGGCCGTGGTTCGAGCGGCCCTTCTTCGTGCGCCACTTACGTTTGCGGGTTCGTTTCGACATGCCTCTCGTGCTTAACGCACGACGACGCATCCGTCGAGGGTTCACGCACGGGCGACCGGCGCGGACACCGCTTCCGTGAGGTGCGCCAGGTCGTCGGGGGCGAGCTCCACCTCGAGGCCCCGGCGGCCGGCCGAGACGCAGATCGTGGCGTGGTGGTGGGCCGAGGCGTCCAGGACCGTACGGAGTCTCTTGCGCTGACCCAGGGGGGAGATGCCGCCGCGGACATAGCCCGTGGTGCGCTCGGCGGCCGCCGGGTCGGCCATGGCGGCGCGCTTGCCGCCCACCGCCGTGGCCAGGGCCTTCAGGTCCAGGGAGCCCGCGACGGGGACCACGGCGACCACGAGGGAGCCGTCCACGTCCGCGACCAGGGTCTTGAAGACGCGGTCGGGGGAGACCCCCATCGCCTCGGCGGCCTCCTCGCCGTAGGAGGGGTGCGCGGGGTCGTGCTCGTAGGCGTGGACCGTGTACGCGACGCCCGCCGCCGTCAGGGCCACCGTCGCGGGCGTGCCCCCGGACTGCTGCTGCTTCTTCGACTTCTTCGCCAAGGTGTCGAGGCCTTCAGTTGAGACTTGTCGGGCTGCGCGTCAGTTCCGCCGCCGGCAACGACGGCAGATTACGGATGATGGCGGTCTCGGCGCGCAGGAGTTTCAGCTCTTCGTGCAGGCGGGTGGCCGTGTCGGGAGCCTGGAGCAGCTTCTGCTTGGCCGGGATGTCGAGCATCACGGCGGCCGCCACCAGGTAGGAGACCACCGCCGGGTCGTCCGGGAGGTCCGCGCCGGTGGACAGTGAGCGTTCGCGGGCGCCCGCCAGCCGCTTCTGGTACTGGCGGAAGGCCCGCAGGACGCCCTCGGCGAGCGCGCCGGCCTCCTCGCCGGGTTCCTCCGGAAGTTCCTCCAGTTCGGCCGTCAGGAACGCGCCGGAGGCGTCCACCGACAGGAGCCGTACCCGCGTGGTGCCGGTGGCCAGTACCTCGAAACTGCCGTCGGCGCGCTCCCGGATGGTGGCCGCGTCCGCGACGCAGCCCACCTCGTGGAAGGCCTTGAGCGGGTCGTCGCCGAACCCGGCCGCGGGACCGCGCTGCGGCAGCGCCGTCTGGTCCGGCATGCCGGGTGCGGTGTGCGCGACCTCGTGGCCGTCACGGATGGCGACGACGGCGAACCGGCGCGGTTCGTCCTCGGGGGTCTTCAGCAGTTCGCGCATCATGGCGCGATAGCGCTCCTCGAAAATGTTCAGGGGAAGCACGAGACCCGGGAACAGTACCGAGTTCAGGGGGAAGAGCGGGAGCCGGACGGTGGTCACGACGTGAAAGCCTAATGGTCGCCGGAGCGGGCACGTCCGCCGCGCTCACTCCGTGGATGGAGCGGGATGATCGAGGCGACCTCCAGGCGGACTCCGTCGCGCAGTTCCAGGAACTGGCCCAGCGGGTCGTCGGAGACCCGGTCCCAGGGGAACGAGGTCGCGTACGGGCCGATCAGTCGGAGCTGGTCCAGGGCGTCCTGCCAGCGCTCCAGCCTGATCAGGACGTAGGTGAGGAGGTTGCGCACCTCCGCCGGCCACGGGTCGGCGGGCGCGTAGGCCGCCGAGACCGCGATCGCGAGGTCGGCCGCCTCGTCGAGCCGCTCGCGCGGGATGACGGCCCGGCCGCCCTCGGTCAGATAGGCGAAGGCCGCGCGCACCGGAAGCGCCTGTACGAGTGAGCCGGGCAGCGCGTCCTGCGCGGCCCGCTCGGCGAAGTCGAAGCACTCGCGGTGCGAGCCGTACCAGGCGGCCGACAGGTACTTCAGGGCGGCCACATGGCAGCCGTAGTGGTGCGGGGAGCGGCGTACGGCCTCGGTCCACAGCTTCTCGAACTCGGTGTGCCCGGCGTTGGTGCCACGGGCGTGGTCGAGCGCGATCCGCCAGGGCACCGGGTCGCGCGGGTCGCCCTCGGCGGCGGCGCAGATCAGCGGGCCGACCTCGC
>LRTP01001163.1 GCA_001550305.1 Streptomyces diastatochromogenes
GGCGGCGGCGCCGATCAGCGGGCCGACCTCGCGCAGCAGTTCGGCGCGGGCGGGCGACTCCCACCAGCGGCGCACCGCGAGCTCGGCCTTGACCAGGAGCGCGTCCGGGTCGTGCGGGGACTCGCTCTGCCAGGTCTGGAGCCATCCGTCGCGGGTGCGCGCGAAGACGGCGAGGCGCCGCGCGTACCGGTCGCGGTTCTCCCACTCGGCGGCCTCGCGGGTGGCGGCGAGCAGTTTGGCGGCGATGTCGTACTCACCGCGGGCCGCCGCGACGAGGGCGGGGGCCAGCCGTTCGTCCGGGGCGTCCAGCAGTACCTCGTCGTCGGCGGGCAGTCCGGCGGCGAGGCGCGAGGTGTTCTTGACCATCCGGGCCGTACGGATGAACGCGCGCAGCAGTGCCATGGTGTCGACCATTGAAAGCCGCAGGTCGGAGCTGTACCAGAGGGTGCGCGGTGACACTTTCGTAACCCTCGTTTGGTTGTATGTCAGATGGTCAAGGGTGAGTAAAAAGTGACTGTTGTTCTACTATTGAACACCTGTCAACAGCATGGCCGGATACCGCCCCATCAGGCCTCACCAGGCCGCTCAGCTGCGGCGCAGCAGTCGCGTCGCCCCCGCCGCCACCGTCGTCGCCAGGATCCAGCCCAGGAGGATCACCACCGCGGCCAGCCACTGCCAGGCGCCGCTCAGCTGCCAGATGCCCACCTGGCCGAGGTCGATCACCGGCAGCAGGAGGTCGAGGGCGAACAGTGCGGCGTTCCACGGCGGATGCCCGCCGTTCGTCGGGGTGTGGGTCGCGTGCGAGAAGGCGATCGAGGACGCCGCCCAGAGCACCGCCATCCACAGGGCGGCCCGGCCGGGCCGGTACCCGTAGGCGACCGTCCAGTCCTGCGCGTACCCCCACAGCTTGGCCGCGAGCGGCAGGGTCTCGCGGCGGCGGCGCTGCTTGGCGAGCAGCACCTCGCGCGCGTCCTCGTCCTCCCCCGAGTCGCGCAGCACGGTGGCCAGCCGCTCGTACGGCTCCGGGCTGTACTCCGCGGTCGCCGCCGCCACCCACTCCAGGCGCCGGGTCAGCGGGAAGCCGCCCTGCGGTACGAGGTTCTCGTAACTGAAGCCCCCCATGTGGAGGTTGCCCGGGCCCGGCCAGCTGTCGGCCCGGTCGACGAGATTGACGATCCGCGCGCCCGACAGGACCACCTTGCCCCGCTCGGGACGCTCCCCGAGGAAGCGCAGCTCGGGCGTCTGCACCCGCAGCAGGGACAGCTCCTGGTCGTCGTCGAAGGTGAAACGGGCCCGCTCGAAGTCGAGGGCGTCCCCGAACCGTCCGTCGTCGAGGCGGATGCCGCCCTGGCACTCGAAACGCTGCACCAGCGTCCCGCGGGCCGGGGTGGTGCCGCTGGTCAGCAGGGGATTGCCGAGGCCCGCGGGGGTCATGTACAGCGTGCGGTTGACGGTCAGTTGAGGGGCGTTCAGAGCCAGCCGCGAGTACGGGTTGTTCAGCTTGCTGCCGCGCAGGCTGAGCGAGACGCCGACGGTGGCGCCGCGCAGGCTCAGCTCGCCGTGCGACTCCAGCATCTCGGCCTGCAGGTCCTGCCCCACGGTCATGCCGTCGCCGGTGAGCGAGCGGCCGCGCCGGTCCCGGTAGACCACGGCCTGGTTGAGCAGCAGATCCGTACCGATGTGCGCGTCGGTCAGCCGCACCCCGTTGTGGAAGCGGCAGCGGGGCAGATGCAGATCGCCCTCGGTGTGCACCCGGGCCGCCTCCAGGCGCGGCACCGAGCAGTTGACCAGACGTACGGTCGTGAAGTGCGCCTCCGGCAGCAGGATCTCCTTCTCGAACCGGCAGCCCTTCAGCTCGACGTACGGCACCACCGTGCCGCCCGCGAGGTCGAGGACGTCCGTGATCTGCACGCCGGTCAGCTTCAGGGAGGCGACCCGGCCCTGGAGGGCGGGCGGCCCGTCGAGCAGCAGCCAGGCCACGATCCGGGCCCGGACACTGCGCTCGGGCCCCCAGGGATGGCCGCCGTGCGGATCGTCCACGGTCATGTCCCCGCTGCGCAGGTCGTACACGCTGCCGTTGCGGAAGGCCTGCCACATCCCGGCCTCGGCGGCGGTCAACTCGTCCGGCAGGTCCCCACCGCGGACGCCGGCACCCTCGGTCACGTCACGTCCCTCCCTCCCCAGCTACTCGCGGGTTTCGTACAGCCGTTCATGCCCGCTGTGTGACGGACCGAACGCTATTGGTGACGGAGATCTCCAGGGGGAGCCTGGGACGGCTTGTATCAGCCATTGATACAGGCGTCCGGCGCCTTATCGCCGTCTGAGAGAATTGGGACCGTGATCTCCCGAATCGATCTGCGCGGCGACGCCCTCCCCGAGGGCTCCGCCCTGCGCGACCTGCTGCCCCGAGCCGACTTCGACGTATCGGCCGCCCTGGAGAAGGTGCGTCCGATCTGCGAGGCCGTGCATCATCGTGGCGACGCGGCGCTGATCGACTACGCGGAGAAGTTCGACGGGGTGCAGCTGGAATCCGTACGGGTTCCGGCCCGGGCCCTCACCGAGGCTCTGGAGCAGCTCGACCCGGCCGTGCGCGCGGCCCTGGAGGAGTCCATCCGCCGCGCCCGCCTGGTCCACCGCGAGCAGCGCCGCACCGCGCACACCACGCAGGTCGTGCCGGGCGGCTCGGTCACCGAGAAGTGGGTGCCGGTCGAGCGCGTCGGTCTGTACGCGCCGGGTGGACGTTCGGTCTACCCCTCGTCCGTGATCATGAACGCGGTTCCGGCACAGGAGGCCGGAGTCGCCTCCATGGCGCTCGCCTCCCCGCCGCAAAAAGAGTTCGGGGGGCTCCCGCACCCCACGATCCTCGCCGCCTGCGCCCTCCTCGGCATCGACGAGGTGTACGCGGTCGGCGGCGCCCAGGCCGTCGCGATGTTCGCGCACGGAACCGAGTCCTGCGCCCCGGCCGACATGGTCACCGGGCCCGGCAACATCTGGGTCGCCGCCGCCAAGCGCTACTTCACGGGCAAGATCGGCATCGACACCGAGGCCGGTCCCACCGAGATCGCGATCCTCGCGGACGAGACCGCCGACCCGGTGCACGTGGCCTCCGACCTGATCAGCCAGGCCGAGCACGACCCGCTCGCCGCCGCCGTCCTCGTCACGGACTCCGTCGAGCTGGCGGAGGCGGTCGAGAAGGAGCTGGAGCCGCAGGTCGCGGCCACCAAGCACATCGAGGACCGGATCGTCCCCGCGCTGAGCGGCAGGCAGTCCGCGATCGTCCTCGTCGACGGCGTGGACGAAGGCCTGCGGGTCGTCGACGCGTACGGCGCCGAGCACCTGGAGATCCAGACGGTGGACGCTGCCGCCGTCGCCGACCGGGTGAAGAACGCGGGCGCGATCTTCGTCGGCGCCTGGGCGCCGGTGTCGCTGGGCGACTACTGCGCGGGCTCCAACCACGTGCTGCCCACC
This sequence comes from Streptomyces diastatochromogenes, assembly GCA_001550305.1. Taxonomy (GTDB): domain Bacteria; phylum Actinomycetota; class Actinomycetes; order Streptomycetales; family Streptomycetaceae; genus Streptomyces; species Streptomyces mirabilis_D. Next base: position 3,469 of record LRTP01001163.1, read on the forward strand.
GGCGGCTGCGCCTGCCACTCCTCGGGGCTGAGCGTCCAGTCCTTCCTGCGCGGGATCCACATCGTGGACTACACGCGCGACGCCCTCGCCGAGGTGGCGCACCACGTGGTGACGCTCGCGGAGGCGGAGGACCTGCCGGCCCACGGGGCGGCGATCAAGGCCCGTTTCGGGTGGAAGGTTCCTGAGAGCAAGTGACCGGTATCGACGATCTTCCCGTACGGGACGAGCTGCGCGGCAAGTCCCCCTACGGCGCGCCCCAACTCGACGTGCCCGTAAGGCTGAACACCAACGAGAACCCGTACCCGCTGCCCGAACCGCTCGTCGAGCGGATCGCCGAGCGGGTCCGCGAGGCCGCCCGCAACCTCAACCGCTACCCCGACCGCGACGCGGTGGAGCTCCGTACGGAGCTGGCCAAGTACCTGACGAGGACCGGCGGGCACCGGGTCGGCGTCGAGAACGTCTGGGCGGCCAACGGCTCGAACGAGGTCATCCAGCAGCTGCTGCAGACCTTCGGCGGACCCGGTCGTACGGCGATCGGCTTCGAGCCCTCGTACTCGATGCACGCGCTCATCGCGCGCGGCACCGGCACGGCCTGGATCTCGGGTCCCCGCGGCGAGGACTTCACGATCGACCGGGCCGCCGCCGAGCGGGCCATCGCCGAGAGCCGCCCGGACGTCGTCTTCATCACCACCCCCAACAACCCCACGGGCAACGCGGTGCCGCGCGAGACGGTCCTCGCGCTGTACGAGGCGGCGCAGGCCGCCAAGCCGTCCATGGTCGTGGTCGACGAGGCGTACATCGAGTTCAGCCACGGCGACTCGCTGCTGCCGCTGATCGAAGGCCGACCGAATCTCGTCGTGTCGCGGACGATGTCGAAGGCGTTCGGCGCGGCCGGACTGCGCCTCGGCTATCTCGCCGCGCACCCCGCGGTCGTCGACGCCGTCCAGCTCGTACGGCTGCCCTACCACCTGTCGGCCGTCGCGCAGGCCACCGCCCTGGCCGCCCTGGAGCACACCGACACGCTGCTCGGGTACGTCGAGCAGCTGAAGGCCGAGCGGGACCGCCTGGTCGCCGAACTGCGTGCGATCGGGTACGAGGTGACCGAGTCCGACGCGAACTTCGTCCAGTTCGGGCGATTCGACGGCGAGGGTGGCTCCCACGCGGCCTGGCAGAAGATCCTCGACCGGGGCGTCCTGGTCCGGGACAACGGCGTACCGGGATGGCTGCGGGTCTCCGCCGGCACCCCGGCCGAAAACGACGCGTTCCTGGACGCGGTCCGTGAGTTGAAGAAGGAGCAGAGCGCATGAGCCGCGTCGGAAGAGTGGAGCGGACGACCAAGGAGACGTCGGTCCTCGTCGAGATCGATCTCGACGGGTCAGGCAAGGTCGAGGTGTCGACGGGCGTCGGCTTCTACGACCACATGCTCGACCAGCTCGGTCGGCACGGTTTGTTCGACCTGACCGTGAAGACCGAGGGCGACCTGCACATCGACTCGCACCACACCATCGAGGACACCGCCCTCGCGCTCGGCGCCGCCTTCAAGCAGGCACTCGGCGACAAGGTGGGCATCTACCGCTTCGGCAACTGCACGGTCCCGCTGGACGAGTCCCTCGCCCAGGTGACCGTCGACCTGTCGGGCCGCCCGTACCTCGTGCACACCGAGCCCGAGAACATGGCGCCGATGATCGGCGAGTACGACACGACGATGACCCGGCACATCCTGGAGTCCTTCGTCGCCCAGGCCCAGATCGCACTGCACGTGCACGTGCCCTACGGGCGCAACGCGCACCACATCGTGGAGTGCCAGTTCAAGGCGCTCGCCCGGGCGCTGCGGTACGCCTCCGAGCGCGACCCCCGCGCCGCCGGCATCCTCCCCTCCACGAAGGGCGCGCTGTAAAGCCATGACAGGTCTCAACACCATCCTCATCGTCGTCGGGCTCTTCCTCCTGGGCGGTGTCTACTCCTTCGTCAAGCAGAAGATGCCCGCGAGTCTCATCGTGCTGCTCTCCATCGGCGCCGCGATGTGTCTGATCGCGGGCGTCATGAGGCTGGAGGTGTGGAATTGACCGCTCCTAAGAAGGTCGTCGTCTTCGACTACGGCTTCGGGAACGTGCGTTCCGCCGAGCGTGCCCTCGCGCGCGCGGGCGCCGAGGTCGAGATCACGCGTGACTTCGACAAGGCCATGAACGCGGACGGGCTGCTGGTGCCCGGCGTCGGCGCCTTCGCCGCCTGCATGAAGGGCCTCAAGGACGCCCGCGGCGACTGGATCATCGGCCGCCGTCTGTCCGGCGGCCGCCCGGTGATGGGCATCTGCGTCGGTATGCAGATCCTCTTCGCGCGCGGCATCGAGCACGGCGTGGAGACCGAGGGCCTCGACGAGTGGCCCGGCACGGTCGAGCCGCTCCAGGCCGACATCGTGCCCCACATGGGCTGGAACACCGTCGAGGCCCCGGCCGGCTCCCAGCTCTTCGCGGGCCTCGACGCCGACGCGCGCTTCTACTTCGTGCACTCCTACGCCGTCCACGACTGGTCCCTGGAAGTGGGCAACCCGGCGCTGCGCGCCCCCCTGGTGACCTGGTCGACGCACGGCAAGCCGTTCGTTGCGGCCGTCGAGAACGGCCCCCTGTGGGCCACGCAGTTCCACCCCGAGAAGTCCGGCGACGCCGGAGCCCAGCTCCTCACCAACTGGATCGGAACACTGTGAGCAAGCTCGAACTCCTCCCCGCCGTCGACGTCCGCGACGGCCAGGCCGTCCGGCTCGTGCACGGCGAGTCCGGGACGGAAACTTCTTACGGCTCCCCCCTTGAGGCCGCCCTCGCCTGGCAGAGCTCGGGTGCCGAGTGGCTGCACCTCGTCGACCTGGACGCCGCGTTCGGCACGGGCGACAACCGCAAGCTGATCGCCGAGGTCGCCGGCGCCATGGACATCAAGGTCGAGCTGTCCGGCGGCATCCGCGACGACGACACGCTCGCCGCGGCCCTCGCCACCGGCTGCACCCGGGTCAACCTCGGCACCGCCGCCCTGGAGACCCCCGAGTGGGTCGCCAAGGTCATCGCCGAGCACGGCGACAAGATCGCGGTCGGTCTCGACGTACGCGGCACGACGCTGCGCGGCCGCGGCTGGACCCGCGACGGCGGCGACCTCTACGAGACGCTGGAGCGCCTCAACGCCGAGGGCTGCGCGCGCTATGTCGTCACGGACATCGCCAAGGACGGCACGCTGCAGGGCCCGAACCTGGAGCTGCTGCGCACGGTGTGCGCCGCGACGGACCGCCCGGTGGTCGCGTCGGGCGGGGTGTCCTCCCTGGACGACCTGCGCGCCATCGCCGAGCTCGTGCCGCTGGGCGTCGAGGGCTCCATCGTCGGCAAGGCCCTCTACGCCAAGGCGTTCACCCTGGAAGAGGCCCTGGAGGCGGTAGCCAAGTGAGCGACGTACGACGTGTCACGACCGGCGCGCCCTGGGAGGACGCCTTCGGCTACTCCCGCGCGGTGGAGCTGCCGAACGGCCTGGTGCTGGTCGCCGGCTGCACCTCCGTGATCGACGGAGCGGTCGTCGACGGCGACCCGTACGAACAGGCGGTCAACTCCTTCAACGCCGCGTTCGCCGCGTTGCAGCAGCTCGGCCTCGGCCGTGACGACGTCGTCCGTACGCGCATGTACATCACCCACGCCCGGGACGTGGAGGAGGTCGGACGCGCCCACAAGGAGCTGTTCGACACCGTCCGTCCCGCCGCGTCCATGATCATCGTCTCCGGCTTCGTGGACTCGCGACTGGTCGTCGAGGTCGAGGTGGAGGCGTTCCGCTCCGGCGGAGAAGACGGAGTGTCCGCAGCATGACCCTTGCCGTACGAGTCATCCCCTGCCTGGACGTGGACAACGGCCGGGTCGTCAAGGGCGTCAACTTCCAGAACCTGCGTGACGCGGGCGACCCCGTCGAGATGGCCAAGGTGTACGACGCCGAGGGCGCCGACGAGCTGACGTTCCTCGACATCACCGCGTCCTCGGGCAACCGCGAGACCACCTACGACGTGGTGCGCCGCACGGCCGAGCAGGTCTTCATCCCGCTCACCGTGGGTGGCGGCGTACGCACCGCCGAGGACGTCGACAAGCTGCTGCGGGCGGGCGCCGACAAGGTCGGGGTCAACACGGCCGCGATCGCCCGGCCCGAGCTCATCCGGGAGATCGCGGAGCGGTTCGGACGGCAGGTGCTGGTGCTGTCGGTGGACGCCAGGCGCACTCCCGGGGGGACCTTCGAGGTCACCACCCACGGCGGGCGCAAGGGCACCGGCATCGACGCGGTCGAGTGGGCGCACCAGGCCGCCGAGCTGGGCGCGGGCGAGATCCTGCTCAACTCGATGGACGCGGACGGCACGAAGGACGGCTACGACATCGAGATGATCGAGGCCGTCCGTAAGCACGTCACCGTGCCGCTCATCGCCAGCGGGGGCGCGGGCCGGCTCGCCGACTTCCCGCCCGCCATCGCCGCGGGCGCCGACGCGGTGCTCGCCGCGTCCGTCTTCCACTTCGGGGATCTTCGGATCGGCCAGGTGAAGGAGGCGCTGCGGGGGGCGGGGCGCCCCGTTCGCTGACGTCGGACGTCGGCGGTGCAGGCAGTGCGCTGAGCCCCGGTCACTGGGTGGCCGGGGCTCACTTGCGGGCAGATGCGAAAGATAAGTTGCGCAAAATCTGTTGTGCAATTTTTCTTTCGTATCTACGGTTGGGGACATGGCAAGCAAGGAGAACCGCCGGATCACGGACATGGGCACGCTCAAGGCGTTGGCCCATCCGTTGCGAATGAAGCTCTACCGGGGGCTCATCGTGGCCAGGGTCGCCACCGCCTCCCAGCTGGCGGAGCAGGTGGACGAGGCCGTCTCACTGGTCAGCTACCACCTGCGCAAGCTGGCCGAGCACGGCGTGATCGAGGAGGCGCCGGCCCAGAGCGCCGACGGCCGGGAGCGCTGGTGGCAGCCCGCCTCGGACGGGGTCAGCATCCGCGACGAGGACTTCCGCGGCGCGCCCGAGAAGGCCGCTGTGTACACCGCGGCCAGTCGGCTCTTCTCCGAGCAGCGCGCCGACCTGTACCGCCGTTACCTCGACGAACGCGCTCACTGGTCGCCCGAGTGGAACCGCGCCGCCGAGTCCTCCGAGTCCGCGATGCGGCTGACGGCCGGTGAGCTGTCCGAGCTGGTCGCGGACATGCAGGCCCTGTTCAAGGCCTACACGGAGCGGGGCCGGGCCGCAGAGGAGGCCGGTGACACCGAAGGCCGCGAGAACGTCGCGGTGCACACGTACGCCTTCCCGTTCCGCGTCTGAGCCGCGCCCGAGCCGCATCCGAGCCGGGTCTGGTCCCGGTCCCGGTCCCGGTCCGGGGTCTGGTCCGGGTCCGGGTCCGGGTCTGAGCCGAGTCTGAGAGGACACACCCCATGAGCGTCACCGCAGTGCGGTCGGGCGCGGCCGACGAGCGGCCCGCCCACCGTGACCCCAACGTGCTGCGCTGGGTCGGTGCGTACACCTCGTCGGCGGTCGGCGACAACGTCTACTACATCGCCCTGTCCTGGGCCGCCGTCCAGGCCGGGACACCCGCGCAGGCCGGGCTCGTGTCGGCCGCCGGCGCCGTGCCCCGCGCCCTGCTGATGCTCGGCGGGGGAGTGGTCGCCGACCGGTTCGGGCCGCGTCGTGTGGTCGTCGGCAGCGGCGCGGTGCGCTGTGCCCTCGTCCTGACCGCCGCCGGGCTGTTCCTCGCGACCAGCCCCGGACTCTGGGCGCTGGGCGCGGTGGCCGTGCTCTTCGGGGTCGTGGACGCCGTCTTCCTGCCCGCCGCGGGCGCCCTCCCCGCCCTGCTCGCCCCCCGGAGCCAGCTCGCCC
>LRTP01001164.1 GCA_001550305.1 Streptomyces diastatochromogenes
GGGTCCAGGGCATGCGGGGCCTGGCGACCCGGCTCGCCGCCGTCCTCGGCGGCCCGCTCGGCGGCCTGGGCGTGGCCCTCGGCGGTACCGCCGGAGCGTTCGGACTGGCCGCGCTGCTGATCGGGGTGTCCCTGCCGATGCTGCTGACCATACGGGTCGGGCGGCTGCCCGCGGACGACGACAAGGCGCGCGGAGCGGTCATGGCCGAACTCCGGGACGGGCTCCGGCGCATCCGCCGACACCCGGTGCTCCGCCCGTTGGTGCTCGCCATCGCCCTCTCCGACCTGGGCTTCGTCGGACCGATGAACCTCGGCCTGACCCTGCTCTCGCAGCAGCGCGGCTGGGGGGCGTCCGGGATGGGCTGGGTGCTCGCCGGGTTCGGGACCGGCGCGGGTGCGGCGTCCCTGCTGCTCGCCCTGCGGGGGTGGGTGCCGCGCGCCGGACTCGTGATGGCGGTGACGGCCGTCGCGGGCTCGGTGGCCATCGGGGGGCTCGCACAGGTGGCGTCCGTCGCCGCCGGGGCCTGCGTGGCCCTGTGCATCGGACTGCTGGCCGGGCTGGGCGGGGCCCTGAGCGGCGCGCTGGTGCAGGCGCAGACCGAACCCGCCTACGCCGGTCGGGTCATCTCGGTCTCCACCTTGGTCAGCTTCGGCGTCGCGCCGCTCACCTTCCCGGTGGTCGGCTGGGCCGTCGAGCGGTGGGGCACCGGCCCGGTCTTCACGACCTGCGCCGCGATCTGCGCCCTGAGCGGGATCATCGCCCTCTGCTCCCGGCCTCTGCGCCGCGCCGAGCTGCCGCGCTGAGCAGGCCGCTCGGGGCCTCAGGGCCGGTCCGGCGGATCATGCCGCAGACGCGGCTCTCCTGCGACCTGATCCGCCGGACAGGCCCTGGCAGGTGCCGGACAGGCCCTGGAAGGTCCGGCGGTCCGCGGCCGGACCCGGTTCGGTGAGCCCGCTCAGAGACCCAGTTGCTTCGTCTCGCTCAGCTTCGCGATCGCGTCCTTGTCGCCCTCCAGCTCCACGTCGGCCGTCTTCTGCCGGCCGAGGGCGAACATCAGCAGCTCCGAGGGCTCGCCGGTCACCGTCACGACCGGTGTGCCCCGGTGGGCGACGGCCGTCTGGCCGTCCGGGCGGCGCAGCACCAGGCCGGTCGGGGCGCCACGGCCGGCCAGGCGGGCGGTGCGCTCCAGGCGGGACCACAGGGCGTCCTGGAAGACCGGGTCCAGCGGGCGCGGCGTCCAGTCCGGCTGGGCCCGCCGCACGTCCTCGGTGTGGACGTAGAACTCGACCGTGTTCGACGCCTCGTCGATCTGCTTCAGCGCGAAGGGCGAGAAGCGTGGCGGGCCCGTACGGATCAGCTGGATCAGCTCCTCGTACGGCTTCTCGGCGAACTCCGCCTGCACCCGCTCCAGACGCGGCGCGAGCTGTTTGAGCAGCAGCCCGCCCGCGGCGTCCGCGCGGCGCTCGCGCACCACCACGTGCGCGGCGAGATCACGGGTGTTCCAGCCCTCGCACAGGGTCGGGGCGTCCGGGCCCTCGGCCTCCAACAGGTCGGCGAGGAGAAGTCGTTCACGCTTGGCATGGGTCGACATGCCAGCAAGCCTACGACCGCCCCAGGAGCCCGCCCAGTGGACGTCGGCGTTCAGGGGGCGCACGGTCCGGCCTGTGGACAACTGGCGGGTGCGTCCCACGGGCGCGGCACAATGGTCGGCATGACCAGCACGCCCCCGCCCAGCAGCCCGAGCGGCCTGGATCCCGAGATCGCCGCGCGCCTCAAGCGCAGCGCCGACGGACTCGTCCCCGCCATCGCCCAGCAGTACGACACCGGTGAGGTGCTGATGCTCGGCTGGATGGACGACGAGGCGTTGCACCGCACGCTCACCACGGGCCGCTGCACGTACTGGTCGCGCAGCCGCCGGGAGTACTGGGTGAAGGGCGACACCTCCGGCCACTTCCAGTGGGTGAAGTCCGTGGCCCTGGACTGCGACGCCGACACGATCCTGGTCCAGGTCGACCAGGTGGGCGCCGCCTGCCACACGGGCGCCCGTACCTGCTTCGACGAGGACGTGCTCCTCAAGGAGGCGGCCCCCGCGGCCCCCGTGGACACCCAGGGCGCCGATTCCGGCGTACCGTCACTGGATCAGTAAGGTCAGCCGCCATGGACCTCGAGACGTTCCGCAAGCTGGCCACCGACCGCCGTGTCATCCCCGTCAGCCGCAAGCTCCTCGCCGACGGCGACACGCCGGTCGCGCTCTACCGCAAGCTGGCCGCCGAGCGCCCCGGCACCTTCCTCCTGGAATCCGCCGAGAACGGCCGCGCGTCCTTCTCGTGGTCCCGGTACTCCTTCATCGGCGTCCGCAGCCAAGCCACCCTGATCGAGCGCGACGGGCAGGCCCACTGGCTCGGCACCCCGCCCGTCGGCGTCCCCGTCGACGGGGACCCGCTGGCCGCCCTGCGCGCCACCATCGAGGCCCTGCACACACCGCACGGAGAGGGCCTGCCCCCGTTCACCGGCGGCATGGTCGGCTACCTCGGCTACGACATCGTGCGCCGCCTGGAGAAGATCGGCCCCGGCGAGCGGGACGATCTGAAGCTTCCCGAGCTGACCATGCTGCTCACCAGCGACCTCGCCGTCATGGACCACTGGGACGGCTCGGTCCAGCTGATCGCCAACGCGATCAACCACAACGACCTCGACACGGGAGTCGACGAGGCCTACGCGGACGCGGTCGCCCGCCTCGACGCCATGGAGGCCGACCTCTCCCGCGCGGTCTCCCAGCCGCCCGCCGCGCTCCCGCCCTCCGAGCTGCCCGAGTACACCGCCCTGTGGGGCGGCCCGGACTTCCAGGACGCCGTCGAGGACATCAAGGAGCGCATCCGGGCGGGCGAGGCCTTCCAGGTCGTCCCCTCCCAGCGCTTCGAAACGCCGTGCACGGCAAGCGCGTTGGACGTCTACCGCGTACTGAGGGCGACCAATCCCTCCCCGTACATGTACCTCTTCCGCTTCGACGGCTTCGACGTCGTCGGCTCGTCCCCCGAGGCCCTGGTCAAGGTCGAGGACGGGCAGGCGATGGTGCACCCCATCGCGGGCACCCGGCCGCGCGGCGCCACCGTCCAGGAGGACCAGGCCCTCGCCGACGAGCTGATCGCCGACCCCAAGGAGCGCGCCGAGCACCTGATGCTCGTCGACCTGGGGCGCAACGACCTGGGGCGGGTCTGCGAGCCGGGCTCCGTCGAGGTCGTCGACTTCATGTCCATCGAGCGCTACTCGCACGTGATGCACATCGTGTCCACCGTGACCGGACGCGTCGCGGCGGGCCGTACGGCCTTCGACGTGCTCACCGCCTGCTTCCCGGCCGGCACCCTCTCCGGCGCCCCCAAGCCGCGCGCGATGCAGATCATCGACGAACTCGAACCGTCCCGGCGGGGCCTGTACGGCGGCTGCGTCGGCTACCTCGACTTCGCCGGCGACTCCGACACCGCCATCGCCATCCGTACGGCCCTGCTGCGCGACGGCACCGCGTACGTCCAGGCGGGCGCCGGCATCGTCGCCGACTCGGACCCCGTCGCCGAGGACGACGAGTGCCGCAACAAGGCCGCCGCGGTCCTGCGCGCGGTGCACACCGCCAACCGGCTCGGCCGGTAGCGGGCGGCTCAATCCGGGTTCTGCCGTACGAGTTCGGGCGATAGGACGAGGGTCACGTGAACCCCGGGTGACGGTTCGCCCGGGGTTCAGGCGATAGTGGACTACGTGACAGCTGTACCTTCCCCCCGATCCGAAGCCGCGGGACCCGCCCGGTCCGGCCGCCGAAGCCTCGCCGTCGCCCTGCTCAGCGGCGCCCTCGGCGCGGCCGTGGCGCTGCTCTCCACCCGGCAGAGCTGGTCGGAGGGCACCGCGACGGTGGCCGGCGGCGCCTTCCCGCTGACCGCCAAGGGCAGCGACGTCACGGGCGTGCCCGCGGCGCTCGCCATAGTGGGCCTCGCCGCGCTCGTCGCCGTCTTCGCCGTCCGCAGCTCCGGGCGCTTCCTCGTCTCCGCCCTGCTCGCGCTCTCCGGCGCGGGCACGGTCGTGGCGGCGGTG
>LRTP01001165.1 GCA_001550305.1 Streptomyces diastatochromogenes
CGAGCGACAGCTCCGCCCTCGACGAGAAGGCCGCGGCCGCCTCCGGCGACACCGCCGCCACCGCGAGCGCCCTCAGCCACACCGCCTGGCCCTACGCGGCCGCGGCGGGCGGCGCGCTCATCCTCCTCGCGGGGCTGCTCGCGCTGCGCTACGGACGGCTGTGGCCCGCGATGTCCGGCCGCTACGAGCGCGACGGGACGCCCCGGCCGCGCAAGGCCAGGCCGGTCGACCCCGACCGGCCCGAGGACATCTGGAAGGCGCTCGACCGGGGCGAGGACCCGACGGGACCGGATCCGGCCGGGACCTAGGACCGGAATCGGCCGAGGCCAAGGACCGGAATCGGGCAGACCGGGCGGGCCCTACGGCCCGGGACCTTGGTCGTGACGTGCAGAATGTGACGTGCCAGTCGCCACCCCGCGCTCCCGCCGCAGGCGTGCGTACGGGAGAATGGACGATGAGCGTCCGACTCACACACGTAATCAGCAACGAGGAGCAAGTCATGGCGGGCAGCAGCCACGGTCACACCCCGGCCGCCTGGACCGGTGTCATCATCGCCTTCATCGGTTTCTGCGTCGCGGGTGCCTTCATGGTGATGGCCAACCCGCTGGGCTTCTGGGCCGGCATGGTCATCGTCGTCCTCGGCGGTGTCGTCGGCATGGCCATGCGCGCGGCGGGCCTCGGCCAGCCGAAGAGGACCGCGGCCCCGGCCGTGGCGCACCCGGTCCGCGAGGCCGTCGGCGCCGAGAGCTGACCCCCCAGGGCTTCTCGAGAGGCGGTCC
>LRTP01001166.1 GCA_001550305.1 Streptomyces diastatochromogenes
TCGCCGTCCCCGCGGGGGCGCTCGCGGCCGTCGCCGGCGCCTTCGCGTACGTCGGGGCCGTGGACCCCAACCAGCCCGGGCACTACCCCGTCTGCCCGCTGCTGCGCTACACGGGCCTGTACTGCCCCGGCTGCGGCGGTCTGCGCGGCGCGCACGCCTTCGTGCACGGGGACTTCGCGGCGGCCTTCACGGACAACGCGCTCGCCTTCACGGGCTACTTCGTCCTCGCGGTGGTGTGGACCGTCTGGGCGGTCCGCTCGGCGCGCGGACGGCCGCTGCGGATCGACCTGGGGCCCGTGCACCTGTGGAGTGCGGGCGTGTTGCTCCTGGTCTTCACCGTTGTCCGGAACCTGCCCTTCGGCGGCTGGCTGCACCCTTGATCGAATGGCAAACGTCCAGGTAGTGGGACCGGCGTCAACCGGATGTGAAGCCAAGCCCTTCCTCCGGATACCATCGGAGTGACCCATCATGACCGTCGGAACGGCGGTCCGGGGTCGACAGGCTCAACCGTTCACCGTCAGGGAAGGGGGCCGCTCGCGTGAGTGTGCTCGACGAGATCATCGACGGAGTCCGTGCCGACCTCGCGGAGCGGCAGGCGCGCGTCAGCCTCGACGAGCTCAAGGAGCGCGCGGCGAAGGCTCCCGCGGCCAAGGACGGCGTGGCCGCCCTGCGTGGCGACGGCGTCAAGGTCATCTGTGAGGTCAAGCGCTCCAGCCCGTCCAAGGGCGCGCTCGCCGCGATCGCCGACCCCGCGGCCCTGGCCGCGGACTACGAGGCGGGCGGCGCGGCCGTCATCTCGGTCCTGACCGAGCAGCGCCGCTTCGGCGGCTCGCTGGCCGACCTGGAGGCCGTCCGTGCCCGGGTCGACATCCCCGTGCTCCGCAAGGACTTCATCGTCACGTCGTACCAGCTGTGGGAGGCCCGCGCGTACGGCGCCGACCTCGCGCTGCTGATCGTGGCCGCCCTCGACCAGGCCGCCCTGGAGTCCCTCATCGAGCGCGCCGAGTCCATCGGGCTCACGCCGCTGGTCGAGGTGCACGACGAGGACGAGGTCGAGCGGGCGGTGGACGCCGGGGCGAAGGTCATCGGCGTCAACGCGCGCAACCTGAAGACCCTCAAGGTGGACCGCACCACCTTCGAGCGGATCGCTCCCGAGATCCCGTCCGGCCTCGTGAAGGTCGCCGAGTCCGGCGTCCGCGGGCCGCACGACCTCATCGCGTACGCCAACGCCGGCGCCGACGCGGTCCTGGTGGGCGAGTCCCTCGTCACCGGCCGCGACCCGAAGACGGCGGTCGCCGACCTCGTCGCGGCCGGGGCCCACCCCGCGCTGCGCCACGGACGGAGCTGAC
>LRTP01001167.1 GCA_001550305.1 Streptomyces diastatochromogenes
CGGGCACCGGCCCGCCGCGTCCACGGGCGCCGCGTGCGGTATGTCATCGGCGACGAACCGGGCCAGGTCAACGGCATGCGATGGCCCGCCGGCGCACGCGTACAGACGTCGCTCCGGGCCCGCCGCACCTCGCGGTGAGCTGACTGCTCCGACTCCGGGTGTCCTCGGGGCGACCTGTGCGTGCGCGACCGACGTGACCCCTGTCCGACCTGTAACCGGGGCTGTCGCCCCTGCGAGGTATCCGCATGCCCAGCGAGTTCTTCATTCCCGACCCCGAGGGTCAAGTTCCCACCGCCGAGGGGTACTTCGGCGCGTTCGGCGGCAAGTTCATCCCGGAGGCGCTGGTCGCCGCCGTGGACGAGGTCGCCGTCGAGTACGACAAGGCGAAGGCGGACCCCGAGTTCGCCCGCGAGCTCGACGACCTGCTCGTCAACTACACCGGGCGCCCGAGCTCACTCACCGAGGTGTCCCGCTTCGCCGAACACGCCGGTGGGGCGCGCGTCTTCCTCAAGCGCGAGGACCTCAACCACACCGGGTCCCACAAGATCAACAACGTGCTCGGTCAGGCTCTCCTCACCAAGCGGATGGGCAAGACCCGCGTCATCGCCGAGACCGGCGCCGGTCAGCACGGCGTGGCCACCGCCACCGCCTGCGCGCTCTTCGGCCTCGAGTGCACGATCTACATGGGTGAGATCGACACCCAGCGGCAGGCACTCAACGTGGCCCGCATGCGCATGCTCGGCGCCGAGGTCATCGCCGTGAAGTCCGGCTCCCGCACCCTCAAGGACGCCATCAACGAGGCCTTCCGGGACTGGGTCGCCAACGTCGACCACACGCACTACCTCTTCGGGACCGTCGCGGGGCCGCACCCCTTCCCCGCCATGGTCCGCGACTTCCACCGGGTCATCGGCGTCGAGGCCCGGCGGCAGATCCTGGAGCGCGCCGGACGGCTCCCCGACGCGGCCATCGCCTGCGTTGGCGGCGGCTCCAACGCCATCGGTCTCTTCCACGCCTTCATCCCGGACGCGGACGTACGCCTCATCGGCTGCGAGCCCGCCGGACACGGCGTGGAGACCGGGGAGCACGCCGCGACCCTGACCGCCGGTGAACCCGGCATCCTGCACGGGTCGCGGTCGTACGTCCTCCAGGACGAGGAAGGGCAGATCACTGAGCCCTACTCCATCTCGGCGGGCCTCGACTACCCGGGCATCGGCCCCGAGCACTCCTACCTCAAGGACAGCGGCCGCGGCGAGTACCGCGCGGTCACCGACGACGCGGCCATGCAGGCCCTGCGCCTGCTCTCCCGCACCGAGGGCATCATCCCGGCGATCGAGAGCGCCCACGCGCTCGCCGGGGCCCTGGAGGTCGGCAAGGAGCTGGGCAAGGACGGGCTGATCATCGTCAACCTGTCCGGGCGCGGCGACAAGGACATGGACACGGCCGCCCGCTACTTCGGCCTGTACGACACCGCCGCCGACGCCGTCGTCGAGCCGGACGCCGACAGTGACACCGCAGAGATCGAGGGGGACGCCAAGTGAGCGGCAACATCCAGCTGTTGAGCGACACCCTCGCCGCCGCGAAGGCGGAGGGGCGCTCCGCGCTCATCGCGTACCTGCCGGCCGGGTTCCCGACGGTCGACGGCGGGATCGCGGCCGTCAAGGCCGTCTTCGAGGGCGGCGCTGACATCGTCGAGATCGGTCTGCCGCACAGCGACCCCGTTCTCGACGGGCCCGTCATCCAGACCGCCGACGACATCGCCCTCAAGGGCGGCGTCAAGATCGCCGACGTCATGCGCACGGTCCGTGAGGCGCACGGGGCCACCGGGAAGCCGGTGCTCGTCATGACGTACTGGAACCCCATCGACCGCTACGGCGTCGAGCGTTTCACCGCCGAACTGGCGGAGGCGGGAGGCGCGGGCTGCATCCTGCCCGACCTGCCCGTCCAGGAGTCGGCGCTGTGGCGTGAGCACGCGGAGAAGCACGGTCTCGCGACCGTCTTCGTCGTCGCGCCCAGCAGCAAGGACGCCCGGCTCGCCGAGATCACCGCGGCGGGCAGCGGCTTCGTGTACGCGGCCTCGCTGATGGGCGTCACGGGCACGCGGGAGTCCGTGGGCGCCCAGGCCCAGGACCTGGTGCGGCGTACCAAGGCCACCACCGAGCTGCCGGTCTGCGTCGGCCTCGGTGTCTCCAACGCCACCCAGGCGGCCGAGGTGGCCGGCTTCGCCGACGGTGTGATCGTCGGTTCGGCCTTCGTCAAGCGGATGCTGGACGCGGCGGACGAGGCCGCGGGCCTCGACGCGGTCCGCGCCCTCGCGGGCGATCTGGCGAAGGGCGTGCGCGGCACGGCCTGAGACACCTTCCGCCGCGTACGCGTCCTGTTGCGTACGTAACGGACAATCCGCTCACTCGAACGGGTGGACCTGGGACCGGGGAGGCGCGCTGCGCCTCCCCGGTTCGTTCTGCCGGTTGTGAGCGAGAAGAACCGTGACGGAAAGCGCACCGCCCGCGAGCGGATGGCGGTCGAGCGAGAGAAGCAGAAGTCCGCGGACAGGCGCCGCCGGGCGCTGATCGTGGGCGCGTCGGTGGTGTGCGTCCTCGCCCTTGCCGCGGTGGTGGGCGTCCTGGCCGCCAACTCGGGCAAGGACAAGAAGAGCGCCGCGTCGGGCCCGGCCGTGTCGCCCTCGGGTGCGACCGGCAAGGACGGCCTCGCGATCCCCGTCGGCAAGGACGGCGCCAAGTCGACCCTCACGGTCTGGGAGGACTTCCGCTGCCCGGCCTGCCAGGCCTTCGAGACGGTGTACCGCCCGACGATCCACGAGCTGGTGGACGCCGGAAAGCTCAGGGTCGAGTACCACCTGGTCACGCTCATCGACGACGGCAGGGGAGGCAGCGGCTCCCGGCACGCGGCCAACGCCGCGGCCTGCGCCCAGGACGCCGGAAAGTTCACGGCGTTCCACGACGTGCTGTACGAGAACCAGCCCAGCGAGACCACCGACGACTTCTCGAACGACAACAAGCTCATCGAGCTGGCGGGCAAGGTCGACGGCCTGGACACCCCCGCCTTCCGGAAGTGCGTCAAGGACGGCACGCACAACAGCTGGGTCGTGAAGTCGAACGCGGCCTTCCAGAGCGGCGGATTCCGGGGCACGCCGACCGTGCTGCTGGGCGGCAAGAACATCTACGAGGACCAGACGATGACGCCCGCGAAGTTCAAGCAGTTGGTGGAGGCGGAGAACAAGGCCTGAGCCCCGCGTCGGCCCTGTGCCCCCGGCTCGGACACGGGCCGGGGGCGACTCATGTCGTTGATCACGTCCTGACCCGAGTTGTGGCCTTCGTCACGACCCGTGTCAGGGCCTCTGTTCGGGGCCCCTGTTATGGACCCGTAGCCGGGCTGCTTGCCGTGGGTCCGGTCCGGCAGGGTAGCGTCGACCCTGCCATGGATATCGCCTACATTCCCAGCCCGTCGCACGGTGTGGTGCACCTCGGCCCCATCCCGCTGCGCGGCTACGCGTTCTGCATCATCATCGGCGTCTTCGTAGCCGTCTGGCTCGGCAACAAACGCTGGATCGCCCGGGGTGGGCGGCCCGGCACGGTGGCCGACATCGCGGTGTGGGCCGTCCCGTTCGGCCTTGTCGGCGGCCGGCTCTACCACGTGATCACGGACTACGAGCTGTACTTCAGCGACGGCCGTAACTGGGTGGACGCCTTCAAGGTGTGGCAGGGCGGCCTCGGCATCTGGGGCGCGATCGCGCTCGGTGCGGTGGGCGCGTGGATCGGCTGCCGCCGACGCGGCATCCCGCTCCCCGCCTGGGCCGACGCCCTCGCCCCCGGCATCGTCTTCGCCCAGGCCATCGGGCGCTGGGGCAACTGGTTCAACCAGGAGCTGTACGGCAAGGCGACGGACGTGCCGTGGGCGCTGCACATCACGTCCTCCACGGACGGGCGCGTGCCGGGGTACTACCACCCGACGTTCCTGTACGAGTCCCTGTGGTGCGTCGGCGTCGGCTTCCTCGTCATCTGGGCGGACCGCCGCTTCACGCTGGGCCACGGTCGGGCGTTCGCGCTGTACGTCGCCGCGTACTGCGTCGGCCGCGGCTGGATCGAGTACATGCGCGTCGACGACGCCCACCACATCCTGGGCCTGCGTCTCAACGACTGGACCGCGATGGTGGTCTTCCTCCTCGCGGTGACCTACATCGTGGTGTCGGCGCGGCTGCGGCCGGGACGCGAGGAGGTCGTCGAGCCGGACGGGGACACCCCCGACGGGGATGCCGTCGACCTCGACAAGAAGGCCGACAGCAAGGCTGACAGCAAGGCTGACGACGAGGCCGACGAGACGACCGGCAAGAAGTCCGACGGCAAGAAGTCCGACGGCAAGAAGCTCGACGGCAAGAAGCCCGACGCGAAGACGGACACCGAGTCCGACGGGCCCGCGCAGTCCAAGGAGTCCGTGGAGCCCGCGGAATCCGAGGAGCTCGTGGAGCCCGAGGAGTCCGTGGAGGCGGCGAAGGGCGAGGCCGAGTCGGCCAAGAAGGTCTGAGTTCCTCCAGTACGTCGAAGGGGGGCGTCGCGTCCGAGGACGCG
>LRTP01001168.1 GCA_001550305.1 Streptomyces diastatochromogenes
CCGCCACGACCGCCGCGTCCACGAAGCGGCCGTCGGGCAGGGCCTGGGCGCCCGGCTCGGTGGCGGCGGCCTTGACGATGAGCTCGGCGGTCTCGACCTCGGCCGGGGTCGGGAGATAGGCGTGTTCGATCACCGGGAGCTGGCGGGGGTGGATGGCCGCGCGGCCGAGGAAGCCCAGGGTGCGCCCGTGGGCGCAGGAGGCGGCGAGGCCTTCGAGGTCCCGGATGTCCGGGTAGATCGACTGCGTGGGCGGCGCGAGGCCGGCGGCCCGGGCGGCGACCACGATCCGGGCGCGGGCCCAGTCCAGGCCCGCGTCCTCCCGTACGCCCAGGTCGGCCCGTAGATCCGCCTCCCCCAGCCCGATGCCGCGCACCGCAGGGTGGGCCGCGGCGATGGCGAAGGCGTGTTCGACAGCGAGGGCGGTTTCCAGGAGGGCGTACAGGGGGATCGCGCCTCCTTCGGAGGGGGCCGAGTGTTCCGCGACCCGGACGACATCGGCCGGGGAGGTCACCTTGGGCAGCCGGAGGCCGGAGAGGCCGGGGAGCGGGGCGAGCGTCCTCAGGTCGGCCTCGGCGAAGGGACCGTCCAGCGCGTTCACGCGGACGTGGACCGGGACCGGGGGAGGGTCCGAGAGCAACTCGGCGGTGGCGGCGCGGGCGTACTTCTTGCGGTGCGGGGCGACCGCGTCCTCCAGGTCGATCAGGACGACGTCCGCGCCGGAGACGAGGGCCTTGGCCACCACTTCCGGGTGGTCTCCGGGGGCGTAGAGCCAGGTGAGCGGGAGGGCCGGGATCCTCATAGGGCGCCTTCCGATCTGAGGGTGGTGATCTCGGCCTCGGACAGGCCGAGTTCGGTGAGGACGGCGTCCGTGTCGGCACCGTGGGGGCGGCCCGTCCAGCGGATCGCGCCGGGGGTGGCGGAGAGCCGGAAGAGCACGTTCTGCATGCGCAGGGGGCCGAGTTCGGGGTCGGCGACCGTGGTGATCGCGTCCAGGGCCGCGTACTGCGGGTCCTCCATCACATCCCGTACGTCCTGGATCGGGGCCACCGCCGCCTCCGCCTTCTCGAAGGCGTCCAGGACCTCGGCGCGGCGGTGGCGGGCGATCCAGGAGCCCACCGCCTCGTCCAGGACGTCCGTGTGGCGGGCCCGGTCGGCGCCCGTCGCGAACCACGGTTCCTCGATCAGCTCCGGGCGTCCGACCAGCCGCATCAGCCGCTCGGCGATCGACTGGGCGGAGGTCGAGACGGCGACCCAGGAGCCGTCCGCCGTGCGGTAGGTGTTGCGGGGCGCGTTGTTCGCGGAGCGGTTGCCGGTGCGGGGCTGGACGTAGCCCAACTGGTCGTACCAGAGCGGCTGTGGGCCGAGCACGGTGAGGATCGGCTCGATGATCGCCATGTCGACCACCTGGCCGCGGTGCGAAGCGTCGCGGGCGTGGAGCGCGGCCATGACGGCGTACGCCGTCGCCAGGCCCGCGATCGAGTCGGCCAGGCCGAAGGGCGGGAGGGTCGGCGGGGAGTCCGGTTCGCCGGTGATCGCCGCGAAGCCGCTCATGGCCTCGGCGAGGGTGCCGAAGCCGGGGCGGTGCGCGTACGGGCCGAACTGGCCGAAGGCGGTCACGCGGGCGAGGACGAGGCGGGGGTTGGCGGCCGACAGCTCCGCCCAGCCCAGGTCCCACTTCTCCAGGGTGCCGGGCCGGAAGTTCTCGATGATCACGTCGGCGGTGGCGGCGAGGCGCAGCAGGGTGGCGCGGCCGCCGGGCCTGGACAGGTCGAGGGTGATGGTGCGTTTGTTGCGGCCGAGGAGCTTCCACCACAGGCCGATGCCGTCCTTCGACGGACCGTGGCCCCGGGACGGGTCGGGCTTGGCCGGGTGCTCGACCTTGACGACCTCCGCGCCGAAGTCGCCGAGCATGGTGGCGGCGAGCGGCCCGGCGAACAGGGTGGCGAGGTCGAGGACGCGCAGCCCGGTGAGCGGGCCGCGATCCGTCCCCGACTCGGTGAGCGGACCGCGATCCGTCCCCGCCTCCGAGCCCGTATGCCCGCTCATGAGGCGTGCCGGGTGTTCGTGGTGGCCTGGACGTCGATTTCGGAGCGGTACGGCATCGAGGTGTCGCCCGCGCCGGTCGAGTCCACGGCGGTGACCCGGGGTGCGGGAACGGTGAAAGGTTCGGCGCCGCGGGCCGCGTACAGACTGCCCGCCGCGCCCAGGGTGACCATGACTTCCGGTACCTGGTCGAGCAGGGCGGTGGCCGCTTCGCGGGGGTCGGTGACGCCGGTGAGCGCGGCGGCCTCGTGCTCGTTGGGCACCAACAGGTCGACGGCGGCCACCGCCTGGTTGGCGCCCTTGCCGCCGGGGATCGTACGGAACTCCCGTCCCGTCACGGTCTCTCCGCGCTGCGGGGCCTTCGCGACGTACGCGACGAGGTCCATGTTCGTGCTGCCGGGCATGGCGATATGGGTCATGGGTGACGGGTCTCCCGGTGCGTGAGCTGGTGGGTCAGCTGGGCGAGGGTGTCGAAGCCGATGCCGTCGAAGTCGGCGACGGAGGTGGCGAGGCGGTTCTTGAGGGGGGTGGTCCAGCGGTCGGGGAGCGCGGCGGGGGCGCCGGTGAGAAGGCCCGCGACGCTGCCCGCCGTCGCGCCGTTGGAGTCGGTGTCCCAGCCACCGGACACCGCGCGACAGATGGAGCCGGAGAAGTCGCCGTTCGCGTGGGTGAGGGCGGCGGCGATCAGGGCGGTGTTGGGGAGGGCGTGGACCCAGTGGTAGGCGCGGTGGGTGGTGTGCAGTGCGTCGACGACCGTGTCGAAGTCCTCGGTGGTGCGGGCGAGGTGGACGGCGTGGCGGATCGCCTCGGCCAGCCGGGAGGCGGGGGGTACGACGGTGAGGCCGGTGCGCAGGCAGGCGTGGATGTCGCCGTGGCCGGTGGCCGCCTCGGCGATGGTGGCCGCCGTGAACATCGCGGCGTACACGCCGTTCGCGGTGTGGGTGAGGGTGGCGTCCCGGTGGGCCGCCGCCGCGGCGGCGGCCGGATCGCCCGGGTTGGTCCAGCCGTGGACGTCGGCGCGGATCAGGGCGCCGATCCATTCGCGGAAGGGGTTGCGGTGGTGGGCCGTGTGTGGGGGTTCGATGCCGGTGAGGAGGTTGCGGTAGGCGACGCGTTCGGCGGTGAACGTGCGGCCGGCGGGGAGTTCGTCCAGCCAGAGGCGGGCCACGTCGGCGGTCGTGAAGTCCCTGCCGTACCGCTGGAGCAACAGGAGGTTCAGGAGGGGGTAGTTGAGGTCGTCGTCCTCGGGCATGCCGTCGATGTTCTCGGCGAGGGAGGTGGGGGCGGAGCGTCGGTTCCAGGGGTGGGTCCGGAGGAGGTCGTCGGGTACGCCCCGGGCGGTGAACCAGGTGCGCAGGGGCCAGTTTCCGCCGGCCCGGGCCAGGTCGCGGATCCCTTCGAGGGGGAGCTTCTCCACGGGTTTGCCGAGCAGACAACCGACCGCTCTGCCGAGCCAGGCGGCTTCCAGGTGGGCCTGGGCGGGGGCGGGGGCCGGGGCGGTCCCGGGCCGGGCGGGCCAGTCCGGGCAGTGGGCCCTGATCCGCCCCAGGTCCGTCGGTTCCGCATCCGCCAACCCGCCGGGCAGCTCCGCCAGTTCGTCCAGGAGGTCGCCCGCCAGTGCGCGCAGGTACCGCGAGGCCGGAGTCGGGGACGTGCCCGCGCGCGGTGGGGCCTCCGGTCCGCCCGCCGCGTGCCAGCGGGCGGCGATCGCCTCCGGTGCGCGCCCGTCCTGGTACGCCTGGGCGAGTTCGTGGCCGAGCAGGTCCTCGGGTTGGACCCAGGTCAGTCGGAGCGTCATGGGGTCCCCGTCAGCTCGGCGTACGCGGACTCGTGGGCGCGACGACGGCCCACGTCACGAGCGAAGATCTCGCGGGTCACCCCGGTGAGGGTGGTCGCCGGGGCGTGCAGGTCCAGGCGGCTGGCCTCGGCGACCGTCTTGGCCCAGTCGTGGGGGATCCCGGAGCCTAGGGCACCGGCGAGGGCGCCGGACATGGTGGCGATGGAGTCGCAGTCGCGGCCGTAGTTCACCGAGCCGAGGACCGCGTGCCGGTAGTCGCCCCCGGACACCACCAACATGCCCAGGGCGACGGGGAGTTCCTCGATCGCGTGGAGGCGGGAGGGGCGGCGGGCGGCGAGGGAGGGGGAGCGGTAGTCGGGGCCGACCGTGTCGTAGGGGGCCACCGCCTCGCGGAGCGGGATCAGCGCCGACTCGAAGTCCGTGTGGCGGGCGGCGACTTCGCAGACCGCCTCGATGGCCGACCGGGTGCCGTCCTTCGCCAGGGACAGGCAGGCCGCGACGACCGAGTCCGGGGTCGCCCGGGGGACGCACGCCGCCGCCGAGAACAAGAAGCTGACCGACGCCGGGTTCGCGGCGAAGAGCGGCTGG
>LRTP01000117.1 GCA_001550305.1 Streptomyces diastatochromogenes
GCTCGCGCTCGGCGCGAGCGGGGCCGTTTCATGCGGGGCTCCCCCGGGCCCCACGCGCGGGTGACGTCCTCTTGTCGGAGCATCGGCCGACCCCCACAATCGAGTCCCACGGTACGGAACCGACATCCGCGGGGGTATCCCAGATTCCTGGGATATGACAGGCCGATATTCCAACTCTTCCAGTCATTCCGGATATTCAGCAACCAAGGCATTCAGGGTATTCAGGGCATTCCAGCTTCCGGGACACGCCTATGATCCTTTCCGAGACCACCAGCCGCCTCGAACGCGGGCTGCGGGGCGAGTTGAGCGCCCTCGCCGTGCTCGACCGCACGACCCGGGTGCTGCTGGACGTCGTACCGGCGGATGTGTGGTGCGGGGTCGTCCTCGACCCGTCGACCCTCCTCGACACGGGCGGCCAGCACGAGTCGGGGTTCCCCGAGTCGAGCATGCGGCGGCTCTTCGAGATCGAGCACGTGGAGCAGGACGACGTCGACAACCTGCGGGCGCTGACCCGGCGTTCGGGCAAGGTGAGCCTGCTCAGCAGATCGACCGACGGGCGGCTGGACGAGAGCAAGTACTACCGGGAGATCCTCCGGCCTCTCGGCCTCACCGACGAGTTACGGATCCTGCTGCGCCACGGACCGCGCACCTGGGGCCTGCTCGTGCTGTGCCGTGACGCGCACACCCGCCCCTTCTCCGCGGCCGAGCTCGCCGTCGCCGAGGCCGTGAGCGTGCCCGCGTGCGCCGCGCTGCGCCGCTCGCTGCTGCTGTCCGGCGTGGACTGCGGACCGCTGCCGGACGCGCCCGGCTGGGTGGTGCTCGACGGCGACCTCGGCATCCGCTCGATGTCACCGACCGCGCAGCACTGGCTCGACCAGCTCCAGGAGCAGCACGCGCCCGGGCGCGGCGAAGGGGGCCCGTACCTGCTGCGGGCGCTGGCCGTGCAGGCCCGGGGCGAACAGGCCGGGGCCGGAGAT
>LRTP01001169.1 GCA_001550305.1 Streptomyces diastatochromogenes
CACCCCCGCCGCGAAGACGCCCGCCGCCTCCCGCCCGTACGACGACTGGTGGGCGCCCGCGACGTCGAGCGCCTCGGCGTACGCGCCCGCCGGGTTGGCCGCGTTGACCAGGCCGACCGGCGCCATGTACATCGCGGCGCCGCAGTTGACGATGTTGCCGGAGCCGGCCTCCCGGGGGTCCACATGGCCGTAGTGGAGGCGGGCCACCAGCCACTTCTCCGCGAGGAAGATCCGCTGGAGGGGGATGGCCTCGGCCTCCAGTTCCGGGATCCAACGCGGGCCCGTCATGAGGTCGGGGACCAGGTGCTCGGCCACGGCGTACGCGTCGAGGTGGTCGCGGACGGTGGCGTACACGCGTACCAGCGCGTGGGTCATCAGGGTGTCGTCGGTGACGTGTCCGTCGCCCTTGTGGTACGGGGCGATGGGGCGGGCGGTGCGCCAGGCGTCGCCGTTCCAGGGGCCGACGACGCCGTGGATCCGGCCGCCGTGCCGTTCGACGATCTGCTCGGGGGTGTAGCCCTCGACGGGGCCGCCCAGCGCGTCGCCGACGGCGGCTCCGACGAGGGCTCCGGTGATGCGTTCGTCGAGGGTTCCCGATCCTTCTCCTTTGGGCGTCATGCCCGAATCATCCCTCTGGGGTGGCCAGTTCCGTCGCTTCCAGGAGGTCGGCGAGTCCGATCAGGTCCGTGCCCGTGAGGCGGGGCAGCGCGCAGCCGGACAGGATGCGGCAGGCGTCGCGCCAGGAGGCCGGGATCGCGGCGCCGGCGCCCAGC
>LRTP01001170.1 GCA_001550305.1 Streptomyces diastatochromogenes
GCGAGGGCGAGCGCGAGGGCCGCGGCCATCGCGCGGGCGCCGTGCACCCCGTCGCCGTCCTGGGTGTAGCGGGCGTCGAACTCGGCGAGTTCCGCGGCGAGTCGGGGGTCGCCCGGGTGCGCCACGGCGAGCACACAGGCCCGTACGCAGGCCGCGTCGTCGAAGTAGTGCGGGTTGTCGTGGCCGGTGGCGGGCGGGCGCAGCCCGGTGGCGAGGTTGCCGAGGCCCGCCCGTACGGAGATCCGGGCGCGGAGGGGGAGCAGCGCGGACTCGACCTCGGGGGCGCGCTCGGCGGCCGCGGCGACCTCGCTGGCGACGGCGTTCCAGGACAGGTCGATGGACGCCCGCATCCGGCGTTCCCGGCTCAGGTCGCCGAGCGCGCTGCGGTCCCCGGCGCGCAGCACGGCCTCCGCCGCGAACGCCGCCCATTCCGCGTCGTCCGAGGGGCCGAGCCGCAGGGGTTCCGGCGGCTGGTTCAGCGCGATGGGCACGGGCAGGGTGGTCGTCGCGTTCTGTTCCGCGAAGGTGTCCAGCTCGCGGGTCAGCCGCCGGGTCCACTCGGGCATCCGGGCCGCGC
>LRTP01001171.1 GCA_001550305.1 Streptomyces diastatochromogenes
CGGCCCGCCGCGAAGACGCCGAAGGGGGCCGCGCGCATCGCCAGACCGTCGCTCCAGGCGTGCCGGTGCTGGGCGGAGATGGGGGCCGCGAGTCCCCGGCGCAGGTTCTCCAGGGTGCCGCGCTCGCTGAAGCCGGCGCCCCGGAACGGCCCCTCGTCGCGGTCGGCGATCCACTGGTGCCAGGCCGCCTCGACATGCGTCACGGTGAGCGCCGAACCGTGCCGGGCCAGCAGCAGCCCCGAGAAGATCGCGTACTCCGTGTCGTCCGTCCCGGCCGGGTGCTCGGCGACGTACCCCGTGATCCGTCCCCACTTCGCGCGGATCTGCGACGGCCTCATGTTCTCGGCGGGCGCGCCCAGCGCGTCCCCGACGGCGAGGCCGAGCAGCGCGCCGCGGGCCCGCTCGCGCAGAGCGGCCGAGTCCCCGGGTGCCGGGACGGAGGGAATGCAGGCGATGGAAGCCATACGGTGCCTCTCCTCTCAGGGCGCAGAGCCCTTTGGGGATGTGTCCCACGGGAGGGGGCGGGGAGAGCCGTCCGAGGCTCCTCATTCACCCGGTCGACATCTGTGCGTGATCCATAACAGATGAGCGCTTGAGGGTAAAACCGCAGGTTAGCCCAGCCTTTCCTTGCTGGCGGAGAAGAAATTCCAGGCGTAGTTTCATGGTTGTCGAAAAGTAGAAACAGTCCAATCGACGGATCCTGGGGGACCGGTATGTCCATCATCGACACCGAGGCGACGCTGCACGAGGCGCACCGCGACAACCACACCCACCGGGACGTGAACGGCGGATGGCTGCGCCCGGCCGTGTTCGGCGCGATGGACGGGCTCGTGTCCAACCTCGCCCTGATGACCGGTGTCGCCGGCGGGTCCGTCTCCCATCAGACGATCGTCATCACCGGGCTCGCGGGCCTGGCCGCAGGCGCCTTCTCCATGGCCGCGGGCGAGTACACCTCCGTCGCCTCGCAGCGCGAACTCGTCCAGGCCGAACTCGACGTCGAGCGCCGTGAGTTGAGAAAGCATCCGCAGGACGAGGAGCGCGAGCTCGCCGCGCTGTACGAGTCGCGCGGCGTCGACTCCGCGCTCGCCCGCGAAGTAGCAAAGCAGCTCTCGCGCGACCCCGAGCAGGCCCTGGAGATACACGCCCGCGAAGAGCTCGGCATCGACCCCGGCGACCTGCCCTCCCCGGCCGTCGCCGCCGTGTCGAGCTTCGGCTCCTTCGCCCTGGGCGCCCTGCTCCCCGTACTGCCGTATCTGCTCGGCGCGACCGTCCTGTGGCCCGCGCTGCTGCTCGCGCTGATCGGGCTCTTCGCGTGCGGCGCGATCGTGGCCCGGGTGACGGCTCGAAGCTGGTGGTACAGCGGAATCCGGCAGCTCGCGCTCGGGGGTGCCGCGGCGGGTGTGACATACCTCCTGGGCAGCCTGTTCGGTACCGCCGTAGGATGATGTCTCGCGCACCTATGCATGGGACTGCATAAGTAGCCGTTACTCGCTGGTTTCGATCGCTTAACCACTGGGAATGAGCCGTAAGCGCTGCGGGCAATGAGGCCTGCGCCGCGCCAGTGCGGTGGGTGACGTTGCCTGCCGTACTCCGGGCCCACGGACATCGATCTGTCCGCTTAGGTCCCCTTAACTTCACTGTCGTGCGAGGTACCCCCACGCCACCCCACGGTGTCCGCATGTTGGAACGTAGTATCCGGTTCCCGAGAACCGCCCCATCATGTAACCTGCACGAAATTTTGCACCCCTAAGCAGAGGGCCAACGTCGTCCCTCGGCACATGCATATGCCACGACGACGACGGGAGAGCCGATGCGTACGCCGCGCCAGCCGTCCCAGCACTCCACGAATGGCCAGAAGTGGTCCTTCATGGATGCTCGCCCTGCTGCGCAGGGTATGTACGACCCCCGCAACGAGCACGACGCCTGTGGCGTCGGCTTCGTGGCCACCCTCACCGGTGAGGCGAGCTACGCGCTGGTCGAGCAGGCGCTCACCGTGCTGCGCAACCTGGAGCACCGGGGTGCCACCGGCGCCGAGCCCGACTCGGGCGACGGCGCGGGCATCCTGTCCCAGGTGCCCGACGCGTTCCTCCGCGAGGTGGCCGGATTCAAGCTGCCCGCGGCCGGCGCGTACGCGGTCGGCATCGCCTTCCTGCCCGAGGACGGCATCGAGGATGTCGTCTCACAGATCGAGACGATCGCCGCCGACGAGGACCTGACCGTCCTCGGCTGGCGCGAGGTCCCGGTCGCCCCCGAGCTGCTCGGCGCCACCGCCCGCTCCACGATGCCCGCCTTTCGCCAGATCTTCGTCACGGACGGCGTCTCGACCGGCATCGAGCTGGACCGCAAGGCGTTCGTGCTGCGCAAGCGCGCCGAGCGTGAGGCCGGCGTGTACTTCCCGTCGCTCTCCGCGCGCACCATCGTCTACAAGGGCATGCTGACCACCGGCCAGCTGGAGCCCTTCTTCCCGGACCTGTCCGACCGCCGCTTCGCCTCCGCGATCGCGCTCGTGCACTCCCGGTTCTCCACGAACACCTTCCCGAGCTGGCCGCTCGCCCACCCGTACCGCTTCGTCGCGCACAACGGCGAGATCAACACGGTCAAGGGCAACCGCAACTGGATGAAGGCCCGCGAGTCCCAGCTGGTCTCCGACCTCTTCGGTGACAAGGGCCTGGAGCGGGTCTTCCCGGTCTGTACGCCCGACGCGTCCGACTCCGCCTCCTTCGACGAGGTGCTCGAGCTCCTCCACCTCGGCGGCCGCTCGCTCCCGCACTCCGTGCTGATGATGATCCCGGAGGCGTGGGAGAACCACGACTCCATGGACCCGGCCCGCCGCGCCTTCTACCAGTTCCACTCCACGATGATGGAGCCCTGGGACGGCCCGGCCTGTGTCACCTTCACCGACGGCACCCAGGTCGGCGCGGTCCTCGACCGCAACGGTCTGCGCCCCGGCCGCTACTGGGTCACCGACGAGGGCCTCGTCGTGCTCGGCTCCGAGGTCGGCGTCCTCGACATCGACCCCGCGAAGGTCGTCCGCAAGGGCCGCCTCCAGCCCGGCAAGATGTTCCTCGTCGACACCGCCGAGCACCGCATCATCGAGGACGACGAGATCAAGGCCGGCCTCGTCGCCGACAAGCCGTACGCGGAGTGGCTGGAAGCCGGCGAGATCGAGCTCTCCGACCTCCCCGAGCGCGAGCACATCGTGCACACCCACGCCTCGGTCACCCGCCGCCAGCAGACCTTCGGCTACACCGAGGAAGAGCTGCGCATCATCCTCGCGCCGATGGCCAACACCGGCGGTGAGCCACTGGGCTCCATGGGCACCGACTCCCCGATCGCGGCCCTGTCCGCGCGCCCGCGTCTGCTCTTCGACTACTTCACCCAGCTGTTCGCGCAGGTCACCAACCCGCCGCTGGACGCGATCCGCGAGGAGCTCGTCACCTCGCTGCGCTCCTCGCTGGGCCCGCAGGGCAACCTGCTGGAGCCCACGGCCGCGTCCTGCCGTAGCGTCACCCTGCCCTTCCCGGTGATCGACAACGACGAGCTGGCCAAGCTCATCCACATCAACGCCGACGGCGACATGCCGGGCATGAAGGCCGCGACCCTGTCCGGTCTCTACCGGGTCAGCGGCGGCGGCGACTCCCTCGCCGCGCGGATCGAGGAGATCTGCGCGGAGGCCGACGCCGCCATAGAGAACGGCGCCCGTCTGATCGTCCTGTCGGACCGCCACTCCGACGCCGAGCACGCGCCGATCCCCTCGCTGCTGCTCACCGCGGCCGTCCACCACCACCTCATCCGCACCAAGCAGCGCACCCAGGTGGGCCTGCTGGTCGAGGCGGGCGACGTCCGCGAGGTCCACCACGTGGCCCTCCTCATCGGCTTCGGCGCCGCCGCGGTCAACCCCTACCTGGCGATGGAGTCGGTCGAGGACCTGGTCCGCGCCGACACCTTCCTGACCGGCATCGAGGCCGAGCAGGCCATCCGCAACCTGATCTACGCGCTCGGCAAGGGCGTCCTCAAGGTCATGTCCAAGATGGGCATCTCGACCGTCGCCTCCTACCGTGGCGCCCAGGTCTTCGAGGCCGTCGGCCTCGACCAGGCCTTCGTCGAGAAGTACTTCAACGGCACCGCCACCAAGATCGGCGGCGCCGGCCTCGACGTCATCGCCAAGGAGGTCGCGGCGCGGCACGCCAAGGCCTACCCGGCCTCCGGCATCGCCCCGGCGCACCGGGCCCTCGACATAGGCGGCGAGTACCAGTGGCGCCGCGAGGGCGAGCCGCACCTGTTCGACCCGGAGACGGTCTTCCG
Organism: Streptomyces diastatochromogenes; assembly: GCA_001550305.1. Classification (GTDB taxonomy): domain Bacteria; phylum Actinomycetota; class Actinomycetes; order Streptomycetales; family Streptomycetaceae; genus Streptomyces; species Streptomyces mirabilis_D. The sequence continues at coordinate 4,306 of LRTP01001171.1, forward strand.
CCTCCAGCACTCGACGCGCTCCGGCAGCTACGACATCTTCAAGAAGTACACCGACCGGGTGAACGAGCAGTCCGAGCGCCTGATGACGCTCCGTGGCCTGTTCGGCTTCAAGTCCGACCGGCAGCCGATCTCGATCGACGAGGTCGAGCCGGTGAGCGAGATCGTCAAGCGCTTCTCCACCGGCGCCATGTCGTACGGCTCCATCTCCAAGGAGGCGCACGAGACCCTCGCCATCGCCATGAACCAGCTGGGCGGCAAGTCCAACACCGGTGAGGGCGGCGAGGACGCGGACCGGCTCTACGACCCGGCGCGCCGCTCGTCGATCAAGCAGGTCGCCTCCGGCCGCTTCGGCGTCACGTCCGAGTACCTGGTCAACGCCGACGACATCCAGATCAAGATGGCGCAGGGTGCCAAGCCCGGCGAGGGCGGCCAGCTGCCCGGTCACAAGGTCTACCCCTGGGTCGCAAAGACCCGGCACAGCACCCCGGGCGTGGGCCTGATCTCCCCGCCCCCGCACCACGACATCTACTCCATCGAGGACCTGGCCCAGCTGATCCACGACCTCAAGAACGCGAACCCGCAGGCGCGGATTCACGTCAAGCTGGTCTCCGAGGTCGGTGTCGGCACCGTCGCCGCGGGTGTCTCCAAGGCGCACGCGGACGTGGTGCTCATCTCCGGCCACGACGGCGGTACGGGCGCCTCCCCGCTGACCTCCCTGAAGCACGCGGGCGGCCCCTGGGAGCTCGGCCTCGCCGAGACCCAGCAGACGCTGCTGCTCAACGGCCTGCGCGACCGTATCGTCGTGCAGACCGACGGCCAGCTGAAGACCGGCCGTGACGTCGTCATCGCCGCGCTGCTCGGCGCCGAGGAGTTCGGTTTCGCGACCGCGCCGCTCGTCGTCTCCGGCTGCGTCATGATGCGCGTCTGCCACCTGGACACCTGCCCGGTCGGCATCGCCACCCAGAACCCGGTGCTGCGCGACCGCTTCGCCGGCAAGGCCGAGTACGTCGTGAACTTCTTCAAGTTCATCGCCGAAGAGGTCCGCGAGATCCTCGCCGAGCTGGGCTTCCGCACCATCGAGGAGGCCGTCGGCCACGCCGAGAACCTCGACGTGGAGCGGGCGGTCACCCACTGGAAGGCGCAGGGCCTGGACCTGTCCCCGCTCTTCCACGTGCCCGAGCTGCCCGAGGGCGCGGTGCGCCACCAGGTCATCGCCCAGGACCACGGTCTGGAGAAGGCGCTCGACAACGAGCTGATCAAGCTCGCCGCCGACGCGCTGGCCGCGAACACCCAGGCCGACGCCCAGCCGGTGCGCGCCCAGGTCGCGATCCGCAACATCAACCGCACGGTCGGCACCATGCTCGGCCACGAGGTGACGAAGAAGTTCGGTGGCGGCGGCCTGCCCGACGACACCATCGACATCACCTTCACCGGCTCCGCGGGCCAGTCCTTCGGCGCCTTCCTGCCGCGCGGTGTCACGCTGCGCCTGGAGGGCGACGCCAACGACTACGTCGGCAAGGGCCTCTCCGGCGGCCGGGTGATCGTCCGTCCCGACCGGGGCGCCGACCACCTCGCCGAGTACTCGACCATCGCGGGCAACACCATCGCGTACGGCGCGACGGGCGGCGAGCTCTTCCTGCGCGGCCGCACCGGCGAGCGCTTCTGCGTCCGCAACTCCGGCGCGACGGTGGTCTCCGAGGGCGTGGGCGACCACGGCTGCGAGTACATGACCGGCGGTCACGCGGTCGTCCTCGGCGAGACGGGCCGCAACTTCGCGGCCGGCATGTCCGGCGGCATCGCGTACGTCGTCGACCTGAACCGCGACAACGTCAACGTCGGCAACGTGGGCGCCGTCGAGGCCCTCGACGACACCGACAAGCAGTGGCTGCACGACGTGGTGCGCCGCCACCAGGAGGAGACCGGCTCGACCGTCGCCGAGAAGCTCCTGGCGGAGTGGGACACAGCGGTGGACCGCTTCAGCAAGATCATCCCCAGCACGTACAAGGCAGTGCTCGCCGCCAAGGACGCCGCCGAGCGAGCCGGACTCCCCGAGTCCGAGATCACCGAGAAGATGATGGAGGCGGCGACCAATGGCTGATCCCAAGGGCTTTCTGAACCACGGCCGCGAGGTCGCCAGGACCCGCCCCGTCGCGGAGCGCGTCAAGGACTGGAACGAGGTCTACGTTCCGGGCTCGCTGCTCCCGATCATCTCCAAGCAGGCCAGCCGTTGCATGGACTGCGGGATCCCGTTCTGCCACAACGGCTGTCCGCTGGGGAACCTGATCCCCGAGTGGAACGACTACGCCTACCGCGAGGACTGGTCCGCCGCGTCCGAGCGTCTGCACGCCACGAACAACTTCCCGGAGTTCACCGGCCGCCTGTGCCCCGCTCCCTGCGAGTCGGCGTGCGTGCTGGGCATCAACCAGCCCGCCGTGACCATCAAGAACGTCGAGGTCTCGATCATCGACAAGGCGTGGGACACGGGCAACGTCGCCCCGCGGATCCCCGAGCGCCTGTCGGGCAAGACCGTCGCCGTCATCGGCTCGGGCCCGGCGGGCCTGGCCGCCGCCCAGCAGCTCACCCGGGCGGGCCACACGGTCGCCGTGTACGAGCGTGCCGACCGCGTCGGCGGCCTGCTGCGCTACGGCATCCCCGAGTTCAAGATGGAGAAGCGGCACATCAACCGCCGCATCGAGCAGATGCGCGCGGAGGGCACCCGCTTCCGTACCGGCATCGAGATCGGCCGCGACCTCAAGGCGACGGACCTGCGCAAGCGGTACGACGCCGTGGTCATCGCCGCCGGTGCGACGACCGCGCGTGACCTCCCGGTCCCCGGCCGCGAGCTCAAGGGCATCCACCAGGCCATGGAGTACCTGCCGCTGGCCAACAAGGTGCAGGAGGGCGACTACGTGGCGCCCCCGATCACGGCCGAGGGCAAGCACGTCGTGGTCATCGGCGGCGGCGACACCGGCGCGGACTGCGTGGGCACCGCCCACCGCCAGGGCGCGGCCTCGGTCACGCAGCTGGAGATCATGCCGCAGCCCGGCGAGGAGCGGAGCCCGGGCCAGCCCTGGCCGACGTTCCCCATGCTCTACAAGGTCACCTCCGCGCACGAGGAGGGCGGCGACCGCGTCTACTCGGTCTCCACCACCCACTTCGAGGGCGACGAGGACGGAAACGTCCAGTGGCTGCACCTCACCGAGGTCGAGTTCGTCGACGGCAAGCTGAACCAGAAGCCGGGCACGGAGCGCAAGATCCCCGCCCAGCTGGTCACGCTGGCCATGGGCTTCACCGGCACCGACGTCGAGAACGGCGTGGTCTCGCAGTTCGGCCTGGAGCTCGACGCGCGCGGCAACATCGCCCGCGACGCCGAGTTCGCGACCAACGTGCCCGGCGTGTACGTCGCCGGTGACGCCGGCCGCGGCCAGTCGTTGATCGTCTGGGCCATCGCGGAGGGCCGCTCGGCCGCCCGCGGGGTCGACCGCTTCCTGACCGGGGCCAGCGACCTGCCGGCCCCGATCCGCCCGACGGACCGCTCGCTGATGGTCTGACGCTCCACCCCAACAAACGTCCCGTACAACGGCGTACGGAACTGAACGCGGCGCCTGCCTTGTCCCCGACCGGACGGTGGTGGGCGCCGTGGTGCGTCGTCAGCGGGTCGGACGGTCGCGGGCGCGGTGACGCGTCGTCAACAGGCCGGGTCGGCGGCGGCGCGTCGTGGTGGCCGGTCTCAGTCGGCCGGGTGCCCGGTGTCGTCCGGCCAGACCCCGATGTGGTCCTGCTCCAGTTCCAGCATCACCCGGTCCTCCATTCCGAGGGCCGCGGTGTACTCGGCGGGCAGCTGGAGCCGGCCGGCCCGGTCCAGCGTCGCGAACTCCCGTGCCACCAGGGACTCCTGACCCTCCGCGTCGACCTCCGTGCGGCGCAGCACCTCCGTCGAGGTACGGCCGTCACGGATCGCGACCGAGCGGCGGACCTCGCCGGCGACCGCCTGGTCGTGCGTGACGATCACGATCGTCGTGCCCAGCTCCTCGTTGGCCCGGCGGAACGCCGCGAAGACCTCCGCGCCGGTCGCCGAGTCCAGCTCACCGGTCGGTTCGTCGGCGAGCAGCACGGACGGCGAGTTGGCGAGGGCCACGGCGATCGCGACCCGCTGCTGCTGCCCGCCGGACATCTGCTGAGGCCGACGGTCCCGGCAGTCGGCGACGCCGAGCATCGCGAGCAGTTCCTCCGCCCGCTCGGCCCGCCGCTTCCCGCGGCCCCGGCCGCCCTTCAACTGCATGGGCAGCGCCACGTTCTGGGCCGCCGTCAGATAGGGGAGGAGATTGCGGGCCGTCTGCTGCCAGACGAAACCGACCACCTCACGGCGGTAGCGCAGCCGGTCCTTCGCGTTCATCGTGAGCAGATCGCGGCCCGCGACCCGCGCGGCGCCCGCGGTGGGCACGTCGAGGCCGGCGAGGATGTTCATCAGGGTCGACTTGCCGCTGCCGGAGGCGCCGACCAGGGCCATCAACTCGCCCTCCTGGACCAGCAGATCGAGCCCCTGGAGCGCCTGCACCTCCACCCCGGCCGAGCCACCGCGCCCAGGGGAGCCGTCCCCGGCCGCCCGGCCGGAGAAGATGCGGACCAGCCGGTCGCAGGCGATCAGGGCGTCCCGCCCGTACGCGGGCCGGTCGCGCCGCGCCGCCGCCCGATGCTCCAGCTCCGCCAGGCTCGTCCGCGAGGTCGTCGGGGTCATCGCATGCCTCCTGTCCTGAGTTCGGTGATCGACGTACGGCGCCCCGCCCACCAGGCCTGCGCGACGGCCACCGCCCACGCCAGCAGCACCGTGCCCGCCGCGGGCAGGAGCAGCGACCACACGTCGGTACGCAGCGACGCGCCGATCACCGGCACTCGGCCCACCGCGGTGGCCAGCGCGAGACGTTCCAGGTCGATGCCGGGAGCGAGCAGCCGGACCGTGGCCCAGCCGGCGAGCATCCCGCCCGAGGACGCGAGCAGCGCCTGCGGCAGCGCGTCCAGACTGAGCAGCCGACGGCCCTGGCGGGACGTGAGGCCCATGGTGCGCAGCCGGGCCAGCAGCGCGGCTCGTTCCGGCGCGGACTGAAGCAGGGAGAGCAGCAGGGCGAGTACGGCATACCCCGCACCGGCCAGGGCGGCCGTGGTGTAGATCCGCTCGGCGCCCGCCTGCAACGGCGCGTCGGAGAGCGCCGCCCGTTCCTCGTCGCGCGACGTCACGGTCAGGCCCTTCCCGGCGCCGCGCACGGCCGCCCGCAGGGCCGG
>LRTP01001172.1 GCA_001550305.1 Streptomyces diastatochromogenes
GGACGCCTCGCCCGAGGCCAGCGAAGGGAGCAGCCGCCCGGCGGGCACAGGGTCCGCCAGCCCGGCCAGCAGGGCGGCCGCCGCGACGGTCTCCACCAGCGGGCCGGGCACCGCGTGCCGTCCCAACTCGACGAAACCCACGGCCAGTTCCACCGGACGCGGGCCCATCCCCTCGTACGCCTCCGGCACCGCGAGCGCGAACACGCCGACCTTGGCGATACGGGACCACAGCGCACGGCCGGCGCCGTGGTCGCCGCGGCTCCAGTCCCGTACCACCGACGGGGTGTCCGCGGCCGTCAGCATCGCGTCCAGCGAGTCGGCGAACGCCCGCTGCTGCGGGTCGAGGAGGAAGCGCATCAGCGGCGGCCCTTCGGGAGGCCGAGCAGGCGCTCGGCGATGATGTCGCGCTGGATCTCGTTGGTGCCGGCGTAGATCGGACCGGCGAGCGAGAAGACGTACCCCTCGGACCAGTCCGTGTCCGCCGACTCGCCGTCCGGGCCGAGGAGGTCGAGGGCCGTCTCGTGCAGCGCGATGTCGTACTCGGACCAGAAGACCTTGTTCAGGCTGGCCTCCGGTCCTGAGGTCCCGCCGTCGAGGAAGCGGGAGGCGTTGGCGTAGGTGAAGAGCTGGTAGGCGCGGGCGCCGATCACCGCGTCGGCCACCCGGTCGCGCAGCGCCGTGTCCGAGGGGTCGGCGCGGCTGCGCCACAGGGCCTCCAGCCGGTCCGCGGCGGCGAGGAAGCGGCCCGGTGAACGCAGCGTCAGCCCCCGCTCGTTGCCCGCCGTCGACATGGCGACCCGCCAGCCCCCGCCCGGCTCGCCGATCACGTCCTCGTCCGGGACGAAGACCTCGTCGAGAAAGACCTCGGCGAAGGCCAGTCTGCCGTCCAGACGGCCGATGGGGCGCACGGTGACCCCGGGCGCGCGCAGGTCGAACATCAGATAGGTCAGGCCCTGATGAGGCCTCGGTGTGCCCGGCTCACTGCGGAAGAGACCGAACGCGCGGTCGGCGAAGGCGGCCCGCGACGACCAGGTCTTCTGCCCGCTCAGCAGCCAGCCCCCGTCCGTACGCACCGCGCGCGAGGTGAGCGAGGCCAGATCGGACCCTGCCTCCGGCTCGGACCAGGCCTGCGCCCAGACGACCTCCCCGGTGGCCATGGAGGGCAGGATCCGGGCGCGCTGTCGTTCCGTGCCGTGGTCGAAGAGGGTGGGCGCCAGGAGGTTGATGCCGTTCTGGCCGACCCGGCCCGGCGCGCCCGCCGCGTAGTACTCCTCCTCGAACACCAGCCAGCGCACGATGTCGGCGTCCCGGCCGCCGTACACCCGCGGCCAGGACACCACCGACCAGCGGTCCGCGGCGAGTTCGGCCTCCCACACGCGGTGCGCCGCGAAGCCCTCCTCGGTCTCCAGGGACGGGAGGGGCGTCCGTGGCACATGGGCGGCGAGCCAGGTCCGGGCCTCGGCGCGGAAGGCCTCGTCGGCGGGGGAGAGGGTCAGATCCATCGGCAGCACCTTCCCTAACAAGTGTTTGGTAGGTTAGCGTGGAGGCATGAACGACGTCGAGAGTCCGGTGTACGTCGGCGGGCACGGGCTGCTGACCGGGCGCACCGCCGTCATCACCGCCGCCGCGGGCGCGGGCATCGGCGGGGCGACGGCGCGCAGGTTCCTGGAGGAGGGGGCGCGGGTGGTCATCAGTGACGCCCATGTCCGCCGCCTCAAGGAGAGCGAAGAGGCCCTCGCCGCGGAGTTCGGCGCGGCGAACGTCGCCTCGCTGCCGTGCGACGTGACGGACGAGCAGCAGGTGGAAGCCCTCTTCGCGCTGGCTGCAGATCTCCACGACGGCCTGGACATCGTCGTCAACAACGCGGGCCTAGGCGGCACTTGCGCCCTCGTCGACATGACCGACGAGCAGTGGTCGAGCGTGCTGGACGTGACACTGAACGGCACGTTCCGGTGCACCCGGGCCGCCCTGCGCCGTTTCCGGGACCAGGGCGGCGGCGGAGTCGTCGTCAACAACGCCTCCGTCGTCGGCTGGCGCGCCCAGGCCGGTCAGGCGCACTACGCCGCCGCCAAGGCGGGCGTCATGGCGCTCACCCGGTGCGCGGCCGTCGAGGCCGCCGAGTACGGGGTGCGCGTCAACGCGGTGTCACCGAGTCTCGCCATGCACCCGCACCTGGTGAAGGTGACCACGCCCGAGCTGCTGGAGGAACTGACGGGCCGCGAGGCCTTCGGCCGCTACGCGCAGCCCTGGGAGGTGGCCAACGTGATGGTGTTCCTGGCGTCCGGCTACTCCTCGTACATGACCGGCGAAGTCGTCTCCGTCAGCAGCCAACATGCGTAGGGCGTCGTCGGCCGGCCCCCCTGGGACCACAATGGAACCGTGCCTACCAAGAAGAAGCCCCAGGTGACCGCCACCCCCGAGCGGCGCCGCGAACTCCTCGACACCGCCGCGGAGGTCTTCGCCGAGCAGGGCTACAACGCCACCACCGTACGCAAGATCGCGGACGAGGCCGGGATGCTCGCGGGCAGCCTCTACTACCACTTCGACTCCAAGGAATCGATGCTGGAGGAGATCCTGCGGACCTTCCTCGACGAGCTCTGGGAGGGCTACGACGCCGTCCTGGGCGCCGAACTCGGCCCGCGCCGGACGCTGGAGGCACTGGTCACCGAGTCGTTCCGGGAGATAGACCGGCACCGTGCCGCCGTCGCCATCTACCAGAAGGAGTCCCGGCACCTCGCCGCCCAGCAGCGCTTCGCCTTCCTCGCCGACTCGCAGCGCAACTTCGAGAAGGCGTGGCTGAGCACGCTGGAGCGCGGCGTGGCCGCCGAGGTCTTCCGGGCCGACCTCGACATCCGGCTCACCTACCGCTTCGTGCGCGACACCGTGTGGGTCGCCGCGTCCTGGTACCGGCCCGGCGGACAGCACAGCCCCGAGGAGATCGCCCGGCAGTACCTGTCGATGGTGCTGGACGGCATCTCCGTACGCGAATAGCCCATGTCTGCGATACCCCATGTCTGCGAGGGAGTTGTCATGGCCGAGGCCTACATCGTCGAAGCGGTCCGTACGCCCGTCGGGCGGCGCGGGGGAGGCCTGAGCGGTGTCCACCCGGCCGACCTCGGCGCGCATGTCCTCAAGGCGCTGGTCGAGCGCTCCGGAGTGGACCCGGCCGCCGTCGAGGACGTCGTCTTCGGCTGCCTGGACACCGTGGGGCCGCAGGCCGGGGACATCGCCCGCACCTGCTGGCTGGCGGCCGGGCTCCCCGAGGAGGTGCCGGGCGTCACCGTCGACCGGCAGTGCGGCTCCTCCCAGCAGGCCGTGCACTTCGCCGCCCAGGGCGTCCTGTCCGGCACCCAGGACCTGGTGGTCGCGGGCGGAGTGCAGAACATGAGCCAGATCCCCATCGCCTTCGCCTCCCGCCAGGCCGCCGAACCCCTCGGCCTCACCGAAGGCCCCTTCGCGGGCAGCGAGGGCTGGCGGGCGCGCTACGGCGACCTGCCCGTCAACCAGTTCGCCGGCGCCGAGATGATCGCCGCCAAGTGGGGCATCAGCCGCCGCGACCAGGAGGAGTTCGCCCTCCGCTCGCACCGGCGGGCGATCCGCGCCGTCGACGAGGGCCGCTTCTCCCGCGAGACCGTGGCCTACGGCGAGGTCACCGCCGACGAGGGCCCGCGCCGGGACACCTCACTGGAGAAGATGGCGGGCCTGAAGCCGGTCGTCGAGGGCGGCACCATCACCGCCGCCTGCTCCTCCCAGGTCTCCGACGGCGCCGCCGCGATGCTGCTCGCCTCCGAGCGGGCGGTACGGGAGCACGGGCTGACCCCGCGCGCCCGCGTCCACCACCTCTCCGTACGCGGCGAGGACCCCATCCGCATGCTGTCCGCGCCCATCCCGGCCACCGCGTACGCCCTGAAGAAGACCGGCATGTCCCTCGACGCCATCGACCTCGTCGAGATCAACGAAGCCTTCGCCCCGGTCGTCCTCGCCTGGCTCAAGGAGACCGGCGCCGACCCGGAGAAGGTCAACGTCAACGGCGGCGCCATCGCCCTGGGGCATCCGTTGGGGGCGACGGGCGTGAAGCTGATGACGACGCTCCTGCACGAACTGGAGCGCACCGGCGGCCGGTTCGGCCTCCAGACGATGTGCGAGGGCGGCGGCCAGGCGAACGTGACGATCATCGAACGGCTCTGACACGTAGGGTGGCGGGGCGGGCGACGGTGGGCCTCCGCCCGCCCCGGTGCCAGGTAGCGTACGAGCCTGGCAGCGTTGGCGCCCTCACCTGCGCGAACACAGACGATTTTCGTCCGCACCGCTACACAGTGCCACCACGGGTTCCTGCTTCACGGGCCCCTGCCCCTCTCCTGCGAGAGCTGGTCCTACAAGGCCTCCACAAGCGTTGCTTTCCGCCCGCCCGGCGGTAGGTCCGACGAGTTTGACAGCTCTTCAGGGTGAAGCCAGCGGGCATCCCGCACGCACGGCCCCCTGGGGCACACCCTCAACCCCCTACTCCTGGCTGAACCTGAGCCGGGATCCGGAGACCGACGCGTCCGGTATCCCGTGTCCGCGCAGTCTGAGGCCCCACGGCTCATCCATCGTCTGAGTCATCCGGGCATTGAAGCACCCACGACCGCCAGGGCAGCGAGAGTTTCCCGGGCTTCCGCCATCACCCGGTCGACCAGCTCCTTGCACGACGGCAGGTCATCGATCAGCCCCGCGACCTGTCCCGAGGCCATCACCCCCAGGTCCGTGCGCCCGTCCACCATCGACGACTTCAGGAGCATCGGTGTGTTCGCGGCGAGCAGTACCTGGCTCCAGGTCAGCTCCTTGCCGTGCTTCATGGCGAGACCGTCGCGAACCATCCGCGACCAGGAGAGCCCGGACAGCCTCCGGAACCCGGCGGCCCGGCGGACGGCCTGCGCGAGGGCCCTCGCCCGGCCGGACCTCTCCAAGGAGTCGACGAAGTCCGTACGCAGCATGCGATGGGGGAGGCCGTCCACGGCCGTCGTGACCGTGACGTCCCTGACCGTCGCCGCCAGGTACTTCGCCTTCACCGCGGCCGGGACCGTCGAGTCCGAGGTGAGCAGGAAACGGGTGCCCATGGCGATGCCCGCCGCCCCGTACGCCAGCGCCGCGACCAGCCCCCGCCCGTCGTGGAAACCGCCCGCCGCGACCACCGGGATGTCCACCGCGTCCACCACCTGCGGCAGCAGCACCGTCGTCGCGACCTTGCCGGTGTGGCCGCCGCCCTCGCCGCCCTGCACGATCACCGCGTCCGCGCCCCAGGCGGCCACCTTCTCGGCGTGCCGGCGCGCCCCGACGGAGGGGACGACGACCACGCCGGCCTCCTTCAGCTCGGCGATCAGCTCGCGGGAGGGCGCGAGGGCGAAGGACGCGACCCGTACCCCCTCGTCGACGATGATCCGTACCCGCTCGCCCGCGTCCCCGGCGTCGGCGCGCAGATTCACCCCGAACGGCGCGTCCGTACGGGACCTGACCTCGCGTACGGCCTCTCTCAGATGGTCGAGGGTCATCGTCGCGGAGGCCAGGATGCCCAGCGCCCCCGCGTTCGCCGCCGCCGACACCAGGCGGGGGCCCGCGACCCAGCCCATACCGGTCTGCACGACGGGGTGACGGACACCGACGAGGCGGGTGAGCGCGGTCTCCATCAGCTCCTGACCTCTCGATCCCGGGCGCCGCCCGGATCGATGACCTCGCGGATCAGTCTCAGCTCCCCGGGCGTCGGTTCACGGGTACGGGGCACCTCGTCGGGCACCGACAGCCCAAAGCCCGTCGCCTCCCGCACCTGCTCCACGGTGACGCCCGGGTGCAGTGAGGCGAGCCGCATCGAGTGGTCGGCCGTGGCGAAGTCGAAGACACCGAGGTCGCTCACCACGCGCGGGATGCGGTGGAAGCGGGTGGCGCTCGGGCCCGCGGCGGCGGCACGGTCGTACCCCACCCCGCACACCATGTCGACCCGCTCGACGAAGACGCGCGGCGAGTGCCTGGGGACCCAGTAACTGGTCGGGTTGTTCAGGGTGTTGACCGGCGCGCCGCGCACGCCGAGCAGCTGGCGCGTGGGCCTGGACCAGTCACCGACGCAGGAGATGTTCTGGTTGCCGAAGCGGTCGAGCTGGCTCGCGCCCATCATCACGTGCCGACGTCCGCCGGTGACCATCGTCAGGTGCTGCCGGTACGGCAGCCAGCCCTCCGGGGTGCCGTCGAGGCCGACGAGCATCGCCTCGCCGTCGGTCAGCAGCAGATCGGGGGAGAAGGTGCGCTTGGCGAGACGGGCGCCGATGGAGGGGATGGGGCCCATGGGGCTGGCGAGGACCTCGCCGTTGTCCCGCCAGGCCTCGGCGCAGGCGATCACGCAGTACTCGGCGCGGGTGACCGCGGCTGCGGGGGCGCCGGGGGCGGGAGGGGACGCGGGGCTCATCGCTGCTCCTTGTGCCAGGCCCGTACGGCGGACTGGTAGGCCTGTTCGTCGCCGGCGAGGAAGCGCGCGGCGAACTCGGCGTACGGCGTGGTGGCGTACAGCTTCTGGAAGGGCTCGTCGCGTCCGTGGTCGGGGGCGCAGGACGTGAAGTGCGCGCCGTTCGGAGTCTCGACCACGCCCGTCACGCTCGACCGCTTCAGCAGCAGGGTCTGCGGGGCGGCCTCCTTGGTGAGCTCCGCCGTGTCGACCACGCGCTCGCACGAGACGTACGCGGCGTCGGCCGCCTCGCAGAACAGGTCGTCGAAGTACGGGTCCGGCCCCAGATACTGACCGTTGCCCAGGCGGTCGGCGCGGTTCATGTGGACCAGGGCCGCGTCCAGGCGCAGGGCGGGCATGGCGACGAGCTCCTCCCGTACCCCCGAGGAGGCATCCGCGTACGGCGAAGTGACCGTGCGCAGGCCGGGGTTGACCCGCATCACGTCCGAGCCGAGCCCGGCCCGGACGGGGAGGAAGGGCAGGCGGTTCGCGGCGGCGTGCAGGCCCCACATGAACATCGCCTCGTCGACCTCCGTCAGCTCGAACGCCCCGCGCTCGCGCGCCGCCCGGTAGTGCGGTTCGAGCGGGATCGAGTCGAGGGTGGCGAAGGCGGTGACGAGCCGGCGGATCCGGCCCGCGGCGGCCAGCAGGCCGACGTCCGGGCCGCCGTACGACACCACGGTGAGATCGGTGATCCTGGTGCGGAGCAGTGCTCTCACCAGGGCCATCGGCTTGCGGCGCGAGCCCCAGCCGCCGATGCCGAGAGTCATCCCGCTGTGGAGCCGGGAGACCACCTCGTCGGTGGTCATCGTCTTGTCGCTCACCTGTCGACCCCCTCCTTTCCGAAGGTGTCGCGGACACGGTCGGCGACCCCGCCGAGGTTCGCCTCGAAGGTGAAGCCCTGCTCGAATCGGTAGCTGCGGCGCACGTCCACGGGGTCGATGCCGTTGAGCGCGGCCTTCGCGAGCCGGATCAGCTCGCCGTCCTTGGCGGCGATCTCACGCGCCAGCTCCAGCGCGGCGTCCAGGAGTTCCCCGCGCGGCACGACCCGCCACACCGAGCCGTGCGCGTGCAGCTCGGCGGCGGTCGCCGTGCGCGAGGTGTAGTACAGCGCGCGCACCAGGTGGCCCGGGACCAGGCGGGCCAGATGCGTGGCCGCGCCGAGGGCGCCGCGGTCCAGCTCGGGCAGGCCGAACGTGGCGTCCTCGCTCGCCACGATCGCGTCCGCGTTCCCCACCAGCCCGATCCCGCCGCCCAGACAGAAGCCGTGCACCGCCGCGACGACGGGGACCTCGCACTCGTAGACCGCGGCGAAGGCCTCGAAACAGCCGCGGTTCGCCCCTATGAGCGCGCGATGGCCCCCGCTGTCCCTGGTCTCGCGCTGCATCTCCTTGATGTCCACGCCCGCGTTGAAACCGCGCCCCTCGGCCGTCAGCACGACGCACCGGACGCCGGGGTCGCGGCCCGCCGCGCGCAGGGCGTCGGCCAGGTCGAACCAGCCGCGCACCGGCAGCGCGTTCACCGGCGGGAAGTCGACCGTGACGACGGAAATCCCCTTTTCCGGGGACGAGGTGGAGACACCCATGGACGCATCAGCTACCTTTCCACCTCAGGACCATTCCACCAAACGTTTGTTAGGCGCACTCTCGAAGCTAGCAGTGAATGCATCCGGGCGGGAGGCCCTGTGGACAACCTGGACCTCGGGGGCAGGACCGTCGTCGTCACGGGCGGCACCCGTGGGGTGGGGGCCGGGATCGCCCGCGCGTTCGTCGAGGCGGGCGCGGACGTGGTGGTCTGCGCCCGCAGACCCCCCGACGTACCGCTGGAGGGCACGGAGTTCGTGTCGGTGGACCTCCGCGACCCGGCCGCCGTGCACGCCTTCTTCGCCGCGCTGCCCCGGCTCGACGTGCTGGTGAACAACGCGGGCGGCGCGCCCTACCGGCCACTGACGGAGGCGGACGCCGGACGCCATGCGCGCGTGATCGAGCTGAACCTCGTCGCGCCGCTGACCGCCTCGCTCGCCGCGTACGAGCACCTCAAGCGGGCCCGGGGATCGATCGTGATGATCGGCAGCGTGAGCGGGGCGCGGCCGTCGCCCGGGTCGGCGGCCTACGGGGCGGCCAAGGCGGGCCTGGAGAACCTGGCCCGTTCGATGGCCGTCGAGTGGGCTCCCGACGTCCGGGTCAACACCCTCGTCGTCGGCATGGTCCGCACCGAACTCTCCCATCTGCACTACGGCGGCGAGGACGGCATCGCGGCCGTCTCCCGCACCGTCCCGCTGGGCCGCCTCGCCGACCCGTCCGACATCGGCGGGGCCGCCGTCTTCCTCGCCTCGGACGCGGCGAGGTACGTCAGCGGGGCCTCGCTGCTCGTCCACGGCGGCGGCGAGCGGCCCGCCTTCCTGGACGCGGCGACCGCCAACAAGGCCGGCACGTCCGGACAGGCCCCAGGAGGACTGAGATGAGTGGACCGCTGCTGTGCGAGGGACGGGTCGTGATCGTCACGGGCGCCGGGCGCGGACTCGGCCGCGCGCACGCGCTCGCGTACGCCGCCGAGGGGGCGCGGGGCGGCGTGGACGACC
>LRTP01001173.1 GCA_001550305.1 Streptomyces diastatochromogenes
GGGCGGCAGCCCCCAGGGATGGGACGGGTAGGGGCGGCGGGGGCGAGGGAAGTGGTTGTCGTCGCCGGGGCGCGCGGCCGAGGCTCATCGGCCCGGCGCCGACGCAGCCGCGTCAGGGCGCCTCAGGACCGGCGCCGTCGGCGACGGCTCCTGGAGCTCCAGGAGCCACACCTCGTTGGCACCCTCACGCAGCACCGGCCCGGGAACGTACAACGACCGCTGCGGCCCCACCGACCAGTACCGCCCGAGACAGAACCCGTTGACCCACACGAACCCCCGCGTCCAGCCCGGAAGTTCGAGGAAGGCGTCCCCGGCGCCACGCACCTCCACGGTGCCCCGGTACAGCCCGCGCCCGCCCGCCGCAGGCAACCCCCCGAACGGCACCCGCCCCACGCCCCCGGCGTCGAACGCGTCAAGACGCAGCCCCCGCGCCCGCACCCCGTGCAGAAACTGCCGCTCGTGCAGCATCCCCCCGGTGATGCCCTTCGGCTCACCCGAACGTGGACCGTAGTTGACCCTCCCCAGGGACTCCACCCACGCCTCCACGCGCGCGTGCCCCGCGACAGGCTCCTTGAGCCCCGGATCGTCCTCGGTGAGCACACCGGCCGCCACACCGTCGACGTACACCACCGCCAGGTCCCGCAGCCCTCGCAGCAGGAGGGGGTACGGCCCCCGCGGACCGGGGACGGTCACCTCGTACTTCACCAGGCCCCGGTCGACGTCCAGTTCCTCGAAGGTGGGCGGGACGGGGTACTCGGCGTCCCGGCCGCCCAATGTCTCCAGTACGGCGTCCAGGGCGGCCCACTCCCCAAGGTCCACGGCCGCGCCCGCACCGAGCGGCGCGGGCGCGGGCGGCAACTCCGGCAGCGGCCCGTCCGCGTACGCGCCCAGGATCTCCCTGAAGCGCCAGAACTTCTCGGTGGGACGCCCGAGTTCGTCGATGGGCGCGTCGTAGTCGTAGGAGGTGACGTCGGGCTCCAAGGGGCCCTCGTGCAGCGCACCCCCGCCCCGGTTCGCCCCCGCCCAGCCCGCGAAGTTGGTACCCCCGTGCGCCATGTACAGATTGACCGAAGCCCCGCACTCCAGGATCTCGCGCAGCGCCCGTGCCGCGTCCCCCGCATCCCGTACGACGTGCTCGCCGCCCCAGTGGTCGAACCAGCCGCACCAGAACTCCATGCACATCAGCGGCCCCTCGGGCCGGTGCCGGCGCAGCACCTCGAAGGCCGCGCGTGCGCGGGAGCCGAAGTTGACGGTCGCGAGGACCCCGGGGATCGAACCGCCGGTGAGCATGTGGTCCTCGGGACCGTCCGAGGTGACCAGCGGAACGCTCACGCCCTCGGCCCGCAGCACGTCCGCCAGACGCCGCAGATACACCTGGTCGGAGCCGTAACTTCCGTACTCGTTCTCGACCTGCACCATCAGCACCGGCCCGCCGCGGTCGATCTGCCGCGGCACGATCTCGTGCAGCACCTGGTGGAACCAGCGCTCCACATGCCCCACGTACTCCTCGTCCCTGGTGCGGAGCCGCCCCGTCAGCCAGTGCGGCAGCCCCCCGTTCTCCCACTCCGCGCAGATGTACGGGCCGGGTCGCACGATCGCCCACAGGCCCGCCTCCCGCACGGCGTCCAGGAACCGGCCCAGCGCCTGGACGTCGCGGTACTCGCCCGGGCGCGGCTCGTGCAGATTCCACGGGACGTACGTCTCCACACAGTTGAGCCCCATCGCCCGCAGCATCCCCAGCCGATGCCCCCACTGCCCCTCGTGCACCCGGAAGTAGTGCAACGCGCCGGACAGCAGCCGCACCGGGCGCCCGTCCAGCAGAAAATCCGTGTCCCCCACCGTGAACTCGCTCATGAGCTCACCCTCACCTCTGGCGGCGGCCGCGTCCATGGACAAAGATCAGCTCTGGTTGGACCAAAGAGTGACGCCGGCGGCAGGGGCGCGGAGGAGGGGAGGCGCGCGAATGCACCACACCTGGATGCGCTATTTCTCCCCCGCTCCCGTCCACCACCGGCTCGGCCTCGTCTGCCTCGGCGTAGGCCTGCAGCACGGCGAACTGCCCACCGTCGGGCCCCGCACCCTCGACCACCACGTGGCCGTCGTCGTCAGCGCGGGCGGCGGCTGGTTCCGGGGCCCCGACGGACACCACCACACCGTCACCGCGCCCGCCCTGCTCTGGCTCACCCCCGGCGTACCCCACCACTACGGACCCGACCCCAGCTGGGACGAGTGCTTCGTCGACTTCACCGGGCCCGCCACCGCCACGTACACCGAACTCGGCTACATCGAACCCGACCGCCCCGTCGTACCGCTCTCCGACGCCACCGGCGCCCGTGCCACCGTCGGCCGCATCGCGCGCGCCGCCCGCCGCGGCAACCCCCTCCTCGAAGTCGAGACCGGCGCCGCCGTCCACGAACTCCTCGTCGCCCTGCGCCGCGCCCGCGCCGACCTCGCCCCCGACGGGGACCCCGTCCTGCACGCCCTCGCCCGTGACGCGTTCCAGCCACTGTCCGTCGCCGAGCACGCGGCCCGGCACGGCATGACCCCCGCCGAACTGCGCGCCGCCGTCCGCCGCGGCGCCGGCCGCAGCCCCAAGGACTACCTCCTCGGCATCCGACTGGGCCGCGCCAAGGAACTCCTCGCCGCCACCGAACTCCCCGTCGCCGCGGTCGCCCGACGCGTCGGCTACGACGACCCCGCCTACTTCTCCCGCCTGTTCACCCGCCGTGTCGGCATGGCCCCCGTCCGCTTCCGCGAACAGCAGGGCCGCACCCTCCCCGGCGGCTGGAGCGACCGCATATCCGACCCCGACGATCCGCCCATGATCGAGCCCCCGCACGCCACGTAAAGTTGCTCCTCATGACCACCAGCAACACCGGTAACACGAACGACGGGGCGGGCGGCGAGGTCGACCCCGCCGTGCGCGCGGAACTCGCCCGGCTGCGCGACAGCATCGACAACATCGACGCCGCCGTCGTCCACATGCTCGCCGAACGCTTCAAATGCACCCAACAGGTCGGCCACCTCAAGGCCGCCCACCAACTGCCGCCCGCCGACCCGTCCCGCGAGGCCCACCAGATCGCCCGGCTGCGTCGCCTCGCCGAGAGCGCCAAGCTGGATCCGGCCTTCGCGGAAAAGTTGCTGAATTTCATCATCGCCGAGGTCATCCGGCACCACGAGAGCATCGCGGACGGTGCCGGGCGGGGCGCGGCGGCCACGGGGGAGTGACACCGGGTGCCCCCAGCGTGCATCCTGCGTGAGCACTCCCTGTCAGGTGTCAGGCCAATGGCACATGCCGGCCGACCGTCCGTACGGGCCCCAGGGCGCCCGCCACCCGTGGCAGCCGCCATCCGCGGCACCGCCATCCGTGGTACCCGCCCCCGCCCGTACCGGCCCGGGCCGGCATGTGGCCGATCGAGGGGACGTCGGGCCATGCCGTCGGATGCCAAGATCCTCATCGTCGACGACCACGAGGACACGCTGTACGCGCTCGAAAGCGCCCTCGCCCCGCTGGGCCACCTCGTGACCCGCGCGACCAGCGGCGACGACGCCCTCAAGGAAGTGCTGCGCGGCCAGGTCGGACTGCTCCTCCTCGACGTGCGCATGCCCGGCGTCAGCGGCCTCGACGTCGTGCGCTACATGCGCCGCGTCGAACAGACCCAGCACATCCCGGTCATCCTGCTCACCGGCTTCGGACCGGACACCGAACTGTCCGCCACCGCGTTCGCCCTCGGCGTCGCCGATCTCGTCATGAAACCCGTCGACCCCTGGACCCTGCGCACCAAGGTCCGCTACCTGTACGACACCCACCAGCGCCGCCGGGCCCTGGAGGCGGAGGTGCGCGAGTTACGCGCCCGGACCGAGGAACGCGCCTCACCGCGCGCCCCGGGCCGCCTCCACCACGACACCCGCGTCCCCCCGCAACGCGACGGCCACACCGACGCACGGGACGCACGGGAAGCACGCGACGCACGGGGCTCACGGGAGGCACTCGACGCACGGGAGCAGGACCGCACCGCCTGACGACGCCGATCCCGCCGTGACCGTGCCGAACAAATGCTGCATACCGGGCCTGCCCTGTGTCCTGTCCGAGCCATCAGGCAGCATGTCCCCCATGTCCGTACTGACGCGCGACGAAGCGCAGACCCGTGCCCAGCTCCTCGACGTCCACCACTACGGGATCGCACTCGACGTGACCCACGGGGACGAGACCTTCGACTCCCTGACCGTCATCCGGTTCACCGCCCGCGCCGACGCGGACACCTTCGTCGAGCTGAAGCCCGCAGAACTGCGCTCCGTCACCCTCGACGGACAGCCCCTCGACCCCGAGACCCTCGACGAGAACCGGCTCCCCCTCAAGGGCCTCACCGCGGGCGAGCACGAACTGCGCGTCGACGCACGGATGCGCTACTCCCGCACCGGCGAGGGCATGCACCGCTTCACCGACCCCACCGACGGCGAGACCTACCTCTACACCCAGCTGTTCATGGAAGACGTCCAGCGCGTCTTCGCCGCCTTCGACCAGCCCGACCTGAAGGCCGTCTTCGAACTCTCCGTGACCGCCCCCGACGGCTGGACCGTCCTCGCCAACGGCGTCACCGAACACGTGGGAGAGGGCCGCTGGCGGGCCGCCCCCACCCCGCTGATCTCCACCTACCTCGTCGCCGTCGCCGCCGGCCCCTGGCACTCCGTCCGCACCGAGCACCGCGGCCTGCCCTTCGGCATCCACTGCCGCCGCTCGCTCGCCCCCTACCTCGACGCCGACGCCGACGAGATCCTCGACGTCACCCGCGCCTGCTTCGACCGCTACCACGAGAAGTTCGACGAGCCCTACCCCTTCGACTCCTACGACCAGGCGTTCGTCCCCGAGTTCAACGCCGGCGCCATGGAGAACCCCGGCCTCGTCACCTTCCGCGACGAGTTCGTCTACCGCTCCGCCGTCACCGACAATGAACGCCAGACCCGCGCCATGGTCATCGCCCACGAAATGGCCCACATGTGGTTCGGCGACCTCGTCACCCTGCGCTGGTGGGACGACATCTGGCTGAACGAGTCCTTCGCCGAGTACATGGGCTACCAGACCCTCACCGAAGCCACCCGCTTCACCGACACCTGGACCGACTTCGGCGTCACCCGCAAACCCTGGGGCTACGACGCCGACCAGCGCCCCTCCACCCACCCCGTCGCCCCCGACCCGGACGCCGTCCCCGACACCGCGTCCGCCATGCTCAACTTCGACGGCATCTCCTACGCCAAGGGCGCCTCCGCCCTGCGCCAACTCGTCGCCTGGCTCGGCGAGAAGGACTTCCTGGCCGGCATCAACACCCACTTCGCCCGCCACAAGTTCGCCAACGCCACCCTCGCCGACTTCATCGACAACCTCGCCTCCGCCACCGAACGCGACGTCCACGCCTGGGCCGACTCCTGGCTGCGCACAACCGGCGTCGACACCCTCACCCCCACCCTCACCGCCGGACCCGACGGCACCCACACCCTCACCGTCGAACACCACGGCAGCCGCCCGCACCGCATCGCCGTGGGCCTCTACGACAACGACCTCGGCGTCGAAGGCCGCCTCACCCTGCGCGACCGCATCGAAGCCGACGTCCCGGGGACCGAGCCGACCGTGATCGGCAAGCGCCCCGCCCTGCTCCTCCTCAACGACGGCGACCTCTCCTACGCCAAGGTCCGCTTCGACCCCGAGTCCTTCCAGACCGTGCGCACGGCCCTCGCCGGACTGCCCGAACCCCTCACCCGCGCGGTCGTCTGGAACGCCCTGCGCGACTCCGTCCGCGACGGCGAACTGCCCGCCATGGCCTACATCGACGCCGCCCGCGCCCACCTCCCGCGCGAGAGCGACCTCGCCCTCGTCCAGGGCGTCCTGTCGTTCGCCGCCACCCAGGTCGCCGACCGCTACCTCCCCGCCGAGGACCGCCCGACCGCCCTCGCCACCCTCACCGACCTCTGCCGCGACCTCATCCGCCGCACCGAGGACGGCTCCCACCCCGGCCTGCGCCTCACCGCCGTGCGTCACTACATCGACGTCGCCGCCCACCCCGACACCATCAGCGCCTGGTTCTCCGAGGGCACCGTCCCCGGCGGACCCGAACTCGACCCCGAACTGCGCTGGCGCATCCTCGGCCGGCTCGCCGTCCTCGGCGCCATCGACGACGCCGTCATCGAGGCCGAACTCGTCCAGGACCCCAGCGCCACCGGCCAGGAAGGCGCCGCCCGCTGCCGGGCCGCGCTGCCCGACCCCGAGGCCAAGCGCCGCGCCTGGGAGGAGATGTTCACCTCCGACCACCTCTCCAACTACCTCTTCACCGCCACCGCCCAGGGCTTCTGGCAGCCCGAACAGACCCACCTCGTCCGGGAGTACGTCGAGCGCTACTGGGCCGACGCCGTCGCCGTCTCCGCGCGTCGCGGCCCCGCCATCGCCGATGCCGCCGGGCGCTACGCGTTCCCCGTCCACGCCGTCGCCCCCGAGACCCTCGCCCTCGGCGAAGCGTGCCTCCGTGACGGCGACCCCATCCCCGCCCTCCGCCGCAAACTCGTCGACCAACTCGACGACCTGGCACGGGCGTTGAAGGTACGAACCGCATAACAAACGGCCGGTGGCCGGATCCGGGTCTGCGCCCCGGATCCGCCGCCCGCCCGATTCGTTTGGCTGCGGCCCGGTGGGGGCTGGTCGCGCAGTTCCCCGCGCCCCTGGGGCGGGGGCTGCGCCCCGCATTCCCGCCCGCCC
>LRTP01001174.1 GCA_001550305.1 Streptomyces diastatochromogenes
CCGACGGGCCGATCGGCCACGGCGACCGCCAGCCAGGGCGCGCCGCGCAGAGCCGAGCCGTCGCCGATGTCGGCACGGGTGCCGTTCAGCATGAGGTAGGAGCCGCCCTGCGCCTGCGCGAGCCGCTCGGGGAACGTCAGGGCGGCCACCAGCGCGACCACGCGATCGTCGCCCCCGCCGGCCGGCCACGGACCGCCTTCGAGCCCCTCACCGCGGGCGCCGTCCTGGGCGGGTGGCTGGGAAAGTCCCGTCGACGCGGAGTGCAGGCGTCGGGATTCGGTGCGCCAGCGCGACGCGTAGGGGTCGCCGCCGCGGCGGGCCAGTCTCCAGGCCGCGGCCAGGTCGTCGCCGTACTCGCGGGGAGGCTCCTCGCTCAGGAGGGCGACCACTTCGGCGGCGCGGTCGGCGCCCACCACGGGGGCAGCGTCCAGCAGTGCCCGGGCGAGCCGGGGGTGCAGGCCCAGCCGGGACATGCGCACACCCCGTTCCGTGGCCCGACCGGACGCGTCCACCGCACCCACCGCCGACAGGACGGACCGGGCCGCCGCCATCGCCCCGCCCGGCGGCGGGTCCAGGAGCGCCAGCCCCGTCGCCCCAGGGTCGCCCCAGCAGGCCGCCTGCAGGGCGAACGCCGTCAGGTCGGCCACCTTGATCTCCGGGGCGGGAAATCGCGGCAGACGGGCGTCCTCGGCCTCCGTCCAGCACCGGTACCCCCGCCCCGGCGGCTCGCGCCC
>LRTP01001175.1 GCA_001550305.1 Streptomyces diastatochromogenes
CGCCTGCGAGGCCCGTACCGTCGCCAGCGCGCTCAGCCCGCGCGCGTGGTCCACCCGCGGCTCCCGCGCCAGCCCGGAGTCGACGACCACCCGTACCCCCGGAACCGTCAGGGACGACTCCGCCACGGAGGTCGCCAGGACCACCCGGCGCCGGTCCCCGGTCCCCGGTGACAGCACCGCGTCCTGCACGGCGGCGGGCGCCCGCCCGTGCACCTGCAGCACGTCGACCCGGCCGCCCAGATCCCCCAGCCCGCCCGCCACCCGCGCGATCTCCCCGACTCCGGGGAGGAAGCACAGGACGTCCCCCTCGCACTCCGCCAGTGCCCGCCGCACCACCGACGCGACATGCGTCAGCAGCGCCGGGTCGACACGCATGCCGTGCGGCGGCCGTACCGGACGTACCGGAGGCGCCCACTCCACCTCCACCGGATACGAGACGCCCTGCGCCGCGACGACGGGCGCGTCGCCGAGCAGCCGCGCCCACCCCGCCGCGTCCGTGGTCGCCGAC
>LRTP01001176.1 GCA_001550305.1 Streptomyces diastatochromogenes
CGGGGCGATCGCCTCGCGCGGCGGGGGCGGCGGGCTGTTGTCGACGTAGCACTCGGCGGCGACGGGCGCGCCGACCCGCTTGCGGATCACCCGCTTCACGACGACGACCCGTTCCCGGATCCCCTGCCGCAGGCGCACCTCGTCGCCGACGCGCACGGCGTACGCGGGCTTGACGCGGTCCCCGTTCACCCGGACGTGTCCGCCCCGGCACGCGGTCGCACCCGCCGAGCGGGTCTTGACCAGACGTACGGACCAGATCCAGCTGTCGACCCGCACGCTCTCGCCGCCCACCGGACGGGCGGCCTCGGCGGCGGCCACCGCCTTCTCCTCGTCGACCTTCTCGTCGACCTTCTCGTCGTTCCGCTCGACGTCCGCACCCTCAGAAGCCATGCCTCGACTCTAGAAGAGTCCTGGCCCGGCATGCCCCGATGGCTTTACTGCAAGTTGGTTGCAGCTGCGACATCTGTGCCAGAGAGTGGCTTCGGCGCTCGCGCCGGTAGCGGGAAGCGCGCCGTCGGATCTCGCAGTCGGAGCCTCGCCGTCGGATCTCGCGGTACGAAGTCTCGCAGTAGAAGGTCTCGCAGCAGGAAGTAAGGACAGGCACGTATGGTCACCGTCCCCGCTCCCACCTCCCCGCAGCCCGTCGCCCCGGCGGGTTCGCGTTGGCAGCGGATCCGCACCTCGATGACCCGCAGGGAGTGGGCCCGGCTCGGCGGCATGGCGGCCTTCGTCCTCGCGCTGCACGTCATCGGCTGGTTCATCCTGGTGGTGATCGTGGCGCCGGAGCACTACAGCATCGGCACCAAGAGCTTCGGCATCGGGATCGGTGTCACCGCCTACACCCTGGGTATGCGGCACGCCTTCGACGCCGACCACATCGCCGCCATCGACAACACCACCCGCAAGCTGATGGGCGAGGGCAAGCGCCCGCTCTCCGTCGGCTTCTGGTTCTCGCTCGGGCACTCCAGCATCGTCTTCGCCCTGGCGCTCCTGCTGTCGCTGGGCGTCAAGGCGCTGGCCGGACCCGTCCGGGACGACAACTCCCAGCTGCACAGCGTCACCGGCATGATCGGTACGACCGTCTCCGGGGTCTTCCTCTACCTCATCGCCGGGATCAACCTCCTCATCCTCGTCGGCATCTGGAAGGTGTTCCGCCGGATGCGCACCGGGCACTTCGACGAGGCGGCGCTGGAGGAGCAGCTCAACAACCGCGGGCTGATGAACCGCCTCCTGGGCCGGCTGATTAAGTCGATCAGCAAGCCGTGGCAGATGTACCCGCTCGGTATGCTCTTCGGCCTCGGTTTCGACACCGCCACGGAGATCGCCCTGCTGGTCCTCGCCGGTTCCGGCGCCGCCTCCGGCCTGCCCTGGTACGCGATCCTGTGTCTGCCGGTGCTGTTCGCCGCGGGCATGTCGCTGCTGGACACCATCGACGGGTCCTTCATGAACTTCGCCTACGGCTGGGCGTTCTCCAAGCCGGTCCGCAAGGTCTTCTACAACCTCACCATCACGGGTCTGTCCGTCGCCGTCGCCCTGATCATCGGTACCGTGGAACTGCTGGGGCTGCTCGCCGAGAAGCTCGCTCTGCACGGGGTCTTCTGGGACTGGGTCGCGGGTCTGGACCTGAACGTGCTCGGCTTCGTCATCGTCGGACTGTTCTTCGTGACCTGGCTCGTCGCCGTGGCGGTGTGGAAGTTCGGCCGGATCGAGGAGAAGTGGACCGCCGGGCTGCGCCCCGCCGAACAGCCCACCGACTGACCCATCGACTGACCCACCGGGGCCGGGTGGGGGAGGGACGGGGCGGCCGGTCGTACGGTGGGGGCATGGACAGCAGCCCGGCCGACAGGAGCGATCCCGACATCGTCGGCGACCTGGACGGCCTGGGCGCAGTGGGTGATCTGGACGCACTGACCGATCTGGACGACCTGGACGCACTGACTGATCTGGACGCCCGGATCGCCGGGTGCCGGGCGTGTCCGCGGCTGGTCGCGTGGCGCGAGGAGGTCGCCCGCACCAGACGTGCCGCCTTCGCCGACCAGACGTACTGGGGCCGCCCCGTTCCCGGGTACGGACCGGCCGACGCCTCGCTGCTCGTCGTCGGGCTCGCACCCGCCGCCCACGGCGGGAACCGGACCGGACGGATGTTCACGGGGGACCGCTCCGGGGACGTGCTCTACGCGGCGCTGCACGACGTGGGGCTCGCCTCGCGCGGGACCTCGGTGAGCGCGGACGACGGACTGGAGCTGTACGGCGTACGCGTCACCTCGCCCGTGCACTGCGCGCCGCCCGCCAACAAGCCGACACCCGGCGAACGGGACACCTGCCGCCCCTGGCTCGTACGGGAGTTGGAGCTGCTGCGGCCCACGCTCCGGTCGGTGGTCGTGCTGGGAGCCTTCGGCTGGCAGGCCGCGCTGCCCGCCCTCGCCGCGGCGGGATGGGCGGTGCCCCGGCCCAGGCCGGTGTTCGCGCACGGGGCGAGGGTTTCGCTGGGGGCGCGGGACGGGTCGGCGGCGGGATCCGTCGAGCTGTTCGGGTGCTTCCACGTCAGCCAGCGGAACACGTTCACCGGACGGCTGACGCCCGCCATGCTGCGGGACGTGCTGCGCACGGCGGCCGGGGCGGCGGGGCTGACGACGCGACCGTACGAGGGTTAACCTCGCCCGATGGGCCTGTATCCGGAGATCGAACCGTACGACCACGGCATGCTCGACGTCGGCGACGGCAACCGCGTGTACTGGGAGGTCTGCGGAAACCCCGACGGCAAGCCCGCCGTCATGCTGCACGGCGGTCCTGGGTCCGGCTGCGGTCCTTGGTTCCGGCGCTACTGCGACCCCGCCAAGTACCGGATCGTGCTGCTCGACCAGCGCGGCTGCGGACGTTCCACGCCGCACGCCGCCGCGTACGGGACGGACATGACCGTCAACACGACGGCGCATCTCATCGGCGACCTGGAGCTGCTGCGACGGCACTTGGGCATCCGGCGGTGGCTGGTGTGGGGCGTGTCGTGGGGGTCGGTGCTGGGGCTGCGGTACGCGCAGACGCACCCGGACGTCGTCTCCGAGCTGGTGCTGACCGCGATGGGCACCGGCTCGAACGCCGAAGTGGCCCTGCTGACCAGGGGGCTTGGACGGTTCTTCCCCGAGGCCTTCGAGCGGTTCCTCGCCGAACTGCCCGAGGGGGAGCGGGACGGGAACCTCGCCGCCGCGTACAGCAGGCTGCTCGAATCGCCCGACCCCGAGGTGCGGGCGCGGGCGGCGCGGGCCTGGACCGACTGGGAGACGGCGATCGTTCCCGCGCCACCGCGGTCGGAGAAGCGCTATGAGGACCCGGAGTTCCGCATGGGCTTCGCGCGGACGGTCACGCACTACTTCGGCAACGACCACTTCCTGGGGGAAGGCAACGACGAAGGCGTCGTGATCCGCGACGTGCCCCTGCTGAAGGGGATCCCCGGCACCCTCGTCCAGGGCAGTCTCGACTTCGGGAACCTGCTGGGCACGGTGTGGCGGCTCCACCATCGCTGGCCCGACAGCGAGTTGATCGTCGTGGACGACGTGGGGCACACCATGGGGGCGAGGGGTGTGGTGGACGCGTTGGTGGCGGCGACGGACAAGTACGCCCTGCGTTAGCCGACTTCAGGCTCGGGGAGTCTCTGTCTCGCCGAAGAGATGCCGCACCGTCGACCGGTAGTTGGCCTGGACGTGGGCGAGGGCGTGCGCGCGGGCGCGCTCCGGGTCGCCGGAGGCGATGGACTCGTACAACTCGTGGTGTTCGGTGAGGAGTTGGGGCCACTCCTCGTTCTGGCCGGTGAGCCAGCGCAGGCGGCCGTCGACCGGCTCCATGACGGAGATCAGCAGGCTGTTGCCCGCCATGGCCAGGATGCGGTCGTGGAAGCGGGTGTTGATGTCGGTGATCGCCTCCGCGTCGTCGGCGCGGGTCGCCGTCGCCGCACGGTCCAGCAGGTCCGCCAGCTCGGCGAGGTCCCGCGGTGTCGCCCGTGCCGCCGCGAGCCCGGCCGCGTAGACCTCCAGCGCCTCGCGCAGCTCGAAGAGTTCGGCCACGTCCGTCGGGGTGAGCCGGCGTACGACCGTGCGGCGCGGTGTCTCGAAGTGCACGAACCCCTCCGCCACGAGCGCGCGGATCGCCTCGCGCACGGGAACTCGCGAGACCCCGAACCGCTCCGCCAGCTCGCGCTCGACGAGACGGTCCCCGGGGCGCAGCCGCCCCGCGATGATCTCCTGCCGCAGCGCGGCCAGGACGCGTTCACGGACCGCGCCCAGGGGTTCCCGTTCCGCGCCCAGGGGTTCGATCTTCGTCATGGGGCCATCTTCGCCGACTCCGGGGGTGTTTTACGGAGCCGTAACCGCTCGGACATCGGTCAGAACGCTTGACGGCGAGACCATGACGGCAGTTTGGTATACCAAACACGCTCCGCAGGGCCGTCTCGCACGCGCCACAGCCGCCGCCCCCCACGCGAACCGCTGTCCTCCGTCCCCTCGCCCATGGAGGCCCCGTGTCCCTCGCCGACCGTGCCGAAGCCACCGGCACCCCAGCGTTCGTCCCCGACCCCCGGCTCACCAACGAAGACCTCGCACCCGCGGAGAAGCGCAACTGGAAGGTCTTCGACCTCTTCGCCATGTGGATGTCCGACGTCCACAACCTCGGCAACTACACCTTCGCCGCCGGCCTGCTGGTCCTCGGCATGAACGTCTGGCAGATCTTCACCTCGCTGCTCGTCGGCTTCGTGATCATCTACGCCGGCATGAACCTGATGGGCCGCATCGGCCAGCGCACCGGCGTGCCCTTCCCTGTCGTCAGCCGCATCAGCTTCGGCGTCTGGGGCGCCAACATCCCGGCGCTGATCAGGGCCGTCATCGCCATCATGTGGTACGGGATCCAGACCTACCTGGCCTCCGTCGCCGTGAACGTCATGCTGCTCGCCGCCTGGCCCGGTCTGGAGTCGTGGACCCACCACTCCTTCCTCGGCCTGGACGCGCTCGGCTGGACGTCCTTCGTCTCCCTCTGGCTGATCCAGGCGATGATCATCAGCCGGGGCATGGAGTCGGTCCGCAAGTTCCAGGACTTCTGCGGCCCGGCCATCTGGCTCGTCATGATCGCGCTGGCCGTCTGGGTCCTCGCCAAGGCCGGCTGGAGCATCTCGCTCACCTCGACCCCGCACCCGGTCTCGGTGGGCGAACAGTGGCGCCAGTGGTTCGGCGCGGTCGGCCTGATCCTGGCCACCTACGGCACGCTGATGCTCAACTTCTGCGACTTCTCGCGCTTCGCCCCCAGCTACAAGACGGTCAGGCGCGGCAACTTCTGGGGCCTGCCGATCAACTCCACGGCCTTCGTCATCGTGTCCGTCATCGTCACGGCCGGTTCCATCGAGGCGTTCGGCGAGGCCATCACCGACCCCGCGCTGCTGGTCGCCAAGGTCGGCAACACCTGGGTCCTGGTCCTCGGAGCCCTGACCTTCGCCATCGCCACCATGGGCGTCAACATCGTCGCCAACTTCGTCTCACCCGCGTACGACCTGGCGAACGTCTGGCCGCAGAAGATCACCTTCAGGATCGGCGGCATGATCAGCACGGTCGCCGCACTGGTCGTGACCCCCTGGAACCTCTTCTCCAACCCCACGGTCGTCAACTACTTCCTCGGCGGCCTCGGCGCCTTCCTGGGCCCGCTGTTCGGCGTCATCATGATCGACTACTACTGGGTGAAGCGCGGCCGGATCGACGTCGACCAGCTCTTCGACGCCCGGCCCGGATCGCCGTACTACTACCGCAAGGGCGTCAACCCCAAGGCCCTGTGGGCGTTCCTGCCCTCGGCGGCGGTCGCCGCGGTGCTGGCCCTGGTGAAGGCGTTCAGTGACGTGGCCCCGTACTCCTGGTTCATCGGAACCGCGCTGGCCGCATGCCTGTACATGACCCTCTGCCGCGCCGAACGCGCCGCCGACGAGACCACCGTCACCGAGCCCGTGGAGGTCTGAGCGGCGTGCACATCGTCGTCACCAACTGCAACACCACGCAGGAGATGACCGAGGAGATCGTGCGAGGTGCCCGGGCCGCCGCAGGCCCGGGCACCACCGTGACCGGCCTCACCCCCGCCTGGGGACCCGAGTCCGCCGA
This sequence comes from Streptomyces diastatochromogenes, assembly GCA_001550305.1. Classification (GTDB taxonomy): domain Bacteria; phylum Actinomycetota; class Actinomycetes; order Streptomycetales; family Streptomycetaceae; genus Streptomyces; species Streptomyces mirabilis_D. Next base: position 6,126 of record LRTP01001176.1, read on the forward strand.
GGGCTGGCTCGACAGCTACCTCTCCGCCGCGGCCGTCCTCGACACCCTGCGCACCTACGAGGGTCCCTGCGACGCCGTGGTCATGGCGGGCTTCGGCGAACACGGACGCGAGGGCGCGCGCGAACTCGTGAACGTGCCCGTCGTCGACATCACCGAGGCCGCCGCCCACCTCGCCTGCCTGCTCGGCCGCCGCTACGGAGTCGTCACCACCCTGGAGCGCTCACGCGGCCAGATCGAGGACAGCCTGTACGCCGCAGGAGTCGCCCAGAACTGCGCCGCGGTCGTCGGCACCGGCCTCGGCGTCCTCGACCTCGGCGACGTCCAACGTACGCAGGAGGCGTTCGTGACCGCGGCGGAGCGGGCCCGGGAGGCCGGCGCCGAGGTCCTCGTCCTCGGCTGTGCCGGTATGACGGGCCTGCAACGGGCGGTCGAGGAGAAACTGGACCTCCCGGTCGTCGACGGCGTCGCCGCCGCGGTCAAACTCGCGGAGTCCCTGGTCTCCCTGGGCCTCAGGACGAGCCGGGTGGGCAGCTATGCGCGACCGCTGCCGAAGCGGAGGGTGTGGGGTGCCGGCCGAGGGTGAATGTGGCCTAGGCCTAGGATTCGGGCTCGGGCTCGGGTACGACCGCCGTCGCCGTGATCTCCACCAACTGCCCCGTGTACCCGAGGCAGGCCACGCCGAGCAGCGTCGACGAGTGGGGTCCCGTGCTGAGCCCGGACGCCTCGACGACACGCCACACGTCGGACAGCACCCTCGGCTCACCGCTGACGACGTACACATCGGTCGCCACCACATGCGCGAAGTCACTGCCCACCGCACGGAGTTGCTCGCCAAGATTGGCGATCACCTGCTCGGCCTGCCGCACGTGATCCCCCACACCGACGACCGTCCCCGCCGCGTCCAGCGGCACGGCCCCGGCAAGAAAGGCGAGCCGCGCACCCGCCTCGACGACCGACACGTGAGCGTAGCCGGGAGGCGGAAAGAGGCTGGGGACGGTGACACGAGCGGGCACGGGAACTCCGGGAATCCTCGACTGGGCGGCCAACCTTCCTATGGTGTGGGCGGACGGAGGGCGGTCGCACGCGATTTAGCTCCGGCTCGTCCCCGAGCGAAGCCACTTCCCTCACGAGGGGGGGAAGGTCCGCCCCCCGGCGGATATTGGCTCGACAGCCCCGTCACCCGACCGCATCCTCACCCCATGCCCACACCGACCCGGCCGCCGCACATCGACGACGAGAAGTTCCTCGCCCACGTCACCGACCGCCTGGCCGCCCTCCCCGCCGTCCGGGCCGTCGCCCTCGGTGGCTCCCGCGCGCAGGGCACCCACGGTCCCGACAGTGATTGGGACCTGGCGATCTACTACCGGGGCGCCTTCGACCCCGACGACCTGCGGGCCGTCGGCTGGCAGGGTGAGGTCTCGGAGATCGGTGGCTGGGGCGGGGGCGTGTTCAACGGCGGTGCCTGGCTGACCGTCGAAGGCCGTCGTGTCGACGTTCACTACCGCGATCTCGACGTGGTGGAGCGGGAGTTGGTGGGGGCGGAGCAGGGACGGTTCCACGTGGAGCCGCTTCTCTTCCATCTCGCCGGAATCCCCAGCTACCTCCTCGTCGCCGAGCTCGCCGTCAACCGTGTCCTGCGCGGCGACCTGCCCCGACCCGCCGTCTACCCGGCGAGACTCCGCATCTCCGCCTCCGCCCACTGGCACGGCACGGCCCGTGCCACCCTCGCCTACGCCAAGGCCGACCACGCACCCGCCGGTCGTCTCACAGAGGTCGCGGGAGCGCTGGCGACCGCCGCCCTGCAGACCGGTCACGCGGTGCTGGCGGCGCGTGGGGAGTGGGTGACGAACGAGAAGCGGCTGCTGGAGCGGGCCGGGTTGAGAGGGATCGACGAGATCGTGCGCGGTGGGGTGGGCGAGCCGGAAGGGCTGGTGCACATGCTCGGGCGGGCGGAGGTGGTCTTGGACGCGGCGGTCGTCCGGGCCGAGGAGATCGCGGACGCCGGGGTCGACCGGGTGGGGGATTGCGGGGCCGAATAACCCTTCGAAAAGCCCCCGCCGCCACTGCTACCGTCACCGACGTGGCGAAACTCAATCAGATCATCGCAGTGGAGAAGGGCATCAAGTCCAAGTCCCATCAGGACCTGACGGCCGCTCATCACGGGCTGCAGAAGCCCGCATTGCTGGCCGGCATCTCGCGGACCTATCAGCCGAAGGACGAGGAGGGTGAGCAGCTGCCGCCCGAGTCGACGCGGGTGCAGGTGCAGGCCGAGGACGTGCTGCGGGAGACCGCGGGGACGCTCACCCGGCTGTTCGACGTGACCGCCACCAAGGACTGGGCGAACTGCACGGCCCGGGCGGATGTGAAGGTGGACGGGCGGGTCCTCGTCGCCGACGTGCCCGTGTCGTATCTGCTCTTCCTCGAGAAGCAGCTCACCGATCTCAACACCTTCGTACGGAAGCTGCCCGTTCTCGACGCCTCCGAGTCGTGGGTGCAGGACCCGTCGACGGACGCGTGGAAGACCGAGCCCGTCAGGACGCTGCGGACCAAGAAGGTACCGCGCAACCACGTCAAGGCCGAGGCCACCGAGAAGCATCCCGCCCAGGTCGAGGTGTACTACGAGGACATTCCCGTCGGGTACTGGACGACCGTGAAGTTCTCCGGCGCCCTGCCCGCGCGACGCGTGAACGAACTGCTCGACCGGGTCGAGAAGTTGCAGCAGGCCGTCAAGTTCGCCCGGGAAGAGGCGAACGGCGTGGACGTCGTCGACCAGCGCGTCGGGGACTCCGTGTTCGGCTACCTGTTCGGGTAGCCTCAAGAACTCCCCGGCCACAACGCACCACGGCCGGGGTGCGCGAGGAGCGCAAGCTGAACCTGAAGCTTGTCGTGAATGCACGGTTCCAGTGGAGGTTCGAACCCTCCCCGCGGCACCACACGGCACTCCACGGAGTGCCCACGCGCCGCGGTAGCCCAACTCGGCAGAGGCAGACCGTGATCAATCTCAGACTCTTGCTCCAGACTCAGCATTCGCCGCCGATCGCCGGATCGACCGGGCCCGGGCCCCGGGACGCCGAAATGCTGGTTCAAGTCCAGTCCGCGCAGCTCGATGCGTGGTGGTCCAAAGGCAGGACGCGGCGACATAACGACTGACCTGGGTTCTCAAGCGTGCCGGCGTGTGACATGGGTGGCATCACAAGGGTCCGGGGGCCGGCTACGCCCTCGGACCCGCTCCATTTCAACCCCGGCCCACCGGCAGTTGCGTTCATAAAGAACGCGGCATCCCCGCGATGCGTCACCTTCCGGAAATACATCCGTTCCATTTCCTCCAGCAACGCGATCTACCGTAGGCAGTACACCGCCCGGCCGACGTCGCCCGAAGGCGCCCCCGCCCTCGCCCGACAGGAGTCCCGTGTCCCGCCTCAGCGCCGCCGTACCGCCCTGGCTCGCCCACGCCCTGCGCGCACAGCGCGGCCCCGTGCCCTGGAGCGCGGTCGTGCGGGGCGCCCTGGCCGCCGGACCGCTGCTGCTCGTGGCGGTGCTGAGCGGGCGTACGTCCGTCGGTGTCGTCGCCGCCCTGGGGGCCATGCTCGCCGGGATCAACGACCGGCCGGGCAGCCGTAGGGCCGCGGTCAGGCGGCTCGGCGTGCCGGCGCTCGCGGGAGCCGGTGGACTGCTCGTGGGGTCGTACGCGGGACAGCACGTCGGCGCGGTGACGCTCACCCTTCTCCTCACCGTGCTCGGGCTGCTCGCCGGAGCGGTCAGCGCCGTCGGGCCCGTCGCGAGCGGAGCGGGTACGCAACTGCTCGTCGCCGCCGCCATCGGGGCCGGGATGCCGCTGCCCGAGCCCGGCTGGCAGCGTGCGCTCTTCTTCGTCG
>LRTP01001177.1 GCA_001550305.1 Streptomyces diastatochromogenes
GCCGGCCCTCGCGTACGGCCTCGCGCAGCGCCCGGATCAGCGCGGCCCGCCGCCCGCCCGGCCCGGACAGCTCCAGATGCAGGTCGGCGCCGATCCGCTCCGCAGAATTGACCCATGATTCCGCCATGAAAATGCACCCTACAGCCGGTCTTTCAGGTCCGTAGATTCATGGTCATGACGACGAACACGAACACGCCGAACACGCCGAACGCGACGAACATGAACGCTACGAACGCGAGGGACATCATGAACACGACGGCCACCGCTCCCGCTCGCCTCGACTTCGCGAAGTCCGCCCCGAAGGTCTTCCGCTCCCTCGTCGGTTTCGACGCGGCGGCCCGCGACGGGCTCGACCCGGCCCTCGTCGAACTGATCCAGATCCGCGCCTCCCACCTCAACCACTGCGCGTACTGCCTCCACATGCACACCAACGACGCCCGCAAGGCCGGCGAGAGCGAGGACCGTCTGCACATGGTCCCGGTGTGGCGCGAGGCCCGGCACTTCTTCACCGAGAGGGAGCGCGCGGCCCTCGCGCTCACGGAGGCGGTCACGCGCGTCGCCGACGCGGGCGTGCCCGACGACGTCTACGCGGAGGCAGCCGCCCACTTCGACGACCAGGAACTGGCCCACGTCCTGGCCCTCATCCTCACGATCAACACCTGGAACCGGGTCGCGCTGGCCACGGCGAAGGTGGCGGGCACGGACGAACGCCGCTGACCCGCACGGCAACGCGGGCCCGGGGGCTCCCGCGCCGACCGACGGGGCCCTACGCGGTCATGGGGCGGTCGTACGGTCCGATCGGCGCCGGCAGCTGCGACGTCCC
>LRTP01001178.1 GCA_001550305.1 Streptomyces diastatochromogenes
TCCCGGCCAGCGCGCGGTCCACGGCGGCCGCCACCGCCCGCCCCTCGGCGATCGCCCACACGATGAGCGACTGCCCGCGGGCCGCGTCCCCGGCGACGTACACCTTGGGAACGTTGGTCGCGAAGTCGGTGTCGCGGGTGATCGTGCCGCGCGCGTCGAGGACCAGGCCGAGCTGGTCGATCAGCCCGTCGTGCCGGTCGGGCCCCGAGAAGCCGAGAGCCAGCAGCACGAGGTCGGCGGGGAGGGTCCGCCCGGAGCCGGGGACCGGGCGGCGCCGCTCGTCGACCTCGACCAGGTGCAGGGAGCGCACATGCCCGTCCGCGTCGCCGGTGAAGTGGAGCGTGGACGCCGCGAAGAGGCGCGCGTCCGCGTCCGCGGCGGGCGCCGTCTCCAGGTCGCGGGCCTCCTCGTGCGCGGCCGACAGCCGGTAGATCTTCGGGTAGGTCGGCCACGGCTCGACGTCCTCGTCGCGCTCGGACTCCGGTTGCGGATAGATGTCGAGCTGGGTCACGGACGCGGCGCCCTCGCGCACGGCGGTCCCCAGACAGTCGGCACCCGTGTCACCGCCGCCGACGATGACGACGTGCTTCCCGGCCGCGGACAAGGGCGAGACCTCCAGATCCCCCTCGCACACCCGGTCGGCCAACGGCAGATATTCCATCGCCTGATGGATGCCGGCCAACTCCCGCCCGGGAACGTCCAGTTCGCGCCAGGCCGTGGCACCCACCGCGAGCACGACGGCGTCGTAGCGCGCCCGCAGCTCGGCCGCCCCGAGGTCCCGTCCGATCGCCGTGGACGTCCGGAACTTCGTGCCCTCCGCCCGCATCTGCTCCAGCCGCCGGTCCAGATGCCGCTTCTCCATCTTGAACGCGGGGATCCCGTACCGCAGCAGTCCACCGATCCGGTCGGCCCGCTCGTACACGGCGACGGTGTGCCCGGCCCGGGTCAGCTGCTGCGCCGCGGCGAGCCCGGCGGGCCCCGACCCGATCACCGCGACCGTACGGCCCGAGAGCCGGTCCGGTGGACGCGGCGGCGTGAAACCGTCCGCCCAGGCGCGGTCGGCGATGGCGACCTCGACGTTCTTGATGGTCACCGCGGGCTGGTTGATCGCGAGCACACAGCCCGCCTCGCAGGGCGCGGGGCACAGCCGGCCGGTGAACTCGGGAAAGTTGTTCGTCGCGTGCAACCGGTCGCTCGCCGCCCGCCAGTCCTCGCGCGAGACGAGGTCGTTCCACTCGGGAATCAGATTGCCCAGCGGGCAGGCGTCGTGGCAGAACGGGATGCCGCAGTCCATACACCGGTCGGCCTGCCTGCTGATGATCGGCAGCAGCGCACCGGGGACGTACACCTCGTTCCAGTCCCGCACCCGTTCCTCGACGGGCCGACGGGGATACTCCTCGCGCGGAGTGGTCATGAATCCCTTGGGATCGGCCATGGCCGTCTCCCTCATGTACGCGTACCGGTACGGGGCCGCGCGACCATCGAACGCCTTCGGCCCACGGCCCTGGGCGGCACTCCTTTCCCGCCACGATACGTCGCCTCCGAGTACCCTGCCGCTCAGCTGCGGGCCCCGTTCCCGGGTGCCGCCGGCCTCAGGTGAGGGCCAGCGTGTACGAGACCGCCGCGGCGGCCGACGCGACCGCGCGGATGTGGTTCCACAGCGTCCACTCGCGCACATACGAACGCCAGTACACGGCGGCCTCCGGCGTACCCGGGGCCAGCTTCAGCAGCGCGTCGTTGCGCGGGACGTTCGCGACGACCGTCACCCCGAACGTCCCGAACAGATACAGCGCGCTGCCCAGCAACAGCTCCACCGTCCCCTCGTCGGGCAGCAGCACGAAGGTGACCACGGCGAGCACGGCACACAGCCCCGCCGACCCGACGAACACGAGCATGAACGCCGGGCGCACCGCGGCCACGTTGATCGCGTTCATCGCCGCCACGCCCTGCGCGGGCGGCAACTCGGCGAGCCCCCGCATCACGAACGTCGAGAACCCGCAGAACACCCCGGCCACCAGCCCACAGCCGAGCACCCCCAGCACGGTCAGCACGAAATACGGTCCATCGATCATGACAACCCCCGCGTAGCTCCCCGAAGCCGCATTCCAAGATCCTGAGATTCCGAGATCCTGCACGGCACCCACCGTCACCACAAGTGAAATCCCTTACTGTCACGGTGACCATGGCCGAGGGACGCGGAGGCATGCGCGAACGTCCAGAACGGGTGGCACGTCTTCGCCGCGTGGCGCGCCTTCGCGGGTGGCACGTCTTCGCCGGATGGCACGCCGTCGCCGGGTACACGCCGTCACGCGCGTGCCGCGAGCTCGTCCTGCCACCCCTCGAGCCGCGCCTCCACCGCGGCCGCGATCCGCCGGCGCGCCTCGTGCCGCGGCACGCCACTCATCAGCAACTGGTCGTACGGAGTGTCCGTGTGCCGTACGGCGGCACGGACCGCAGCCGTCACCGCGGCCTCGGACAGCGCACGGCCCGCGGCACTGCGCCCCACCCGCCCGCTCCCGCGCAGC
>LRTP01000118.1 GCA_001550305.1 Streptomyces diastatochromogenes
CGCCGTACGGCGGGGTGCTGTAGGGGTCGGGGTCGTGCAGGGGCCGGGGACGGTCTTCGGGGGCCTGCTGCGCCGGTACGGCGGCTTCGGGGGCCCGGCCCGCGGGCACGGCGTCGGAGGGACCCGCGAGCGCCTCCGCATCCGGCGCGCTTCCCTGAAGAGCCGCGGCAGGACGCTCCAGCTCGAAGTCACCGTCGCCGACACCACTCCCGGCACCGGGCCCCGCCGGTGCGACGTACGGCGAAGCCGTACCGGCCGCATCGACCGCACCGGCCACACCCGTCGGAGCCGTGACCGTCGCCGGCCGGTCCAGTTCGTAGTCCCCGTCGGACTGGTGGTCCCTCTCGGGCCGGTGGTCCCCGTCGGAGTGAAGGTTCGTGTCGGAGTGGCGGTTCGCGTCGGAGTCGCGGTCCACTCCGGGTCCGGAGATGTCCTCGACCGGGCCCACCTCGCCGACCCCCGGAGGGACCTGGCGGGGCCGACTCCACCACTTCGCCTTCGTGGGCTTCCCCTCGTTCATGCTCTCCCCACACCTGGCCCGCGGCACAACACGCCGACGGTCACCGCAGATTGCCGATTCCGCGTCCGGGAATCCCTCCGGCGGACGCGGCCCACCCTGGATTCAACCAGGTTCCGGGGCCGGGGCGCAGAGGGCCGGTCAGTGGGCGGTACGCGAGGAGGGGGACGGGGAGGAAGAGGGGGACGGGGTGGTGGCCGGGGCGGCGAGCAGCCGCGGAGGCGTGAGGCCGGGCGGCGTCGACCAGGAGGTCTGCGCGATCGGCTGGGTCTCGGTGAGCGGATGTATGAGCGGGGACATCACGGCGGCACCGGCCACCACGGGGGTGGTCAGCGTGTGCATGACGTCGTCTGCCCGGGTCGCCGGAGCGGGGACTCCGGGGAGCAGGGGCGCGGACACCGAGGTCGGCACCGCGGGCGCCACGCCGAGCGCACGCTCGCCCTGGGCGAGCAGCGGC
>LRTP01001179.1 GCA_001550305.1 Streptomyces diastatochromogenes
CACCGCTCCTCGGCCCGGGCGAGCGCCGCCTCCTCGACGAGGACGCCCTGCCGCTCGTACCGGCTCCGCCGCCGGTTGTAGCGCACCACCACCGCCGACAGCGCGCTGCCCTCCCGCGACCGGCGCGTCAGCGCGGTGTCGCCCCGCGGCAGGAACACCAGGTGTCCCAGATCCGCGCAGTCCAGACAGCGTGACTCCCCCTCCTCCAGCACCAGCAGCGCCAACGGTCCACTCCGGCACTCGACACACCGGCGCTGCTTCAGCGGCTGGATGACGAGAAGTCCGCCACGGAGCGGGGGAGTTGCGATCGGTGCCATAGGTCGTACATTCCCCCGTCCGGGGCGGCTCCCCACGCGAGGCCACCCCCTTCTCCGTACCGCCTTCTCCTCGCCTCCCGCGTCCTCCTCGAGCCCCGCCTTGTTCTCGGCCTCGCCCCTTGGCCGACGCGGCCCCTCCGGCCCTCGGCCCCCTCCTCCCACACGCGGCCCTCCGGCCCTCGGCTCCCTCCTCGATGCGCCTCCCCCTGGCCACGGCCCTCCTCTTCGGTGCGACGCCTCCCGGCCACATCCGCCTGCCTTGACGTGTCCCTCCCCGGTCGTGGCCCACGCCCGGGGCCGCGCGCGGCCTCCGTCCTCCCGCGCTGTCCGCCCTCGCCGCTCGTCGCGCCCACGAGAGCGACGCGTGATCGCGGCATCATGGGCCTGTGCGACTCGAAGCGATCACCTGGGAACGGCTCGGCGACCTCCTCGCCGAGCGTCTGCTCGACCTGAAACCGGACGACGCCAGTCCGTGGCCGCGGATCGCCTTCGACGGAGCCCCCGCCGCCCACCCCGGTGACCTCGCCCACCGCGTCAGTGAGGCGCTGCGCATACGCGGCCGGTCCTCGCTCGTCGTCGGCACGGAGGGCTTCCTGCGCCCCGCGTCACTCCGGCTCGAATACGGTCACGAGGACGCCGAGGCGTACTACAACGGCTGGGTCGACACCGGCGCCCTGTGGCGCGAGGTCTTCGGCCCGCTCGACCCCGGCGGCGACGGCCGCGTCCTGCCCGACCTCTGGGACCCGGTCACCGACCGCGCCACCCGCAGCCCCTATGTCCAGCTCCCGGCCGGCGGGGTGCTGTTGCTCCACGGCCCCTTCCTGCTTCGGCACTGGTTCCCGTTCGACCTGAGCGTCCACGTCCTCCTCTCCCCGGGCGCCCTTCGTCGCCGCACTCCGGAACCCGAGCACTGGACCCTGCCCGCCTTCGAGCGCTACGAGACGGAAGCGGACCCGGGCGCCACGGCCGATGTCCTGGTCCGCGCCGACGATCCGCGCCACCCCGCCTGGAACGGCTGAGCGGCGGCCACGAAGGCGCATCCCGGACTTCCGGGTGCGCGTGCCTGGGGACACGGCGAGAATGTAGGGCGCCGGGACTAGCGGTGTGTTCCGCGCCGCGCCGGCCGTCCGGCACCGGGAGGTACTTCATGACCACCGCCGGAGACATCATGCACCGTGGTGCCCAGTGGATCCCCGCTCACGAGACCCTGGACCGCGCAGCGCAGCTGATGCGTGAGCTCAACGTGGGCGCGCTGCCCATCAGTGACGAGAACGAACGGCTCTGCGGCATCCTCACCGACCGCGACATCGTCGTCGGTTGTGTCGCCATGGGCCACGACCCGGCCCAGGTCACCGCGGGCGAGATGGCCCAGGGCACCCCGCGCTGGATCGAGTCGGGCGCCGACGTCGGCGAGGTGCTCCAGGAGATGAAGGGGCACCAGATCCGCCGGCTTCCCGTGATCGAGAACAAACGACTCGTCGGCATGATCAGCGAGGCCGACCTGGCCCAGCATCTGACGGACGAACAGCTTGCCGCGTGGGTCGAGAGCGTCTACGCGAGGAGCGCGATGCGCTGACCGCGCGGACTCTCCCGACCGGGAGGGTCATGAGCGCGCACTCCCGCCCGGCCGGCCGTGCCGGGCGAGGGGCGGCTCACCACTCTCACAGCCAGCCGTTGCGCCGGAACCCCCGGTACAGGACGAGGCAGGCGAGGGTGATCACGCCGATGGCTATCGGGTAACCGAACCGCCAGTGCAGTTCCGGCATGTGGTCGAAGTTCATGCCGTAGAGCCCGCAGACCATCGTCGGTACGGCGATGACCGCCGCCCATGCCGTGATCTTCCGCATGTCCTCGTTCTGCGCCACCGTCACCTGCGCGAGGTGCGCCTGCAGGATCGAGTTGAGCAGTTCGTCGAAGGCGGCGATCTGCTCGGTGACCCGCAGCAGATGGTCGGAGACGTCCCGGAAGTACGCCTGTATCTCCGGGGCGATCACCCGTATCGGCCGGGTGGCGAGCTCCTGGACGGGGCGGGCGAGTGGCACCACCGCCCGCTTCAGTTCCAGGAGTTCGCGCTTGAGCTGGTAGATGCGGCCCGCGTCCGCCCGCGCGCCGTTCTCGGCGAACACATCGGCCTCGACCTGGTCGATGTCCTCCTGGACCGAGTCCGTGACATGTACGTAGTCGTCGACCACATGGTCGGCGATCGCGTGCAGTACCGCGGCCGGGCCCTTGGCGAGTTGACGGGTGTCCGCCTCCAGCTCCTCGCGCAGCGGCCCCAGCGACCCGTGCCGTCCGTGCCGCACGGTGATGACGAAGTCGGACCCGACGAAGACCATGATCTCGCCGGTGTTCACCACCTCGCTGGTCGCCGTCAGCTCCTTGTGCTCGACGTAGCAGACCGTTTTGAACACCGCGAAGAGCGTGTCGCCGTACCGCTCCAGCTTCGGCCGCTGATGGGCCTCCACCGCGTCCTCGACGGCCAGTGGGTGCAGGTCGAAGAGGTCGGCTATGCCGGCGAACTCCTGGTCCGTGGGCTCGTGCAGTCCGAGCCAGACGAAACCCTCGTCGCTCTTGCGGATCCGCTCCACGGTCTCGACGAGATCGCGTCCGCCCGGGACCCTGGCGCCGTCCTGATACGCCACGCAGTTCACCACCGCCGTGCCCAGCGGGGACCGGGCGTGGTGACTCAGGTCGACACGGGTACGCCGCCGGGCGAGGCGCGCCACCTTGCGGAGCCCACCGACCTTGCCGAGGCTCGTGACCTTCCGCAGATTCCCTGCCATGGACATCCGGAACTCCTTGCGTGGATCTCCCCGCGCCGCACTTCGCGCCCTGGCGTGCAAGTCTGCCAGTCCCCTTCGCTCGCCGGGAAAGCCTGTGGGAACGGAATGTTCCACTTCGTTTCAGTGGTGCCGGGCGGCATCGGACCAGGCCGGCAGGGTTGCTGTCCGAGCGTCAGAGGCGTGCGGTGCCCGCGGTGACGCACGGGAGGGGAGAACGGGAGCGTCGGCGATTCCGGACAAGCGGGTCAACTGGGATGATCGCCGTATGACGCAAACCGACGGCTATCTCCTCGACAACCGGCAGACCGAGGCGGGGCAGCGCTTCGACGCCTTCGCCACTCTCTTCGACCCCACCACCTTCCGGCACATGGAGCGCTTCGGCATCGGTTCCGGCTGGCGCTGCTGGGAGGTCGGCGCGGGTGGCACGTCCGTGGTGTCCTGGCTCGCCAAGAAGGTCGGCCCGACCGGGCGGGTCGTCGCGACCGACATCGACACGTCGTGGGCGGCCTCCGCGGCCCGCCCGCCGGTCGAGATCCGGGTGCACGACGTGGGCGCCGAGGAACCGCCGGGGGAGGGCTTCGACCTCGTGCACGCACGGCTCGTGCTGGTCCATGTGCCGGACCGGGAGCGGGCGTTGCGGTCGATGGTCAAGGCACTGCGGCCCGGCGGGCGGCTTCTCATCGAGGACGCCGACCCCGCGCTGCAACCGCTGCTCTGCCCCGATGAGCACGGCCCCGAGCAACAGCTCGCGAACCGGCTGAGGCACGGTTTCCGCAAGCTGCTCGCCGAGCGTGGCGCCGACCTTTCCTACGGCCGCAAACTCCCTCGCCTGCTGCGGGAAGCGGGACTGCGCGAGGTGGAGGCCGACGCGTACTTCCCCGTCACCTCGACCGCCTGCGCGGACCTCGAGTCCGCGACGGTCCGTCAGATCCGCGACCAGCTCGTCACGGCGGGAATCGCCACCGACGAGGACATCGACCGTCACCTGGCCAACGTGGCCTCCGGCTCCATGGACCTGGCGACCGCGCCGATGATCTCGGCCTGGGGACGCAAGTAGCGCCACTACCGGACCCGCGCCCCCTCGGGCCTGCCCCCGACCCGCTCCACCGCCATCGCCCCCGCCCTGCACCCCTCCACCGCCGCCTCCTCGGGCTCGGCGCCCGCGAGAAGGGCGGCGAGGAACGCTCCGGTGAAGGCGTCGCCGGCGCCCGTGGTGTCGCGAGGGTCCGCGGGCACCGCGGGGACGTGGGCCCGTACGGTGCCCGAGCGAGCCACCAGGGCCCCTTCGGGACCCTGCTTCGCGACGACCAGGGGGACGAGGCGGCTCAACTTGGCCGCCGCGTCCGCCGGATCGGGCAGTCCCGTCAGCAGGAACGCCTCGTCGCGACTGGGCAGCAGCAGGTCGACGCCCTCGGCGAGCGCGAGAAAACGGTCCGCGCCCAGTTCCGTGAGGAACCCCGCCGACGCGGGGTCCAGGCTGACCGGGACCCCACGCGCGCGGGCCGACTCCAGAGCCACCGACACCAGCGCCCGGCTCGGTTCGGAGAAGAACAGATAGCCCGACAGATGCAGCCGCGCGACACCGTCGAGCAGCGCGGGCGACCAGTCGTCGGGGTCGAGCCGCAGGGAGGCCCCGCTGTCGGTGAGGAACGTCCGCTCGGCCGAGGCACCCTGGTCCACCAGACAGATCACCGTCCCCGTCGGCTCCTGCGGATCGACGACGAGGAGGGGGCGTACGCCGCAGGCCACCAGCTCGCGCTCGTGCCAAGCGGCGGCATCCGCCCCCACCCGGCCCAGCAGCCGCACCTCCGCGCGGCCCCAACGCGCGGCCCAGCACGCGACGTTG
>LRTP01001180.1 GCA_001550305.1 Streptomyces diastatochromogenes
CGCGCCCCGGCCCGGACCGCCGTCGCGATCCGTCCCGTTCACGCCCCGGCCCAGGCCGCCGCGATCCGTCCCGCGAGTCGTACGTTGCCGCGCACCGCCGCCAGATTGGCGCTCAGCGAGGCGCCGTCGGTGTGCCGCACCAGATGGTCGAGCAGGAACGGCGTCACGGCCTGCCCGCTCACGCCCTCCGCCTCGCACGCCCGCAACGCCTCGGCGAGCACGCGCGCGTGGAGCGCGGGATCGAGCTGCTCCTCCTCGGGGACCGGGTTCGCCACGATGAGCGCCGACTCCGGGCCGTCCAGCGCGTCCTGCGCGCGCATGACGTCCGCCACCTGCCCGGGGGAGTCCAGCGTCCAGTCCACGGGATGTCCCGAGTCGGACAGATAGAAGCCCGGGAAGCGGCCGGTACCGTACCCGGCCACCGCGACGCCCAGTGTCTCCAGGCGCTGCAGCGTCGCCGGCACGTCCAGGATCGACTTGACGCCGGCGCACACCACCGTGATCCGGGTCCGCGCCAGCAGGCCCAGGTCCGCCGACTCGTCCTGCGTCACCGTCCATTCCCGGTGCACCCCGCCGAGGCCGCCCGTCGCGAACACGCGGACGCCCGCGAGAGCGGCCAGCAGCGCCGTCGCGGACACGGTCGTCGCGCCGCTCGCGCCCGCCGCCACCGCGAGCGGCAGATCGCGGTGCCCCAGCTTGCGGATCCCGTCCTCGTTGGCGACCCGCTCCAGCTGCTCCTTGTCCAGTCCGACAAGGGGCCGCCCGTCCAGAACGGCGATCGTCGCCGGTACGGCGCCCTCCCGTCGTACGACGTCCTCCAGCTCCAGCGCGACCTGCAGATTGCGCGGGCGGGGCAGTCCGTGCGCGATGATCGTCGACTCCAGGGCCACCACCGGCCGGCGCGCGTCGAGCGCCTCCCGCACCTCTTCGGACACCACGATCACGTGCCTGCCTCCTGTCTGTCGCCTTTCCTCATCTCTGGCGGGCGGCGCGCCCGGTCAAACCCTTGCGACCTGCGGCGTACGACACCAGCCTGGGGGCATGACGGACAACTCGGCACGTCTTGACCATGTCGTCCTGTGGGTGCGCGATCCGGTCGCCTCGGCCGACTTCTACGAGAAGTCGGTCGGCCTGGAACCCGTGAGGGTCGCCGAATACGCGGAGGGCAAGGCGCCGTTTCCCTCCGTGCGCCTCAATGGAGAGACCATTTTCGACCTCATGGCCCTCCCCATGGCCGCGTACATGAACATGATCCCGGGCGCCGCTGACAGCGCGGGGCACCCGGTCAACCACGTATGCCTGTCTCTCAAGGAGGCCGATTTCGACGCGCTGCACACACGTCTGGAGGAACGGTCCGTCCCCCTCTCGGGCTTCTCCTACGACTCCTTCGGCGCCCGTGGCATGGCCAAGCGGAGCTTCTACTTCCAGGACCCGGACGGAAACGTGTTCGAGGCACGCCACTACGACTAGGTTCCGGGCCTTCGGACCACCCCCCGCGCGAGGTTTTCCCGCATGCCCTTAAGGTGACCGCTCATGACCACGAACACGCAGGCCACCCCGTCCTTCGCCGTGCACATCCCCGACGCCGAGCTGGAACCGGAGCCCCTGGACCCGGCTCAGGTCGTCTCCGGTGATCCGGTGGTGAGCGGCAAGGTGCTGTGGGAGTCGGCCGACGGCAAGCAACTGCGCGGCATCTGGCAGATCACGCCCGGCGTGGTGACGGACACCGAGGCCGACGAACTCTTCGTCGTCGTCAGTGGCCGCGCCACGATCGAGGTCGAGGGCGGTGACGTGATCGAGGTGGGCCCGGGCGACGCGGCCGTGCTGCGCGAGGGCGACCGTACGACGTGGACGGTGCACGAGACGCTCCGCAAGGCGTACCACATCAGCCTCTGAGGCCCTTCGGCGCTCACCGGCGGCTTCGGCCTCGGCGCCGTGTGAACAGCGCCAGCCCGCCCAGCGGCACCAGCAGGCACGCGGCGAGGAGGTTCAGCCACCCGTAGCTCGCCTGTGCGACGACGAGACCGGCGGTCGCCCCACCGAGGCCGGCCGCCGTGTTCATGGTCAGGTCGGACACCCCCTGGGCGGCGGCCCGCGCGGCCTGGGGCACCGAGTCCGTCAGGAGCGCCGAGCCGGACACGAGCCCGGACGACCAGCCGAGGCCCAGGACGAAGAGCCCTGCGGCGATCTGTCCGTGGCTGCCGCCCGCCGTGCCCGCGAGGAGCGCCGCGCAGGCCAGCAGGCCCACGGCGAGCCCGATTCCCGAGAGCCGTCCGAGCCGGTCCGAGAGCCGCCCCATGAGGGGCGAGAACGCGTACATGCCCGCGATGTGGCCACTGATCACCAGCCCGATCAGATCGATGCTCGCCCCGTGGTGTCCGAGGTCGACGGGGGTCATCGACATGACCGAGACCATCGCGGTGTGCGAGACGGCCACGGTCACGAGCGCCAGCCTGGCCCGCGGCGAGGCGGCGACCGCGGCGAAACCGGCGCGGATGGAACGCGCCTGAGCCGACTGCTCCTCGACGGGTGCCAGCGCCCGGGCGGTCAGCAGGGGATCGGGCCGCAGCAGCACGGCCACCAGCAGCGCGGACAGGAGGAAGACCCCGGCCGCCCAGAGGAACGGCCCCGCCGCCTCGGGTATCCCGAGCCCGGAGACGCTGCGTCCGGCGGGCGCGGCGATGTTGGGCCCCAGCACCGCTCCGATCGTGGTCGCCCACACCACGTTCGAGATGGCCCGGGCACGCCGCTGCGGCTCGGCCAGATCTGCGGCCGCGAACCGCGCCTGGAGGTTCGCCGACGAGGCCGCGCCGAAGCCCGCCATGCCGAGCAGCAGCAGCGGAAAGCTCCCCATACACGCGGCGACCACGACGACGCCCGCTCCCGACGCCCCGATGAGGTAGGCCAGCACCAGACCCGGGCGGCGTCCCCGCGCGGTCATCAGCGCGGCCAGCGGCACGGAGAGCACCGCCGTGCCGGTGACCGTCGCGGTGGGCGCGAGCCCGGAGAGCGACTCGGTGCCACTGACCTGCTTGGCCAGCACGGTGGCGAGCGCGATGCCGGTGGCGACGCCGAGCCCGCCGAGGATCTGACCGGCGATGAGCACGGCGGTGATGCGGCGCCGCAGCGCCGGTATCTCCTCGGCGTCCACGGGCACGGCGAGCTGCCGCTCGACGGAGGTCACGGCGAACACTCGGACGCGCTGGAATCGGCTCGGGTCACCGGCGCAGTCTCCAGCCCGCGCCCCCACATGAACAAGGGTTGTCGCGAGCCATGAGCGCCGCCGGCCGCCGGCCTCGCCCGTCAGAACAACGGCTCCGGCAGCACCCCTTCCAGCGCCAGCAGTTTCCGCTTGGTCTCCAGGCCGCCCCCGAACCCCCCGATGCTGCCGTCGCTCTCCACCACCCGGTGGCACGGAACGACGACCGGCAGCGGGTTCGAGCCCATGGCCACGCCCACGGCCTGTGCCGCGCCCGGCTGGCCGACCCGCCGGGCCAGGTCGCCATAGCCCACGACCCCGCCGTACGGAACTCCCGCGGCAAGCTCGCGCAGCACCTGACGGTTGAACCCGGAGATCAGCGACCAGTCCAGCGGCAGCTCGAAGTCCCGCCGCTCGCCCGCGAAGTACGCCGTGACCTGGCGTATCGACTCGGCAAGGAGCGGTGACCCGGGTGCCTCGACCGGCTGGGTGCCCAGACGCGCGGCGAGCCGCTCGAGCGCCTTGTCGCGCACCGCGTCCGTGGCGTGGAAGACCACGTTCACCAGGCCGTCCGGTGTCGCCGCCAGCAGCAGCGGACCGATGTCCGTGCCGACGACGGCCCACACCACCCGCTGTTCGTCCTGCCCATCGCTGTTCATGCGATCCACCGTACGATCCGCCACTGACAATGCCCGCGGCACGGGCGCCGCACGGCGTCCGTGCCGCGGGCAAGAGACCCGCCGACAAGCGATCAGGTCTGTTGCAGGGCGCTCCGGATCACGTCGGGCTTGTTCGTGATCACGCCGTCCACGCCGTAGCCCGCCAGGCGCCGTGCGGTGTTCGCGTCGTCGATGGTCCAGGTGAAGACCTCCATCGGCCGGTTGTGCGGTCCGACGAACGAGTGGACCGCGGAGACATAGCCGGCCGAGAGGGAGGCGTGGTCCGGGTTGATCAGATCGGCGAACCGCGCGTACTCGTGCAGGCGCGCGACCGACGGCTTGCCCAGGAAGGCCGTGGTGATCCCGGGACGCAGTTCGTGGACCGTCCGCACGCTGTGCTCGCTGAAGCTCTGGACGACCAGCCGGTTCCTGAGATGGTCCGGATCCAGCCAGCCTTCGTTGCTCAGGACCTTGAGGGTCTGCCGCTCGATACCCGGATAGAGCTCGGGGTTCTTGATCTCCAGCACGAGCTTCTGGTGATTGTGCGAGACGCGGTGCATGTACTGCTTCAGCGTCGGCACACGGGTGCCCGCGTACCGGGGACCGAACCAGCTCCCCGCGTCCAGGCGCGCGACCTCAGCCGCGGTGAAGTCCTTGACCTTCCAGGGAGCCCGGTGCGGATAGACCTTCTTGACGTCGGTCGTACGCGCCAGGCTTGCGTCGTGGAGCACGACGAGCTCGCCGTCCTTGGTGCGCTGGACGTCGTTCTCGACCCAGCCGAAGCCCATCGCGGCCGCCTTGTCGATGGAGGCGAGGGTGTTCTCGGGCGCGTAGGCGGACGCTCCGCGGTGCGAGACGACCAACGGAGCTCTGCGCAGGGAGCCGGCCTGTGCGTGGGAGGTGGGCAGTATCAGGATGGTTCCCCCGATAAACGCGGCGGTCGTGGCGGCGGCAACGCGCGCGTGCATACGTACTCCTCGCGTCGAGCGATCACAGACAGATCAAGAGTGACAGCAGAGAGTCAACGACGGAGGGGTACCGGATGGACACGGATTGAATGGAGTTGACCAAGTCCGCTCACCGGCATCACACAGGTGCGGCGAGGTCGTGATTCTTTGCCGGAAAATCGTTCGACCATTCAGGTGGGAGTCATACTCTCTGCCTCGACCCTGGCCGTGGTTTCGGTCCCGAGGGTGGGGGCATTTCCGGGAATTTCTGGCGTAAAAGGGCGGGAAGGGCAGCCGCGCATGCAGGGCACGGTCGACGGCTTCAGTTACGGACTCGTCACACCGCTGGTGGCGTACCTCATGGCCTGCCTGGGCGGAGCGCTCGGCCTGCGCTGCACCACCAGATCGATGCTCGTCGCCCGCTCCTGGCGGGCCGGCTGGCTCGCGCTCGGCTCGGTGGCGATCGCCTCGGGCATATGGACCATGCATTTCATAGCCATGATGGGGTTCACCGTAAAGGAGACCCCGATCCACTACGACAAGCCGACGACGTTCGCGAGCCTGGGCGTGGCGGTCGTGATGGTCGGCATCGGGATCTTCATCGTGGGTTACCGGGGCGCCACCGGAACGGCGCTCTTCACCGGGGGCACCATCACCGGTCTGGGAGTCGCCTCGATGCACTATCTGGGCATGGCCGGCATGCGCCTCAACGGGAACCTCGAGTACAACACCCTCACCGTCTCCGCCTCGGTGGTCATAGCCGTCGTCGCCGCCACCGCCGCTCTGTGGGCGGCGGGGCAGGTCCGGGGATTCCTCTGGAGCGTGGGCGCCAGCCTCGTCATGGGACTGGCCGTCAGCGGTATGCACTACACGGGCATGGCCGCCCTCAGCGTCCATCTCCACGGCACGTCCAACAGTCCCGGCGGCGACTCGGCCGCCGCCCTGCTCGCGCCCATGATGATCGGCCCGCTGGTCTTCCTGTGTCTGGCGGGCGTCGTCGTGATGTTCGACCCGCTGATGGTCATGGGCAAGCCCGACTGGAGGCCCACGGAGCACCGGCCCGGCGTCCCGGCCCACTCCACGGTCCAGTACGTCGGCCGCCGCCCCCTGCCGCGCGCCGGCCGGGAGCGCGGCCACCGCAGCTCACGCACCCCCCAGAACCGGTGATCCGGGCCCGTTGTCAGTGCGGGGTCGTACGGTGGAACCCATGCGGCCCGTATCAAAGATCGAACGTTCGGTGGCGCCCTTCGAGGTCGTCAGCCCCTACCAGCCGAGCGGTGACCAGCCGGCGGCCATCGCCGACCTGGAAAAGCGCATCCGCGCGGGTGAGAAGGATGTCGTCCTGCTGGGCGCGACCGGCACCGGCAAGTCCGCCACCACCGCGTGGATGATCGAGAAGCTCCAGCGCCCCACGCTCGTCATGGCACCGAACAAGACGCTGGCCGCACAGCTGGCCAACGAGTTCCGCGAGCTGCTGCCGAACAACGCGGTCGAGTACTTCGTCTCGTACTACGACTACTACCAGCCCGAGGCCTACGTCCCGCAGTCGGACACCTACATCGAGAAGGACTCCTCGATCAACGAGGAGGTCGAGCGCCTGCGCCACTCCGCGACCAACTCGCTGCTCACCCGCCGCGACGTCGTGGTGGTCGCCTCGGTCTCCTGCATCTACGGCCTCGGCACGCCGCAGGAGTACGTCGACCGGATGGTCAGCCTCAAGGTCGGCGACGAGATCGACCGCGACGACCTGCTGCGCCGCTTCGTCGACATCCAGTACACGCGCAACGACGTGGCGTTCGCCCGCGGCACCTTCCGGGTCCGCGGCGACACCATCGAGATCTTCCCGGTCTACGAGGAGCTCGCCGTCCGCATCGAGATGTTCGGCGACGAGATCGAGGCACTCTCCACGCTGCACCCGCTCACCGGTGAGGTCATCAGCGACGACAACCAGGTCTACGTCTTCCCCGCGTCCCACTACGTGGCCGGCCCCGAGCGCATGGAGCGCGCGGTCAACGACATCGAGAAGGAACTGGGGGAGCGCCTCGCCGAGCTGGAGAAGCAGGGCAAGCTCCTGGAGGCCCAGCGCCTGCGCATGCGTACGACGTACGACCTGGAGATGCTCCGCCAGATCGGCTCCTGCTCCGGCGTCGAGAACTACTCGATGCACTTCGACGGCCGCGAACCCGGCTCCCCGCCGAACACGCTGATCGACTACTTCCCGGACGACTTCCTGCTCGTCCTCGACGAGTCGCACGTCACGGTCCCGCAGATCGGTGCCATGTACGAGGGCGACGCCTCCCGCAAGCGCACCCTCGTCGACCACGGCTTCCGGCTGCCCTCCGCCCTGGACAACCGGCCCCTGAAGTGGGAGGAGTTCCAGCAGCGCATCGGGCAGACCGTCTATCTGTCGGCGACCCCGGGGAAGTACGAACTCTCGCGGGGTGACGGCTTCGTGGAGCAGATCATCCGCCCCACCGGCCTGATCGACCCCGAGGTCGTCGTCAAGCCCACCGAGGGCCAGATCGACGACCTGGTGCACGAGATCCGCAAGCGCACCGAGAAGGACGAGCGCGTCCTGGTCACCACGCTCACCAAGAAGATGGCCGAGGACCTCACCGACTACTTCCTGGAGCTCGGCATCCAGGTGCGCTATCTGCACAGCGACGTCGACACCCTGCGCCGCGTCGAGCTGCTGCGCGAGCTGCGCTCGGGCGAGTTCGACGTCCTGGTCGGCATCAACCTGCTGCGCGAGGGCCTCGACCTGCCCGAGGTCTCCCTGGTGTCGATCCTCGACGCCGACAAGGAGGGCTTCCTGCGTTCGGGCACGTCACTGATCCAGACCATCGGCCGCGCGGCGCGCAATGTCTCCGGCCAGGTCCACATGTACGCCGACCGGATCACCCCGGCGATGGAGAAGGCCATCGAGGAGACCAACCGCCGCCGGGAGAAGCAGGTCGCCTACAACGAGGAGAGGGGCATCGACCCGCAGCCCCTCCGCAAGAAGATCAACGACATCGTCGCCCAGATCGCCCGCGAGGACATCGACACGGAGCAGTTGCTCGGCTCCGGATACCGCAAGGGCAAGGACGGCAAGGGAGCCAAGGCTCCCGTGCCCTCGCTCGGCGGCAAGGCGGCCAAGTCCGCCAAGGGCAAGGCCAAGGAGACGGTGCCGACGGACCGCCCCGCGGCCGAACTCACCGAGCAGATCGAGGAGATGACGGAGCGGATGCGGGCCGCCGCGGCCGACCTCCAGTTCGAGATCGCGGCACGGCTGCGCGACGAGGTGTCGGAGATGAAGAAGGAGCTGCGCCAGATGAAGGAGGCGGGCCTGGCCTGAGGCCCCCGCCCACCGTGCCGGACCTCGGCGGATACGCGCTGTGTTGCAACACCGACACAAAGCGCGCCCCAGGGTTCGGCACGGTCGTCGGCGCTGCGTAGGGTGCTGGACATCCGCGGACTCCGCGGCAACAGGGGACAGCTCGAGAGGGGAACAGCGCGTGACGGTCAACATGACCAAGGGTCAGGCCATCAGTCTGCAGAAGAACGACGGGGGCACCCTGACCGCGGTGCGCATGGGGCTCGGCTGGCAGGCGGCTCCCCGGCGCGGCCTGTTCGGCTCGCGCACCCGGGAGATCGACCTCGACGCGTCCGCCGTGCTGTTCGCGGACAAGCAGCCCGTCGACGTGGTGTTCTTCCGTCACCTCGTCAGCGACGACGGATCCGTGCGGCACACCGGTGACAACCTGGTCGGTGGCGTGGGCCAGGGTGGTGACGACGAGGCGATCCTCGTCGACCTCCAGCGCGTCCCGGTCCACATCGACCAGATCATTTTCACCGTCAACTCCTTCACGGGCCAGACGTTCCAGGAAGTGCAGAACGCGTTCTGCCGTCTGGTCGACGAGACCAACGGCCAGGAGCTCGCCCGCTACACGCTCGCGGGCGGCGGCCAGTACACGGCGCAGATCATGGCGAAGGTGCACCGCGCGGGCCCTGGCTGGCAGATGACGGCCCTGGGCACACCGGCCAACGGCCGTACCTTCCAGGACCTGATGCCCGCGATCCTGCCGCACCTGTAGGCAGCGCGGCGCCCGGCACACGAAGCGACACGGGGGGACAAGGCGATGACGGCCGAGCTGGTCCGGGGGCAGAACCACCCGCTCTCCCAGGCCCGTCTTGAGGTCCGCGTATCGGCCGGCCGGCCGATCGTGGCCGGGGCCACGCTGAGCGACGAGCAGGGCAGGGTCCGGGGCGTCGAATGGGTGGCTCACCCGGGCGCGCCGACCCTGCCCGGACTCGAGGTCTCCAAGCAGGCGGCGGCCGACCACCGCCTCGCGTTCGACCTGGACGCCCTGCCGGGGACCGTGCACCGCGTCAGCGTGCTGCTCGCCCTGCCGACCGGTGCCGGTGGTCCTGTCCGGTTCGGGGCCGTCGCCGCCCCCTTCGTCGCCGTCACCGGCCTCGACGGGGTCGAGGTCGCCAGCTACACCATCACCGGCCTGGACACGGAGTCGGCCGTCGTCGCCCTGGAGCTCTACCGCAGACAGGGCGTCTGGAAGGTACGCGCGGTCGGCCAGGGGTACGCGGGCGGCCTCGCCGAACTCCTCACCGACCAGGGACTGTCCGAGGCCCGACAGCTCGCGGGCAGCATCAACGAAGCGGTGGCCCAGGGGCTGGCCCGCTCGGTGTCGGCACCCCCGCCGCGTACGGCGGACGCGGACCGCTCACGACAGGCGGCCGCCTCGGCGCCGGGACCGGACCAGCCGTACGCCGCACCGCAGGGCGCCCCCGGGACCGTACCGGCGCAGTCCCCGTACGACGCGCCGGGTCCGCAAGGAGCCACGGTGCCGCAGACGGGCTACCCGGGAGGCCCCGCGCAGCCCGACCCCTCCGCCGTCACCCAGCCGTCCGCCCCCACGGGCGGCCCGGTCGACTACAGCCACCCCGG
>LRTP01001181.1 GCA_001550305.1 Streptomyces diastatochromogenes
ACGACGACGGCGGTTCCAGCGGGCGCCTGCGCGACGAGCTGGGCGTGCTGCCGCCCGGCGACCTGCGCAAGGCCCTGGCCGCGCTGTGCGGCGACGACGACTGGGGCCAGACCTGGGCCCGCGTCATCCAGCACCGTTTCCAGTCCCAGGGCGATCTGCACGAGCACGCGGTCGGCAATCTGCTGATCGTCGCCCTGTGGGAGCAGCTCGGCGACCATGTCCAGGCCCTGGACCTGGTCGGCAGGCTTCTCGGGGCGCACGGCCGGGTGCTGCCCATGTCCGCCGTGCCCCTGGAGCTGCAGGCCCTCGTCAAGGGGCACGACCCGGAGCGGCCCGAGGACGTGGACACGGTACGGGGACAGGCGACCGTGGCCCTCACCCCAGGCGAGGTGCAGTCCGTGCACGTCGTCCCCGCCGACCCGCCCGCCGTCCCCGAGGCCGTGGCGGCGGTCCTCGACGCCGACTGGGTGGTCCTCGGTCCCGGCTCCTGGTTCTCCTCGGTGATTCCGCACCTTCTCGTGCCCGAGCTCCTCGACGCGCTCACCGAGACGAAGGCGCGCCGGGTACTCTCCCTGAACCTCGCCCCGCAGCCCGGAGAAACCGAGGGCTTCTCCCCGCAGCGTCATTTGGAGGTTTTGGGACGACACGCCCCTAAACTCGCCCTGGACGTGGTGCTGGCCGACGAGGCCGCCGTGCCCGATCGCGAACTGCTCACCGACGCCGCCCAGCGGTTCGGCGCCGCGGTCGAGCTGGCGCCGGTGGCCCGGACCGACGGAACTCCGCGGCACGACCCGGAGCTGTTGGCCGCCGCGTACGACCGTATTTTTCGGATGCATGGAAGGATCGGCCCATGGCGATGACGGCAGCGGTGAAGGATGAAATTTCCCGGCTCCCCGTCACCCGGACCTGCTGCAGAAAGGCGGAGGTCTCCGCCATTCTGCGGTTCGCCGGCGGCCTCCACCTGGTGAGCGGCCGGATTGTGATCGAGGCGGAGCTGGACACCGCGATGGCGGCGCGCCGGCTGAAGCGGGACATTCTGGAGATCTTCGGCCACAGTTCCGAACTGATCGTGATGGCGCCCGGCGGTCTGCGCCGCGGCTCCCGCTATGTCGTACGCGTCGTGGCGGGCGGCGACCAGCTGGCCCGCCAGACGGGGCTCGTGGACGGCCGTGGGCGCCCGATCCGGGGCCTCCCGCCGCAGGTGGTCTCGGGGGCCACCTGCGACGCCGAGGCGGCCTGGCGCGGGGCGTTCCTGGCGCACGGCTCGCTCACCGAGCCGGGCCGTTCCTCCTCCCTGGAGGTGACCTGCCCGGGTCCGGAGGCCGCGCTCGCGCTCGTCGGCGCCGCCCGTCGGCTCTCGATCGCCGCGAAGGCCCGCGAGGTGCGCGGCGTGGACCGCGTGGTCGTCCGTGACGGAGACGCGATCGGCGCGCTGCTCACCCGTCTCGGAGCGCACGAGTCGGTGCTGGCCTGGGAGGAGCGGCGGATGCGCCGCGAGGTCCGCGCCACGGCCAACCGGCTCGCCAACTTCGACGACGCCAACCTGCGCCGCTCGGCCCGTGCC
>LRTP01001182.1 GCA_001550305.1 Streptomyces diastatochromogenes
CCTGCGCCGCTCGGCCCGTGCCGCCGTCGCCGCCGGAGCCCGCGTGCAGCGCGCCCTGGAGATCCTCGCGGACGAGGTGCCGGAGCACCTCGCGGCCGCCGGACGGCTGCGCATGGAGCACAAGCAGGCCTCCCTGGAGGAGCTGGGCGCGCTCGCCGACCCGCCGCTGACCAAGGACGCCGTCGCCGGCCGTATCCGTCGGCTGCTGGCGATGGCCGACAAGCGGGCCCAGGATCTCGGCATCCCCGGGACGGAGTCGAACCTCACCGAGGAGATGGCGGACAACCTCGCGGGCTGACCCGTCCGATCGATCGCCGGAAGCCCAACACGCCGGTGCCGATGTCCACTTGGGGCGTCGGCACCGGCGTTCGCGTTCCTGTGAGGCACCCTTGACTTGACCATGAAGTGTCATGAGCCTGGCATCTGTTCGCTGCTGTGGCGGACTCACGCAAGGGGGGCTCATGAGACGAAGAGCGAGAGCGATCCTCGCTACGGGCGCGCTCCTGCTGGGCGGTGCGGGCATGGCGCCCATCGCCCAGGCGCAGAACGGCGGTTCACCCAAGCCCGACGCGAACGCCGTGAAGGTGTTCCACGCGGAGATCACGAAGCAGCAGATACCCCTGCTGCTCGCGGCCGGGCAGGACGGCCACGAACTCGGCGACACGACGTGGAAGAACGGCAAGAGCGCGGTCGAGGTCTACGTCACCGACCAGCAGGCCAAGAAGCTGGAGAAGCAGGGCGTCGACCTCACCGAGCACACCCTGACGGCCAAGGCCGAGGCGCGGGTGGAGAAGGCGGCCCAGGGCGTGTTCCGCCCGTACAGCGGCAAGGGCAATCTCCAGGAGGAGATCGTCAAGACCGGTGCCGCCCACCCCGATCTCACCAAGGTCGTCTCCATCGGCAAGACGGTCAACGGCCAGGACATCCTCGCGCTCAAACTGACCAAGGGCGCGAAGAAGTCCAAGGACGGCTCCAAGCCGTCCGTGCTGTACATGTCCAACCAGCACGCACGCGAGTGGATCACGCCCGAGATGACGCGGCGTCTGATGCACTACTACTTGGACAACTACTCCACGGACAAACGCATCAAGAAGATCGTCGACTCCACCGAACTGTGGTTCGTCCTGTCGGCCAACCCCGACGGCTACGACTACACGTTCAAGGACGCCGACGCCCGCCAGTGGCGCAAGAACCTGCGGGACGTCAACGGCGACGGGGTCATCTCCACCGGTGACGGCGTCGACCTCAACCGCAACTTCGCCTACAAGTGGGGCTACGACGACGAGGGTTCGTCACCCAACCCCACCAGTGAGACCTACCGCGGCGCGAGCCCCGGCTCCGAGCCCGAGACCAAGGCGCTCGACGCCTTCGAGAAGCGGATCGGCTTCACGTACGGCATCAACTACCACTCCGCCGCCGAACTGCTCCTCTACGGAGTGGGCTGGCAGGTGGCGACGCCCACCCCGGACGACGTGCTCTACAAGGCGCTCGCCGGAACCCCCGAGCACTCCGCGATCCCGGGCTATCACCCCCAGGTCTCCTCGGAGCTCTACACGACCAACGGCGAGGCGGACGGCCACGCGGGCAACGTCAACGGCATGGCGATGTTCACCCCCGAGATGTCGACCTGCCAGACCGCCTCGGACATCGACCCGAACGACGCCTGGAACGCGGCCGACTGCGCCTCGGTCTTCACCTTCCCGGACGACGAGAAGCTGATCGAGCAGGAGTTCGAGAAGAACGTCCCGTTCGCGCTCTCCGTCGCCGAGACCGCGGCCCACCCCGACCAGCCGTCGTCCTCGGTGGGACTCGACGCGCCCGACTTCACCCCGGCCCCCTTCACGACGTCGTACTCCCGCGGCGCCGACCAGACGGTCTCCGTGGTCGTCCGCAAGTCCGTACGCGACAAGGAGCTCAAGTACCGCGTCAATGGCGGCCGCACGCTGGACATGGCACTCAAGGCCTGGAAGGGCGGCGAGACCTACGGCGGCAAGGACAACCTCTACTTCGACGAGTACCGCGCCAAGGTGAAGAACGGCAACCCCGGCGACAAGGTCGAGGTGTGGTTCACCGGTGAGACCAAGAGCGGCAAGAAGACCTCCAGTACGCACTTCACGTACACCGTGGCCCAGCGGCCCAGTGCCGACACGCTGGTCGTCGCCGAGGAGGGCGCGACCGCCACGCAGTCCCAGGCCTACGTCGACGCTCTGAAGGCCAACGGCAGGAAGCCCCTCGTGTGGGACGTGGCGACCCTGGGCGCGCCCGACGCGCTCGGCGTGCTCGACCACTTCAAGACGGTCGTCCACTACACCGGCGCCGCCCGGCCGGGCAACGCCACCCAGCTCCAGCTGCGCGCCTTCCTCAACGAGGGCGGCAAGCTGATCGAGGCGGGCGAGCTGGCCGGCGGCAACGTCGACCTCGGCGGAGGCACCCTTTCGAACGACTTCAGCCAGTACTACCTGGGCGCCTACTCCCGTACGTCCACTCCGGGGGCCAACGGATTCGCCGGCGCCGGAAAGCTCACCGGCTTCACGGGGGCGCTCGGCGACGCGCCCGGCAACCCGCTGAACACGGCGGGCACCTACGGCGTCACCTCGGACTCGCTGGCGCCCGCGCAGTACCCGCAGTTCGCCTCGAGCGCGGGAGCGGGCCAGTTCGCCGGGACCGTCAACCCGTACGGGCCCTACGCGGGCTCGTACATGGCCGCCGCCGTGCACACCGACGACGCCTACAAGCGCCTCACCAGGACCATCGACCTCACCGGTGTCAGCGCCGCCGACAAGCCGACGCTGCGCACCCAACTCCTGTGGGACACCGAGCCCGGCTACGACCACGCGGTGCTCGAGGCCCACACCACCGGGGCCGACGACTGGACGACGCTGCCCGAGGCGGGCGGCGCCACCAGCACCACGGTCCCGGCGGAGTGCGAGGCTGGATTCCTGGTCAGGGAGCACCCCTTCCTCAAGCGGTACCTGACCGTGAGTTCCACCGGCTGCGCCAACACCGGTACCAGCGGGGCGTGGAACAGCTTCACCGGCGCCTCCAGCGGCTGGCAGCAGGTCAACTTCGACCTCAGCGCGTACGCGGGCAAGTCGGTCGAGGTGTCGCTGAGCTACATCACCGACCCGAACACCGGCGGTCACGGCGTCCTC
Organism: Streptomyces diastatochromogenes; assembly: GCA_001550305.1. Taxonomy (GTDB): domain Bacteria; phylum Actinomycetota; class Actinomycetes; order Streptomycetales; family Streptomycetaceae; genus Streptomyces; species Streptomyces mirabilis_D. The sequence goes on from LRTP01001182.1 coordinate 3,153, forward strand.
GCGGACAACGCCTCCCTCGTCGTGGGCGGGACGGCCACCCAGACCGAGGGATTCGAGACCTCCCTCGGGCCCTGGAGCGCCTCCGGACCGCCTCCGGGCAGCCCCTCCGTGCTCAAGGACTGGGCGCGCTACGGAGAACTGTTCAAGACGTACGGCGGAGTCACCACGCACGACACGGTGCTGCTGGGCTTCGGCTTGGAGCACGTCACCGCGGCGGCCGACCGGGCGGCCCTCATCAAGAAGGCGCTCGGGGCGCTGAACAGCTAACCCTGTGTGACTATCTCGTCAACACCGAGGGTGTTCCGTACCCCTACTGGTGGGTACGGAACACCCTGCCGTGTATGGGGTATCTCGATGTCACCGCAGACGCCCCGGGGAGGTAGGGTCGTAGGCGGTCGGGGACATCCCATACAACTCGCCGGCACTGAGTCGGCGTACCTAACGAGGAGATCGGTTCGTGACGATCCGCGTAGGCATCAACGGCTTTGGCCGCATCGGTCGTAACTACTTCCGCGCGCTGCTGGAGCAGGGTGCTGACATCGAGATCGTGGCTGTCAACGACCTGGGTGACACCGCGACCACCGCTCACCTGCTGAAGTACGACACCATCCTGGGCCGCCTCAAGGCCGAGGTGTCGCACACCGCCGACACCATCACCGTCGACGGCCACACCATCAAGGTGCTCTCCGAGCGCAACCCCGCCGACATCCCGTGGGGTGAGCTGGGCGTCGACATCGTCATCGAGTCGACCGGCATCTTCACCAAGAAGGCCGACGCCGAGAAGCACATCGCCGGTGGCGCCAAGAAGGTCCTGATCTCGGCTCCGGCCAAGGACGAGGACATCACCATCGTGATGGGCGTCAACCAGGACAAGTACGACCCGGCGCAGCACCACATCATCTCCAACGCCTCCTGCACCACCAACTGTGTGGCGCCGATGGCCAAGGTGCTCGACGAGAACTTCGGCATCGTCAAGGGCCTGATGACGACGGTCCACGCGTACACGAACGACCAGCGCATCCTGGACTTCCCGCACTCGGACCTGCGTCGCGCCCGCGCCGCCGCCGAGAACATCATCCCGACCACGACCGGTGCCGCCAAGGCCACCGCCCTGGTCCTGCCGCAGCTCAAGGGCAAGCTCGACGGCATCGCGATGCGCGTCCCGGTCCCGACCGGCTCGGCCACCGACCTGGTCGTGACGCTGCAGCGCGAGGTCACCAAGGACGAGGTCAACGCCGCGTTCAAGAAGGCCTCCGACGACGGCGACCTCAAGGGCTACCTGGCCTACACCGAGGACCCGATCGTCTCCTCGGACATCGTCGGCGACCCGGCCTCCTGCACCTTCGACTCCTCCCTGACGATGGTCCAGGAGGGCAACTCGGTGAAGATCCTCGGCTGGTACGACAACGAGTGGGGCTACTCCAACCGTCTCGTCGACCTCACGGTCTTCGTCGGCGGCCAGCTCTAAGTCCCGGAGCAGGCACCTCTGATGTGAGAGCAGGGCTCGGGCAGCGCACAGCCGCGTTGTCCGAGCCCTGCTCTGTGCACGGATCGAACAGCCCTCCCGGACAACAGAGCCCTCCTAGGAGTCCCTTTATGAAGACGATCGACGAACTTCTCGCCGAAGGCGTGGACGGCAAGCGGGTCTTCGTCCGCGCCGACCTCAACGTGCCGCTGGCCGACGGCCTCATCACCGACGACGGCCGTATCCGCGCCGTCCTGCCCACCATCAAGGCCCTCGCCGAAGCGGGCGCCAAGGTGGTCGTCGCCTCGCACCTGGGCCGCCCCAAGGGCGCCCCGGCCCCGGCGTTCTCCCTGCTGCAGCCCGCCGAGCGACTCGGTGAACTGCTCGGCGCCCCCGTGGCGTTCGCCCAGGACACGGTCGGCCCCGCCGCCCACGACGCCGTGAACGGCCTCCAGCCCGGCCAGGTCGCCGTGATCGAGAACCTGCGCTTCAACCCGGGCGAGACGTCCAAGGACGACACCGAGCGCGGCGAGTTCGCCGACCAGCTCGCCGCCCTGGCCGACGTCTACGTAGGCGACGGTTTCGGTGCCGTGCACCGCAAGCACGCCTCCGTGTACGACCTCCCGGCGCGCCTTCCGCACTACGCGGGCTACCTCATCGCCACCGAGGTCAACGTCCTGAAGAAGCTCACCGAGGACGTCAAGCGCCCCTACGTCGTCGCGCTCGGCGGCGCCAAGGTCTCCGACAAGCTCGCCGTCATCGACCAGCTGCTCGGCAAGGCCGACCGTCTGCTCATCGGCGGCGGCATGGCGTACACCTTCCTCAAGGCCAAGGGGTACGAGGTCGGCATCTCCCTCCTTCAGGAGGACCAGGTTCCGGCCGTCAAGGAGTACATGGACCGCGCGGAGAAGAACGGCGTCGAGCTGGTCCTCCCCGTCGACGTCCTGGTGGCTCCGGAGTTCCCGGACCTGAAGACCAAGGCCCCGGCCAACCCCACCACCGTCGCCGCGGACGCCATCCCGGCCGACCAGGAGGGCCTGGACATCGGTCCGGAGACCCGCAAGCTGTACGCCTCGAAGCTCGCCGACGCGGCCACCGTCTTCTGGAACGGTCCGATGGGCGTCTTCGAGCACCCCGACTACGCCGAGGGCACCAAGGCGGTCGCCCAGGCCCTCGTCGAATCCCCGGCCTTCACGGTCGTCGGCGGTGGCGACTCCGCCGCGGCCGTCCGCATCCTGGGCTTCGACGAGAAGGCATTCGGTCACATCTCGACCGGTGGCGGCGCCTCCCTCGAATACCTCGAGGGCAAGACGCTCCCCGGCCTCGCCGCACTGGAGGACTGACCCCGCATGACGACCCGTATGCCGCTGATGGCGGGCAACTGGAAGATGAACCTCAACCACCTCGAGGCCATCGCGCACGTCCAGAAGCTCGCCTTCGCCCTGGCCGACAAGGACTACGAGGCCTGTGAGGTCGCCGTCCTGCCGCCCTTCACCGACCTGCGCTCCGTACAGACCCTGGTCGACGGCGACAAGCTCAAGATCAAGTACGGCGCTCAGGACCTCTCGGCGCAGGACTCCGGTGCCTATACCGGCGAGATCTCGGGCCCGATGCTGGCCAAGCTGAAGTGCACGTACGTGGCGATCGGCCACTCCGAGCGCCGGCAGTACCACAACGAGACCGACGAGATCGTCAACGCCAAGATCAAGGCCGCCTTCAAGCACGGCCTGACCCCGATCATGTGCGTCGGCGAGGAGCTGGAGATCCGCGAGGCGGGCAACCACGTCGCGCACACGCTCTCCCAGGTCGACGGCGGTCTCAAGGACGTCCCGGCCGAGCAGGCCGAGTCGATCGTGATCGCGTACGAGCCGGTCTGGGCCATCGGCACCGGCAAGGTCTGCGGCTCCGACGACGCCCAGGAGGTCTGCGCGGCGATCCGCGCCCGGCTGGCCGAGCTGTACTCCCAGGAAGTGGCCGACCAGGTCCGCATCCAGTACGGCGGCTCCGTGAAGTCGGGCAATGTCGCGGAGATCATGGCGAAGCCCGACATCGACGGCGCCCTGGTCGGCGGTGCCTCCCTGGACGCCGACGAGTTCGTCAAGATCGTCCGCTTCCGCGACCAGTAAGTATGCGCTAGCGGCGATTCGTCGTACCCTTGCGGGGGTCGCGGCCTTCGGAGTGGGCTTCAGATGCTCACCCAGTAGGCTTCGGCCCCCGTCGTCCATTCAGTTCCGAGGAAGTTGGTCCAGCCGTGGTTTTGGGGTTCTCGATCGCCCTGATCGTCTTCAGCCTGCTGCTGATGCTGCTGGTGCTGATGCACAAGGGGAAGGGCGGCGGCCTCTCCGACATGTTCGGTGGCGGCATGCAGTCGTCCGTCGGTGGCTCCTCGGTCGCCGAGCGCAACCTCGACCGCATCACCGTGGTGATCGGTCTGCTCTGGTTCGCGTCCATTGTCGTGCTCGGCATCCTGATGAAGGTCAACAACTGATCACCGACCGGCATCGGTACAGCAGCACAACTGCACATTACGCAAGCACAATCCGCACGTAAGGCCCCATGTCCGGTACGCGCCCCCAGGCGCGGCCTATCATGGGGCTTGCGTCTAGGGGCCGGGGTGTAACTCCAATCACTGGACGCGCGTTGGGCCTTACGTAGACTGAGGCGCTCGCAGCGAAGCGTCACGCCGACTCGCTTCGCGGCACCATCACGCAGGGAGTTACGACCGTGGCAAGTGGCAACGCGATCCGAGGAAGCCGGGTCGGGGCGGGGCCGATGGGCGAGGCCGAGCGCGGCGAGTCCGCGCCGCGGCTGCGCATCTCCTTCTGGTGCTCCAACGGGCACGAGACGGTGCCCAGCTTCGCCAGCGACGCGCAGGTTCCCGAGACCTGGGACTGCCCGCGCTGCGGCTTTCCCGCCGGACAGGACCAGGACAACCCGCCGGACCCGCCGCGCACCGAGCCGTACAAGACGCACCTCGCGTACGTACGGGAGCGGCGCAGCGACGCGGACGGCGAGGCCATCCTCGCCGAGGCGCTCGCCAAACTGCGGGGCGAAATCTAGGAGTTGAGAACCGGCCGGGCACCGAGGTGCCTGGCCGGACGTGTTTCGCACGCCGGGTCGCGCACGGGCGCCGCCGGGGCGGGCCGCCGTGCCGACCCGCTCGCGGAGCGTCCGCGGCGTCGTCGCGAGCCGATTGTCAGTGGTGCCCTCTACCGTTCTTGAAGTGGCGGAACCAGAGGGGGCCTTGTGACGACGTTCGAGGCGGCGGGGGTGCGGGCACCGGCGTGGCGCGGGGGATTCGGGCGGCTGTGGAGCGCGGCGGTGGTCTCGCGCTTCGGGGACGCCCTGCGCACCGCCGCGCTGCCGCTGCTCGCCGTGCGGCTCACGGACGACCCGCTCGTCATCGCCTCCGTCACGGCCTGCGGCTACCTCCCCTGGCTCCTCTTCGGGCTGCTGGGCGGCGCGGTCGCGGACCGGGTGGACCAGCGGCGGGCGATGTGGGCCGTCGACACCGTACGCGGCGGGCTGGTGGTCTGCTTCGCCCTCGCCGTCGGGCTCGGCCATGCCACGTTCGGCCTGCTGATCACGCTCGCCTTCGCCCTGACCACCCTCCAGACGCTGTTCGACAACGCGTCCACGGCCCTGCTGCCCTCCCTGGTCGGCAAAGAGACCCTGGGCAGCGCCAATGCCAGGCTGATGACCGGCCAGCAGCTCGCCGGCGGCTTCCTGGCCGGGCCCTTCGTGCCGCTGCTGCTCACCCTCGGGGCCGCCGCGCCGTTCGCGGCCGACGCGGTCACCTATCTGCTGGCCGCGGCCCTCGTGGCCTCCCTGCGGATCCGGGCGCCCGAGCGGGAGCCCCGGCCCGCCGGGAGCACCCTGCGGGCGGAGGTGGCCGAGGGAGTGCGCACCCTGTGGCACGACAGGGTGCTGCGCGCGGTCTGCACGGCCACACTGCTGTGCAACATCGGCATGGGCGCCCTGATCGCCACGCTGGTCCTGCACGTGACCGGCTGGCTGCACGCGGGAAACGCGGGCTTCGCGGCCGCGATGACGGCCTACTCGGCCGGATCCCTGGCCGGGGGAGTGCCGGCCCAGTGGATCGCGCGCCGGATCGGGCGGGTACGGAGCCTGCTCCTGTGCGGATGCGTCCAGACGGCGGCCCTGGTACTCCTCGGCACCGTCCGCCACCTGGGTGCACTCCTCGCGGGCATGGCACTGCTCGGACTGATGGGCATGGTGTGGAACGTCAACCAGGTCACGCTGATGCAGCAGCGCAGCCCGGCGGCCATGGTGGGCCGCGTCAGCTCCGCGTTCCGCACCGCCTCCACCTCCGGGGCCCCGGCCGGCGCCCTGCTCGGCGGCGCCGTGGCGGGTGCCTACGGGCTGAACGGACCCGCGCTGTTCGCGGCCGTTCTCTTCGGGCTCGCCGTCACCTCGCTGATACCCGCGCATCTGCCGGACGTATCTGTTGTTGAGCCGGACGACGGCGTGACGACAGCTCACGTCAAGCCCTGATCAATTAGGTTGGGACCGGCAGTGGGGCGAGGCAAGCAGCAGCACACGCAGGAAAGAAGGCGGAAGCCAGAGATGAACGCAGACAGCCGTGCCAGGCTCAACCAGACGCCCGAGTGGACCGCTCTGGCCAAGCACCGCGAGCAGCTCGCGGAGACCCATCTGCGGGACCTGTTCGCAACCGACCCCGGGCGCGGAACCGGGTACACGCTCCAGGTCGGCGATCTGCATGTCGACTACTCCAAGCACCTGGTCACCGACGAGACGGTGCGGCTGCTGCGCGAGCTGGCAGCGGCGACCGACGTCTTCGGGCTGCGGGACGCCATGTTCCGCGGCGAGAAGATCAACGTCACCGAGAACCGGGCCGTGCTCCACGTGGCGCTGCGCGCCCCGCGCGACGCGGTGATCGAGGTCGACGGGGAGAACGTCGTCCCGGCCGTGCACGCCGTGCTCGACAAGATGGCCGGCTTCGCCGAGCGGGTCCGCTCCGGCGAGTGGACCGGCCACACCGGCAAGCGCATCAAGAACGTCGTGAACATCGGCATCGGCGGCTCCGACCTCGGCCCGGCGATGGCGTACGAGGTGCTGCGCTCCTTCACCGACCGCGACCTCACGGTCCGCTTCGTGTCGAACGTGGACGGCGCCGACCTGCACGAGGCCGTCCGCGACCTCGACCCGGCCGAGACGCTGTTCATCATCGCCTCGAAGACGTTCACCACCATCGAGACGATCACCAACGCGACCTCCGCGCGCAACTGGCTGCTGACCGAGCTGAAGGCCGACCAGGATGCCGTGGCCAAGCACTTCGTGGCGCTGTCCACCAACGCCGAGAAGGTCGCCGACTTCGGTATCGACACCGCCAACATGTTCGAGTTCTGGGACTGGGTCGGCGGGCGGTACTCGTACGACTCCGCGATCGGTCTGTCCCTGATGATCGCGATCGGGCCGGACCGCTTCCGGGAGATGCTCGACGGGTTCCACCTCGTCGACGAGCACTTCCGCACCGCGCCCGCCGAGTCCAATGTGCCGCTGCTGATGGGCCTGTTGGGCATCTGGTACGGCAACTTCCACAACGCCCAGTCGCACGCCGTACTGCCGTACTCGCACTACCTGTCCAAGTTCACGGCGTATCTGCAGCAGCTGGACATGGAGTCCAACGGCAAGTCCGTGGAGCGCGACGGGCACGACGTGGAGTGGGAGACCGGCCCGGTCGTGTGGGGGACGCCCGGCACCAACGGGCAGCACGCCTACTACCAGCTCATCCACCAGGGCACGAAGCTGATCCCGGCGGACTTCATCGGTTTCGCCGAGCCGGTCGCCGATCTGCTGCCGGGCCTGGTCGCCCAGCACGACCTGCTGATGGCGAACTTCTTCGCGCAGACCCAGGCCCTCGCCTTCGGCAAGACGCCGGACGAGGTGCGCGCCGAGGGCGTGGCCGAGGAACTGGTCCCGCACAAGACGTTCAAGGGCAATCACCCGACGACGACGATCCTCGCGAGGGAGCTGTCGCCCTCGGTGCTCGGCCAGTTGGTCGCCCTCTACGAGCACAAGGTGTTCGTCCAGGGCGCGGTCTGGAACATCGACTCCTTCGACCAGTGGGGTGTCGAGCTCGGCAAGGTCCTCGCCAAGCGGGTCGAACCCGCGCTGACCGAGGGCGCGGACGTGCCCGGCCTGGACGAGTCGACGAAGGCGCTCGTCGCGAAGTACCGGGAGCTGCGCTGCCGGTAGGCGCGGACGCGCGTGGGTCACGGAAAGCGGGCGGTGGGAGTCCGCCCGCTTCCCGTAGACTCCCGGGCGATCATGTGGATGAAGGCTCGGGGGAGCGGAAGTTGACTGGTTCGCGGGGGAGTTGGACGGGCGGCACGCTGACGGCGAGGTCGTTTCTGAAGCCGAAGAGGGTCGCGGAGGCGGTGTTCCATCCGGCGTGGATCCCGGAGGCGGTCGATCCGGGGGTGGAGCGGCTCAAGCGGGTACGGGGCGTCGCCGGGGCGGTCGCGGCGGTCGGTGTCTACACCTTCGTGCAAGGCGGGTTCGCCTTCACGGAAATGCTGCAGAACATGCTGACGGCGTCCGCCGTGCTGCTGTTCATCACGCCGTTGACCGTCGGGGTGATGCTCTTCGTCTGGCGGCGCACCGGGACGGTCCGGCAGCTGCGGGTGCCGCTCGGCAACTCGTTCAAGCTGCTGCTGGCCTTCGTCGGGTCCATCGTCCTGACCGTGCTGATGTGGTGGCTCGCCGCCGGGGTCGGAGGGTTCGCCCTGGTGCTGGGGCTGGTGGCGATCTGGCTGACCGGGTTCGTCGGCTCGGGTGCGGTGAAGGTGTCCGGCAACTTCTTCGGTACGGCCGCGGTGCACCGCTGTCTGCCGCCGTTGCTCGCCACCGTGACGACGTGGCTGATGGCCCTTCCGGACCTCGCCACGGGGGATCTGCACGGGCTCAGTCTCGGGATGGGGGTTGTCTTCATTCTGGGGGCGCCGGTGACGGTCACGGGGATCGCCGCGCTGGAGATGTACCGGTTGCGGAGGCGGCACGGGATACGCCTGGGGGCGCATCCGGCCACACTGCCTCCGCCTGTCCCGTCGGCTCCGCCTGTCCCGCCGTACGGGTACCTGCCACCGCAGGGCAACCCGTACGGGCCGGGTCCGGCGTACACGTACGACCAGGGCAACCCCTATGCGCCGGGGCAGCGGAACCCGTACAACCAGGGACGGCAGAGCCCCTACAACCAAGGACCGGGGAACCCGTACAACCAAGGACCGCGGAACCCGTACCACCAGCAGAACCCGCACGGGTTCTGACGGCGCTCGGGCCCCGGGCTCAGGCCACCGCGCTCAGGGTGTCCGCGAGCCGTCGTCGGGCGGCGCGGCCCGCAGGGAGCGCGGCGAGGGCGGCGGCGCCCAGGACCGCGGCCAGACCGAACAGGGACAGCAGGAGGAGGGACGGCCCCCGGGCGATACCGGCGCCGATCCCACTCGACTTCCCCTGGACGTCGATCAGCCAGTGCGCCAGAGGCAGCCCCAGCGCCGTACCCGCGAGGACCGCCGCCAGCGCGGTGCAGGCGGTGGCCGTGACGGTGACCGCCGTGATCTGCCGCGGGGACAGCCCGATGGCCTTGAGCGCCAGCAGATCCCGTTCGCCCTCGCGCACGGTGCCGCCGACCGCGGTCAGCAGCTCGATGAGCCCGATGAGGGCCAGTACGGCGATCAGCCCGACGACGACCCCGCGCAGCGGCGAGAGACCGTCGGCCGGGTTGCTCACGGCGTGCACGTCCAGGTGCCCGTGCCCGGCCGCGGTCAGCTCGGCGGCGACCCTGCCCGGGTCGGCGCCGGGGCGCAACTGGAGCTGGTAGAGGGTCGGGCGGAGCTCCGGGTCGTTCTCGCGCAGGGTGTCGAGCGAGGTGGAGATGACGCGGCCGCCGTTCTCCGGCTCGATGCTGCGGCCGACGATGTGCAGGATCTGCGGGCGCGCGCCGACGGTCATCCGCACCCAGTCCCCGACGCGCACGTCCAGCAGGTCGAGCAGCCCCTGACCGGCCACCGCCTCGTCGGGCCCGCGGGCCGGGCGGCCCTCGGCCAGCGAGAACGGATACGGATCCCGGCGCGTACCGAGCCCGCGCAGTGCGATCGTCGCCGTCTGGCCCGGAACCAGAGCGGCCACCTCGGCGCCCGGGTGCACGGCGGTGACCTGTGCGTTCCGGGCGAGCAGGGCGCGGGCCGCCGGATCGCCGAGGCCCTCGTCCGGGTGTGCCGTGAGCGCGGCCGCGAGGCCGATCCGCTCGGGTTCGCTGTGGAAGCGGTCGATGGTGGTCCAGGCGCTCAGCGCGACCACGATCAGCAGCAGTGGCAGGGCGAGCCGGGCGACCGTGGCCAGCGAGCGCGGCCGCCGCGGGAAGGCCTGGTGCCAGCCGAGTACGAGGGCGGGGGGCAGCCGCAGTCCGAGCGCCCGGCGGGCC
>LRTP01001183.1 GCA_001550305.1 Streptomyces diastatochromogenes
GCCGCCGGGGCCTGCACCTCGCCCGCGCCCGAGAGGGCGATCGCCGCGGCCTGCGCCTTGTCCTCGCCGGCCGCCAGCAACCAGACCTCACGGGCGGAACGGATCGCGGGCAGGGTGAGCGTGACCCGGGTCGGCGGGGGCTTGGGGGCGCCGTGCACGCCCACCACCGTCCGCTCCGTCTCACGGACCGCGGGCAGCTCCGGGAAGAGCGAGGCCACGTGGGTGTCCGGGCCGACGCCCAGCATCAGGACGTCGAACGAGGGCACGAAACCGTGGTTCTCGGGGCCCGCTGCCTTCGCGAGCTCGGCCGCGTACGCCTCCGCCGCCGCGTCCACGTCGGCACCGTAGGGACCGTCGGACGCCGGCATCGGATGCACGCGCGCGGGGTCCACCGGCACCGAGTCCAGCAGTGCCGCACGGGCCTGGGTGTCGTTGCGGTCCGGATCGCCCTCGGGCAGGAACCGCTCGTCACCCCACCACAGGTCGATACGGCCCCAGTCGATGGCGTCCCGGGCGGGCGCGGCCGCGAGCGCCGCGAGGAGCCCGTTGCCGTTGCGCCCGCCGGTGAGGACCACCGAGGCGTAGCCGCGCGAGGCCTGCGCGTCCACGACCTTGGTGATCAGCCGGGCCGCGGCGGCCTGGGCCATCAGCTCCTTGTCGCGGTGCACGACGAGCTGCGGAGTGTTCACTCGGAGGCCGCCTTCTTCGCAGGGGCTTTCGCGGGGGCCTTCTTCGCGGGCGCCTTGGCGGCGGCGGTCCTGACGGCCGCCTTCGCCGTGGCCGGCTCCTCCTCGACGGCCTCGGCCGTCGCCCCGTTCAGCCGGTCCACCCCGTACCGCAGCGCCGACGCGTAGGTGTCGTCCGGGTCGAGCCGGCGCAGCTCCTCCGCGATCAGCTCCGAGGTGTCGCGGCGCTTGAGCGCCACCGCACGGTCGGGCTGGCCGTCGATGGAGAGGGTCGCCAGGGTGCCGTCGGCGCGGTCCAGGGCGATCGGGCCGCAGCTCGTTTCCATGCGGACGGCGGTGAGGCCGGGGCCGGAGGACTTGGACCGCTTGACGGGAACGTCCAGCCGGTCCGCGAGCCACATGGCGAGCAGCTCCACGCTCGGGTTGAACTCCTCGCCCTCCACCTCGACCGCTTTCACGTCACAGACGACCTGGTCGAGGGCGGCGGCCAGCATCGAGCGCCAGGGCGTGATGCGGGTCCAGGAGAGGTCGGTGTCCCCGGGCGTGTAGGCGTCGGCACGCGCGTTGAGCTCGCGTGTGGGCGCCTCGGCGGCGTAGGTGTCGGTGACGCGGCGCTGGGCCAGCTTTCCGAGCGGGTCGTTGGCCGGGTCGAGCGGCGCGCTCACCGGCCACCAGACGACGACCGGCGCGTCCGGCAGCAGCAGCGGCAGGACGACCGAGTCGGCGTGGTCGGCGACCTCCCCGTACAGCCGCAGCACGACCGTCTCGCCGGTGCCCGCGTCCGCGCCGACCCGCACCTCGGCGTCGAGGCGCGACTTCGTGCGGTCGCGGGGCGAGCGGGAGACGCGCTTGATGACCACGAGGGTGCGCGAGGGGTGCTCGCGGGACGCCTCGTTGGCGGCCTTCAGGGCGTCGTAGGCGTTCTCCTCGTCGGTGACGATGACGAGGGTGAGCACCATGCCGACGGCGGGGGTGCCGATGGCGCGGCGGCCCTGCACCAGCGCCTTGTTGATCTTGCTGGCCGTGGTGTCCGTGAGGTCTATCTTCATGGGCGACGCCAGCTCCGTCCGTCTCGCTCGAGCATTTCGTCGGCCTCGACGGGGCCCCACGTGCCCGAGGGGTACTGTGCGGGCTTGCCGTGCTTGTCCCAGTACTGCTCGATCGGGTCGAGGATCTTCCAGGACAGCTCGACCTCCTCCGTGCGCGGGAAGAGGTTCGAGTCGCCCAGCAGGACGTCCAGGATCAGGCGCTCGTACGCCTCCGGGCTGGACTCGGTGAACGACTCGCCGTAGGCGAAGTCCATCGAGACGTCCCGGATCTCCATGGAGGTGCCGGGCACCTTGGAGCCGAAGCGGACCGTGACGCCCTCGTCGGGCTGGACGCGGAAGACGATCGCGTTCTGGCCCAGCTCCTCCGTCGCCGTGTGGTCGAACGGGGAGTGCGGGGCGCGCTGGAAGACGACCGCGATCTCGGTGACGCGGCGGCCGAGCCGCTTGCCGGTGCGCAGATAGAAGGGGACGCCCGCCCAGCGGCGGTTGTCGACCTCCACCTTGATCGCGGCGTAGGTGTCGGTCTTCGACTTGGGGTCGATACCGTCTTCCTGGAGGTAGCCGACGGCCTTCTCGCCGCCCTGCCAGCCGGCCGCGTACTGCCCGCGGACGGTGTCGCGGCCCAGGTCCCGGGGGATCCGGACCGCGCCGAGGACCTTGGTCTTCTCGGCGGCGAGGGCGTCCGCGTCGAAGGAGGAGGGCTCCTCCATGGCGGTCAGGGCCATCAGCTGCAGGAGGTGGTTCTGGATGACGTCCCGCGCGGCGCCGATGCCGTCGTAGTAGCCGGCCCGGCCGCCGATCCCGATGTCCTCCGCCATGGTGATCTGCACGTGGTCGACGAAGGACCGGTTCCAGATCGGCTCGAACATCGTGTTGGCGAAGCGGAGCGCCAGGATGTTCTGGACGGTCTCCTTGCCCAGGTAGTGGTCGATGCGGAAGACCTGGTCCGAGGAGAAGACCTCGTGCACGATCGCGTTGAGTTCCTCGGCCGACTTCAGGTCGTGGCCGAAGGGCTTCTCGATGACCGCGCGTCGCCAGGAGCCGTTCGACTGGTCGGCCAGATGATGCTTCTTCAGCTGCTGGATGACCACCGGGAAGGCGGACGGCGGCACGGAGAGGTAGAAGGCGAAGTTGCCGCCCGTGCCCTGCGCCTTGTCCAGCTCGTCGATCGTGGCGCGCAGCCGCTCGAACGAGTCGTCGTCGTCGAAGGTGCCCTGGACGAAGCGCATCCCCTGGATGAGCTGCTGCCAGACCTCCTCGCGGAACTCCGTACGGGCGTGTTCCTTGACGGCGTCGTGGACCACCTGGGCGAAGTCCTCGTTCTTCCACTCGCGGCGGGCGAAGCCGACGAGCGAGAAGCCCGGCGGCAGCAGCCCGCGGTTGGCGAGGTCGTACACGGCGGGCATCAGCTTTTTACGTGACAAATCGCCCGTGACGCCGAAGATGACCAGGCCCGACGGCCCCGCGATACGCGGGAGCCGTCGGTCTGCGGGGTCACGCAGCGGATTGCTGCTTGACAAGGTTTCAGCCCTCCGAAGGGGCGAGGCGCTTGAGCTCCACCTCTGTGGACTTGAGCAGGTCGTTCCAGGACGCCGCGAACTTCTCGACGCCCTCGTCCTCCAGGAGCTGGACCACGTCGTCGTACGAGATCCCGAGCTTCTCGACCGCGTCGAGCTCGGCGCGCGACTGCTCGTACGTACCGGCGATGGTGTTGCCGGTGATGTCGCCGTGGTCCTCGGTGGCCTGCAGGGTGGCCTCCGGCATGGTGTTCACCGTGTTCGGCGCCACCAGATCGTCGACGTACAGGGTGTCCTTGTACGCCGGGTCCTTGACGCCGGTCGACGCCCACAGCGGGCGCTGCTTGTTGGCCTGCGCCTTGTCGAGGGCGGCCCAGCGGTCGGAGGAGAAGACCTCCTCGTACGCCTGGTAGGCGAGCCGGGCGTTGGCGAGAGCCGCCTTGCCGCGGGCGGCCTTGGACTCGGGGGTGCCCAGGGCGTCGAGCCGCTTGTCGATCTCGGTGTCCACGCGGGACACGAAGAAGGACGCCACCGAGTGGATCTTGGAGAGGTCCAGGCCCGCGGCCTTCGCCTTCTCCAGACCCGCCAGATAGGCGTCCATGACCTCGCGGTAGCGCTCCAGCGAGAAGATCAGCGTGACGTTGACGCTGATGCCCCGGCCGATGACCTCGGTGATCGCGGGCAGGCCCGCCTTGGTCGCCGGGATCTTGATGAGCGTGTTCGGGCGGTCCACCAGCCAGGCCAGCTGCTTGGCCTCGGCGATGGTCGCGGCGGTGTTGTGGGCGAGGCGCGGGTCGACCTCGATGGAGACCCGGCCGTCCTGGCCCTGCGTCGCGTCGAAGACCGGGCGCAGGATGTCGGCGGCGTCACGGACGTCCGCCGTCGTGATCATGCGGATGGCCTCGTCGACGGTGACCTTGCGGGCGGCGAGATCGGCGAGCTGCTGCTCGTAGCCGTCACCGCTGCTGATCGCCTTCTGGAAGATCGACGGGTTGGTGGTGACGCCCACGACGTGCTGCTGGTCGATCAGTTCGGCGAGATTGCCGGACGTGATCCGCTTGCGCGACAGGTCGTCCAGCCAGATCGCGACGCCTTCCTCGGAGAGGCGCTTCAGTGCGTCTGTCATGGAAATTGCATCTCCTACGTGTCGTATAACAGCGTCAGCGCTGGGCTGCGGCGATCGATTCCCGGGCGACGCCCGCGACGTGCTCGGCAGTGAAGCCGAATTCACGGAAGAGGACCTTGCCGTCCGCCGAAGCACCGAAGTGCTCCAGCGAAACAATGCGTCCCGCGTCCCCGACGAACCGGTGCCAGGTCAGACCGATACCGGCCTCGATCGAGACGCGCGCCTTCACCGACGGCGGCAGGACGCTGTCCCGGTACCCCTGGTCCTGCTCCTCGAACCACTCCACGCACGGCATGGACACGACCCGCGTCGGGACGCCCGCGGCCTGGAGCTGCTCGCGCGCCTCCACCGCCACGTGCACCTCGGAACCGGTGGCGATGAGGATGACCTCCGGCTCGCCACCTTCGGCCTCGAAGCGGACGTAACCGCCCTTGACCGTGTTCTCGTCGGCCTCGTACGTCGGCACGCCCTGACGGGTCAGCGCGAGGCCGTGCGGGGCGCCCTTGCCGAAGACCTTCGTGTAGCGCTTGAGGATCTCGCGCCAGGCGATCGCGGTCTCGTTGGCGTCCGCGGGACGGACGACGTTGAGGCCGGGGATGGCGCGCAGCGAGGCCAGGTGCTCGACCGGCTGGTGGGTCGGGCCGTCCTCACCGAGACCGATGGAGTCGTGCGTCCACACGTACGTCACCGGCAGGTGCATCAGAGCGGACAGACGCACGGCGTTGCGCATGTAGTCGGAGAACACCAGGAAGGTGCCGCCGTAGACACGGGTGTTGCCGTGCAGCGTGATGCCGTTCATCTCCGCGGCCATGGAGTGCTCGCGGATGCCGAAGTGGATCGTGCGGCCGTACGGGTTCGCGCCCGGCAGCGGGTTGTCGGCCGGCAGGAACGAGGAGTTCGGGTCGATCGTCGTGTTGTTCGAGCCGGCGAGGTCGGCGGAGCCGCCCCACAGCTCGGGGATGACCGCACCGAGAGCCTGCAGCACCTTGCCGGACGCGGCACGGGTGGCGACACCCTTGCCCGCCTCGAACGCCGGGAGCTTCTCCTCCCAGCCGGCCGGCAGCTCGCACGCGGCGATCCGGTCGAACTCGGCGGCACGCTCGGGCTGAGCGGTGCGCCACTCCTGGAAGCCCTTCTCCCACTCGGCCTTCGCCTCACGGCCGCGGTCGAGCGCCTGGCGGGTGTGCGCGAGGACCTCGTCCGCGACCTCGAAGGACTTCTCCGGGTCGAAGCCGAGAACGCGCTTGGTGGCCGCGACCTCGTCCTCGCCGAGCGCCGAGCCGTGCGCGGCCTCGGTGTTCTGCGCGTGCGGGGCGGGCCAGGCGATGATCGAGCGCATCGCGATGAACGACGGCTTGTCCGTCACCTTCTTCGCGGCCTCGATCGCGTTGTAGATGGCGTGCGGGTCGATGTCGCCGTCCGGCTTCGGGGCGACGCGCTGCACGTGCCAGCCGTACGCCTCGTACCGCTTGACGGTGTCCTCGGAGACCGCCGTCTCGGTGTCGCCCTCGATCGAGATGTGGTTGTCGTCCCACAGCAGGACGAGGTTGCCGAGCTTCTGGTGACCGGCCAGGGAGGACGCCTCGTGCGAGATGCCCTCCTGGAGGCAGCCGTCACCGGCGATCGCGTAGATGAAGTGGTCGAAGGGGGACTCGCCCTGCGCCGCGTCCGGGTCGAACAGACCGCGCTCGTAGCGGGCGGCCATCGCCATGCCCACCGCGTTGGCGACACCCTGCCCGAGCGGGCCGGTCGTGGTCTCCACACCCGGGGTGTGTCCGTACTCGGGGTGGCCCGGGGTACGGGAGCCCCACGTCCGGAAGGACTCCAGATCGTCCAGCTCCAGGCCGAACCCGGCCAGGTAGAGCTGCGTGTAGAGGGTCAGGGACGAGTGGCCCGCGGACAGCACGAAGCGGTCACGTCCGGTCCAGTCGGGGTCCGCCGGGTCGTGCCGCATCACCTTCTGAAAGAGGGTGTACGCGGCAGGCGCCAGACTCATGGCCGTACCGGGATGGCCGTTTCCGACCTTCTGTACGGCATCGGCGGCCAGGACGCGGGCGGTGTCGACGGCCCGCTGGTCCAACTCGGTCCACTCGAGGTCTGTGGTGGTCGGCTTGGTGCTCACCCTGGGTCAGGGCTCCTCTCCACATGTCACGCATGTCGAATGCCGGTGCACTGGGCGCCCACCGGCCGTTGTCGAGCCTACCCCCGTAGGTACGTGCGTTTTTTCGAGTCATTCCAGACTGCCGGGACTCTCCGGGATCCGCCTCCCGACTGGTCCGTTCCGTGTTCGGCAACTGAATACGGAGCCGCTCGTAAGAGTGCTCAATCGAGCTCCGTCGCGCCCGTCGTGCACCCCCTCTTCCCGCCCTGGTGCGGCCGCTCCCAACACGACCCCACCCCCGCGAAGGCCGAGGTATAGGCAACGTCTACAGTGGCGTGGTACGCGCGAGCCTTTACGGGGAGTTCACACCCGGGGGCTTGCTGGGATGTCTCTGTCAGGGGTGTGCGTGACGGCCGTCGAATCCCGTCCAGCGGGGGTGCTCGGGACGAGCAGCAGCCCAAGCCACCGGCCGTTCGGGGCCCGTGTGAAGGCGTTCGTGGCGCTGACCAAGCCACGAATCATCGAGCTGTTGCTGATCACCACCGTTCCGGTGATGTTCCTGGCCCAGCAGGGTGTACCCGACCTCAAGCTGGTCCTGCTCACCTGCCTCGGCGGTTTTCTGTCGGCGGGCGGCGCCAACGCGCTGAACATGTACATCGACCGCGACATCGACGCCCTGATGGAGCGCACCTCGCAGCGGCCACTGGTCACCGGCATGGTCAGCCCGCGTGAGTGCCTGGCCTTCGGGATCACGCTGGCGGTCGTCTCGACCCTGCTGTTCGGGCTGACCGTCAACTGGCTGTCCGCGTGGCTGTCACTCGGAGCGCTCCTTTTCTACGTCGTCGTTTACACGATGATCCTCAAGCGGCGCACCTCCCAGAACATCGTCTGGGGCGGCATCGCCGGCTGCCTCCCGGTGCTCATCGGCTGGTCGTCCGTCACCAACTCCATGTCGTGGGCGCCGGTCATCCTCTTCCTCGTCATGTTCTTCTGGACGCCGCCGCACTACTGGCCGCTGTCCATGAAGGTGAAGGAGGACTACGCGCGCGTGGGCGTGCCGATGCTTCCGGTGGTCGCCTCCAACAAGGTGGTCGCCCGCCAGATCGTCATCTACAGCTGGGTGATGGTCGCGGTCTCGCTGCTGCTCACCCCGCTCGGCTACACGGGCTGGTTCTACACCCTGGTCGCGCTCGGCGCGGGCGGGTTCTGGCTGTGGGAGGCGCACGGTCTGCAGAACCGCGCCAAGGCCGAGGTGACCGGCGGGAAGCTCAAGGAGATGCGGCTGTTCCACTGGTCCATCACCTATGTGTCGCTCCTGTTCGTCGCGGTCGCGGTGGACCCCTTCCTGCGCTAGGCGCCGTCCGGCGGATCTTCACGGGCGGGGTACGTGGGCTAAGCCACGTACCCCGCCCGTCGCCGTTTGATCTACCCGTCGGTAGCATCCTGGCCATGGCAGACACGCAGCAGGTTGACGAGACCACCGGCGCCGCCCAGGACGTCAAGGCCGAGCGCAAGGCGGCCAAGCTCGCCCAGCGGATCAACGCCTTCGCCAAGGAGCACGGCGGGACCGAGGGACACGTCGAGTACATCGGACAGCGCGGCGCCCGGATCGTCCTCGTCGGCGCGGACGGTGCCTGGGGGGACGTGGTGGCGCCCACCTTCACGATCGCCGAAGAGGCCGTGAAGAAGGCCGGGATCACTGTTCACGAGACGTTCGACGGTGAGTTCGCGGCGAAGATCAAGACGGGGCCGTACGAGTGGAAGAGGATGGCGGGGATCCAGCTTGGGGCGCCGAGTAACGGCTGACAAGATCTGTTATCTGTCACCTGATAGTTGATATCTGTCATCCGATATCCGTCAGCTGATTTCTGTCAGCTGTCACCCGTCAGGTGTCATCTGTCGGCTGTCATCCGTCAGCTGTTGGTATGCCTTGCGCTTCACCAACACCTGACGCCCGCCTCACCCGTTAGGACCTGAAGAACGCAACGGTCCAGTCGCGGGGAGTCCGGATGATCGAAACGCCGTCCCTGGTGGACCAGTACTGCCACGGCGTACTGAGGACGGAGTTGGGCCTCGGCACCTTCGAGGCCCACCTCGCCAGAACCGAGGGCCCCCCGGCCCCCGGCACCACCTTCTTCGACACCCAGACCGGCTTCGCGGTACGCCGCTGGTGCCCGCCCCTGCTCGGTCTGGAACCGCACTGTCCGCCCGCCCGCTATCTGGCCCGGCGCCGCGAACTCGGCGTCCTGGAGTCGGGGCGCAGACTCCTGCGCGGCAGCGGCATCACGACGTATCTCGTCGACACGGGGCTGCCCGGGGACCTGACGGGACCGGGCGAGATGGCTTCGACCGGCGCGGCCCAGGCCCATGAGATCGTCCGCCTGGAGCTGCTGGCGGAACAGGTCGCGGACACCTCGGGCACCGTCGAGTCCTTCCTCGCCAATCTCGCCGAGTCCGTCCACGGAGCCGCCGCGAACGCCGTCGCCTTCACGTCGGTCGCGGGGGGACGTCACGGTCTGGCGCTCGCGCCCGAGCCGCCGGGACCGGGAGAGGTGCGGGGCGCGGCGGGCCGCTGGCTCGCGGACCGCCGGGTGGGCGGGGCGCTGAGCGACCCGGTTCTGCTGCGCCACTTACTGTGGATCGCGGTCGCCTCGGGGCTGCCTCTCCAGCTCCACGCCGGCCTGGGCGAACCCGGTCTGCGCATCGACCGCACCGACCCCGTGCTGCTCACCGACTTCGCCCGTGCCACGGCAGGGCTCGGCACGGATCTCATCCTCCTGCACGGCTACCCGTACCACCGTCACGCGGCGCACCTCGCCGGGGTCTTCCCGCACGTCTACGCCGACCTGGGTGCCGCGTTGGTGCGGACGGGTGCCCGGGCGGCGGCCGTCCTCTCCGAGATCCTGGAGCTGGCCCCCTTCGGCAAGCTCCTGTTCTCCAGCGGGGCACACGGTCTGCCCGAACTGCACGTCGTCGGCGCTCGCCTGTTCCGTGAGGCGCTGGCCCGGGTGCTGGGCGCCTGGGTCGCCGAGGGCGCCTGGTCGCTGGTGGACGCGCAGCGGGTGGCGGGCCTGATCGCGGCGGGGAACGCGCGGCGGGTGTACGGGGTGGAGTGAGCCTACGCGCGCGTGAGCGCCGATTCCGCGGCAGGACCCGGCAGTTCCGCCGCGGCCTCCGGGCGTTCGCGCAGCGACAGCAGGACCCGCAGGACGCCGATCCACACCAGGCAGGCGCCGAACATGTGGAGGCCGACCAGGGCTTCGGGGAGGTCCGTGAAGTACTGGACGTAGCCGATGACGCCCTGGCCGAGCAGGATCAGGAACAGCTCGCGGGTGCGGTCGAGCGGGCCCCTGGGGGCGTCGACGGCCTTGAGGACGAACCACAGGGCGAAGGTCAACGTGACCACGATCCAGGCCAGCACGGCGTGCAGCTTGGTGACGGTCTCCCAGTTGACGGCCATGCGTTCGACCTCGCTGGAGTCGCCCGCGTGCGGACCCGCGCCGGTGACCACCGTGCCCACCGCGATCAGCAGGATGGCGGCGGCGACCAGGCACCACACGAGCTGCTGCACCGCCTTGCCGACCAGCGGGCGCGGCTCGGCGGAGCCCTCGCGCGTGCGCTGCCACATCACCGTGGCCACCGTGATGAGCGCCGTGGAGAGCAGGAAGTGCGCGGCGACCGTGTAGGGGTTGAGGCCGACCAGGACGACGACGCCGCCGAGGATCGCGTTGCTCATGACGATCCAGAACTGCGCCCAGCCGAGCCGGGTGAGGTCGCGCCGCCAGGGCTTCTCGGAGCGCGCGGCGATGATCGCCCAGCCGACCGCCGCGCACAGCACGTAGGTCAGCATGCGGTTGGTGAACTCGATGACTCCGTGGAAGCCCATCGCGCTCGTGGTGGTGAGCGAGTCGTCGGTGCACTTGGGCCAGGTCGGGCAGCCGAGGCCCGAACCGGTCAGCCGTACGGCGCCGCCGGTGACCACGATGACCACCGACATGACGAGCGCGGCGAGGGCCGCTCGTCGAACCGTCCGGGAGGTCGGGGTCCAGCGTTCGGCAATGAGGGCGAGCGGGTTGCGCGCGAAGGCTACGGCGTCGGCTCGGGTCACGTTGGGCACGGGCCCCATCGTAGGCGTCCGCTTGTGCACGCCTTCACGAGGCCCCCGCACCTACGCAAATCGCCATCTCAGCCCGTCTCGTAGGCCCATACACCCGGAACACCGGGAGTCGCTCACCCCCGCAGTCACTCCCAGCGGAAGAACTTGCCCGCCGCTCCCAGGCCCACGACCGCCCACACGGCCAGGATCCCGAGGTCGCCCCACGGCAGGCCCGCCCCGTGCTGGAGCACGTCCCGCAGCCCGTCCGAGAGCGCCGAGACGGGCAGCAGGCCGAGCACGTCCTGGGCGCCCGCCGGGAACTTGTCCATCGGGACGATCACACCGCCGCCCACGAGGAGCAGCAGGAAGACCAGGTTCGCGGCGGCGAGCGTCGCCTCCGCCTTGAGCGTGCCGGCCATCAGCAGGCCCAGACCCGAGAAGGCGGCCGTGCCGAGGATCAGCAGGAGCAGGACGGACAGCGGGTTGCCGTGCGGCGACCAGCCCAGCGAGAAGGCGATCGCCGTCAGCAGGACGACCTGGAGGACCTCCGTGACCAGCACGGACGCCGTCTTCGCGGTCATCAGGCCCCAGCGGGGCAGCGGGGAGGCGGCGAGCCGCTTCAGGACCCCGTAGCGCCGCTCGAAGCCGGTGGCGATGGCCTGTCCGGTGAACGCGGTCGACATCACGGCGAGTGCCAGGATGCCGGGGGCCAGGAAGTCGACCGACTTGCCCTTGCCGGTGTCGATGATGTCGACCGAGCTGAACAGGACCAGCAGGAGCGTCGGGATGATCACCGTGAGGAGGAGCTGCTCACCGTTACGGAGCAGCATCTTCGTCTCGAGCGCGGCCTGCGCGCCGATCATCCGGGGCAGCGGGGCCGCCCCCGGCTTCGGGGTGTAGGTACCGGCGGTGGTCACGAACGCAGCTCCTTGCCGGTCAGTTCCAAGAACACGTCTTCCAGGGTGTGGCGTTCGACGGAGATCTTCTCCGGCATCACCCCGTGCTGCGCGCACCAGGACGTGACGGTGGCCAGCAGCTGTGGGTCGATCTTGCCGCCCACCCGGTACGAGCCGGGCGTCAGTTCGGCTGCCGTGCAGTCGGCCGGCAGGGCCTTCAGCAGGGAGCCGACGTCGAGCCCCGGACGGCCGGTGAAGCGCAGGGTGTTCTCGGCGCCGCCGCGGCACAGCTGCTCGGGGGAGCCCTGCGCGATGACCCTGCCCGCGTCGATGATCGCGACGTCGTCGGCGAGTTGCTCGGCCTCGTCCATGTAGTGCGTGGTGAGGATGACCGAGGCGCCGTCGGCGCGCAGATCGCGGACGAGGTCCCAGGTGGCGTGGCGGGCCTGCGGGTCGAGGCCCGCGGTCGGCTCGTCGAGGAAGACCAGTTCGGGGCGGCCGACCACGGCCATCGCGAGCGCCAGGCGCTGCTGCTGGCCGCCCGAGAGCCGCCGGTAGGTCGTGCGGCCGCAGCTGTCGAGGCCGAGCCGTTCGATGAGCGCGTCCACGTCGAGGGGGTGGGCGTGGAGCTTCGCCACATGGCGGAGCATCTCGTCGGCGCGGGCACCGGAGTAGACCCCGCCGGACTGGAGCATCACGCCGATGCGGGAGTGGAGCTGCCCGGACTGTCTCACCGGGTCGAGGCCCAGGACGCGTACCGTGCCGGAATCCGGCTTCCGGTACCCCTCGCAGGTCTCGACCGTGGTCGTCTTGCCCGCCCCGTTGGGGCCCAGTACGGCGGTGATGCCCGCCTCGGCCACCAGGTCGAGGCCGTCCACCGCGGTCTTGTCGCCGTACCGCTTCACCAGGGCCTGGACCTGGACCACGGGCTCGCTTCGCATGAGGCGCAAGTCTAGGGAGCCGGTCGGGTGATCGGTCGGGCGGGGTTCAGGAGGCGGTCCCGGGTACGACCCATTCGTCGCGGGGGCGGTGCAGTGGCAGCCAGCGTTCCGCGTACGCCACCGCGTCGGCCACCGGGAACAGGCGTACGTCGGCCGCGCCCACCCGGCCCCGTACGACGGGGCGGTCCCGTTCGAAGTCGGAGCCCAGTTCGTCGAAGCGGTCGGAGTCGACGGAGACCTCCGTGACGACCTCCCAGCGGGTCGTTCCCTGTGGGGTGCGCACCGGGCGTCCCACCTCGACGAGCGGGGACGGCATGCGGTATTCGGCGAGGTGGAAGCTGGTGCACGTGTCGTAGCCCGCGCCGAGCAGGAGCACTCGGGCGTCGAGGGCCTCCAGGCGGGCCAGTGGGCTGCGCTCGCCGAGCCGGCAGTCGGGGGCGTGCCCCTCGACGATCTGCGCCGCGCGGGGGCCGAGGGCCGCGAAGGAGGTCTGCGGATGGGCGCTGCGCAGGGCGCCGGGCCAGGTGCGGACGGTCTCCGGGATCACGCCGACCCCGCGGCTGGGCGTCACGAGGGGGTCGTAGGCGGGCATCGTCGCCCGAATGGGCGACCACCACTCCTCGGGTACGGGCGGATTGCTCCACAGCGCCGGGTCGGAGAGGTCCCCGGACTGGGTGGGGACCACCAGCGTGCCGTCGGGACCCAGCGCGTCGAGCAGCCCCTGGACGACGGCGACCGGGCCGCCGTTGACCCAGCCGAGGGCACTCAGGGACGAGTGTGCGAGAAGCGTTTCTCCTGGCTGGACGCCCAGCTCCAGAAGCTGCGCGGCGACGGTCTCGCGTGTGACGAGTGGGCCGGTCGGAGGGGGTGTCGACATGGTTCCCGAGTCTTGCGGAGAGCCGGTCCCGAAGCCAGTGAATTGATCGATCAAAGATCGTTTCCGCAGGTCACCTTAGGTATACCTAAGTGATGTAGCGCACCACCCGCCTCCGGGGGCGCGGCTTGTCAGGCTCCAGGGAATTACGCAACAATGGCGTTGTGAAAAACGTTGGCGAGGCTCGGGAGACCCCCACGGGGGCCCCTCAGGAGGAACTCGCGACCGGTGAGCGTTCGACGCGCAACCGTGTCGCGCGGTCCATCCTGGACCACGGCCCGTCGACCGTGGCCGACCTCGCGGGGCGGCTGGGCCTCACCCAGGCCGCCGTGCGCCGTCATCTCGACGCGCTGGTCGCCGACGACGTGGTGGAAGCACGGGAACAGCGGATCTACGGAGCGCGTACGCGCGGCCGTCCCGCCAAGGTGTTCGCCCTGACCGACTGCGGCCGGGACGCCTTCGACCAGTCCTACGACAAGCTCGCCGCGGACGCGATGCGCTGGATCGCGGCGCGCGAGGGCGGGGACGAGGCGGTCGTCGCGTTCGCCCGCGCCCGGATGGCCGCCCAGGCCGAGGCGTACCGCAGGGCCGTCGAGGCCGCCGCGCCGGAGCAGCGCACCGAAGCGCTGGCCAAGGCCTTGAGCGCGGACGGGTACGCTGCTGCAGCGCGTAGCGCACCGGTCGGCGAGCAGCTCTGCCAGCACCACTGCCCGGTCGCTCATGTCGCCGAGCAGTTCCCGCAGCTGTGCGAGGCGGAGACCGAGATCTTCTCCCAGCTGCTCGGCACCCATGTTCAGCGGCTGGCCACCATCGCCCACGGCGACGGTGTGTGCACCACGTTCATCCCCAAGATTTCCAAGATTTCCGAATCCACCCATAACGCATCTGCAAGTACCGCCGGGAGGAACCCCGCATGACGCTCCCCATCGAGGAGACTGCCCACCCTGAGCTCGAGGGTCTGGGTACGTACGAATACGGCTGGGCCGACTCCGACGTGGCCGGTGCCTCTGCCAAGCGCGGTATCAACGAGGACGTCGTCCGCGACATCTCCGCGAAGAAGAGCGAGCCGGAGTGGATGACCAAGCTCCGCCTCAAGGGCCTGCGCCTCTTCGAGAAGAAGCCCATGCCCAACTGGGGCTCGGACCTGTCCGGGATCGACTTCGACAACATCAAGTACTTCGTGCGTTCCACGGAGAAGCAGGCGGAGTCCTGGGAGGACCTGCCCGAGGACATCAAGAACACGTACGACAAGCTCGGCATCCCGGAGGCGGAGAAGCAGCGCCTCGTCGCCGGTGTCGCGGCCCAGTACGAGTCCGAGGTCGTCTACCACCAGATCCGCGAGGACCTGGAGGAGCAGGGCGTCATCTTCCTCGACACCGACACCGCCCTCAAGGAGCACCCGGAGCTCTTCAAGGAGTACTTCGGCACCGTCATCCCGGTCGGCGACAACAAGTTCGCGTCGCTGAACACCGCCGTGTGGTCCGGTGGCTCCTTCATCTACGTGCCGAAGGGCGTGCACGTCGAGATCCCGCTCCAGGCCTACTTCCGTATCAACACGGAGAACATGGGCCAGTTCGAGCGGACGCTGATCATCGTCGACGAGGACGCCTACGTCCACTACGTCGAGGGTTGTACGGCGCCGATCTACAAGTCGGACTCCCTGCACTCCGCGGTGGTCGAGATCATCGTGAAGAAGGGCGCCCGCTGCCGCTACACGACCATCCAGAACTGGTCGAACAACGTCTACAACCTGGTCACCAAGCGCGCCGTGGCGTACGAGGGCGCGACCATGGAGTGGATCGACGGCAACATCGGCTCCAAGGTCACCATGAAGTACCCGGCCGTCTACCTGATGGGCGAGCACGCCAAGGGTGAGACCCTCTCCATCGCCTTCGCGGGCGAGGGCCAGCACCAGGACGCGGGCTCCAAGATGGTCCACATGGCGCCGAACACGTCGTCGAACATCGTGTCGAAGTCCGTGGCGCGCGGTGGCGGTCGTACGTCCTACCGCGGTCTGGTCGAGATCGGCGAGGGCGCCCACGGCTCGAAGTCGAACGTGCTGTGCGACGCGCTGCTCGTCGACACCATCTCCCGCTCCGACACCTACCCGTACGTCGACGTCCGCGAGGACGACGTGTCCATGGGCCACGAGGCGACGGTCTCCAAGGTCTCCGAGGACCAGCTCTTCTACCTGATGAGCCGCGGTCTGACGGAGTTCGAGGCGATGGCGATGATCGTGCGCGGCTTCGTCGAGCCGATCGCCAAGGAGCTGCCCATGGAGTACGCGCTTGAACTCAACCGGCTGATCGAGCTGCAGATGGAAGGCGCGGTCGGCTAAGACCCGCCGCCCGGAAAACAGCTGGTGGCCCGCCCCTTCCGGCGGGCCCGAGGATCTCAACCGACGCAGGAAAGAGAGCAGACCGACAGCCATGGCTGAGGCTCAGAACATCCCGGTGGGTTCCACCACCGCCGGACAGATCGCGGTGGCCGCCGAGTCGACCGTCGCCACGCGCATGAGCGCGCCCCCGTCCTTCGACGTGGCGGACTTCCCGGTCCCCCACGGCCGCGAGGAGGAGTGGCGGTTCACCCCGCTGGAGCGCCTGCGCGGGCTGCACGACGGGACCGCGGTCGCGACCGGCGACGGACTGAAGGTCGACGTGGAGGCGCCCGCGGGCGTCGTCGTGGAGACCGTCGGCCGTGACGACGCGCGCCTCGGCCGGGCGGGCACCCCGGTGGACCGCGTCGCCGCCCAGGCGTACTCCGCGTTCGAGAAGGCCGGCGTGATCACCGTCCCCAAGGAGACGGTGCTCACCGAGCCCATCCGCGTCGCGGTGCACGGCGAGGGCGGGGTCGCCTACGGCCACCAGGTCGTCGAGCTCGGAGCCTTCGCCGAGGCCGTCGTCGTCATCGACCACACCGGTGACGCCGTGCTCGCCGCCAACGTCGACTACATCCTGGGCGACGGCGCCAAGCTCACCGTCGTCTCCGTCCAGGACTGGGACGACAACGCCGTGCACGTGGGCCAGCACAACGCGCTGATCGGCCGGGACGCCACGTTCAAGTCCTTCGTGGTCACCTTCGGCGGCGACCTCGTGCGCCTGCACCCGCGCGTCGCCTACGCCGGCACCGGTGGTGAGGTCGAGCTGTTCGGTCTGTACTTCACGGACGCGGGCCAGCACCAGGAGCACCGTCTGCTGGTCGACCACAACACCCCGCACTGCAAGTCGAACGTCGCCTACAAGGGCGCGCTCCAGGGCGACGGCGCGCACGCCGTGTGGATCGGTGACGTCCTCATCGAGGCCAAGGCCGAGGGCACGGACACGTACGAGATGAACCGCAACCTGGTTCTGACCGACGGCGCCCGCGTCGACTCCGTGCCGAACCTGGAGATCGAGACCGGCGAGATCGTCGGCGCCGGACACGCCTCCGCGACCGGCCGCTTCGACGACGAGCAGCTCTTCTACCTGATGGCCCGCGGTATCCCCGCCGACGAGGCCCGCCGACTGGTGGTCCGCGGCTTCTTCGCCGAGCTCGTGCAGCAGATCGGTGTCGACGACATCGAAGAGCGGCTCCTCGTGAAGATCGACGAGGAGCTGGAGGCGTCGGTCTGATGACTGCCTCGTCGACGTTCGTACGCGCCTGTGGGCTGAGCGAGCTGGAGGAGGACACCCCGAAGCGGGTGGAACTCGACGGCACGCCGGTCTCGGTCGTGAAGACCGAGGGGGAGGTGTTCGCGATCAACGACATCTGCTCGCACGCCAACGTCTCGCTCTCCGAGGGCGAGGTGGAGGACTGCCAGATCGAGTGCTGGCTGCACGGCTCCGCGTTCGACCTGCGCACCGGCAAGCCGTCCGGCCTTCCCGCGACGCGCCCCGTCCCCGTATACCCCGTAAAGATCGAAGGGGACGACGTACTCGTCTCCCTCACCCAGGAGTCCTGAGGAACCCATGGCAACGCTTGAAATCCACGACCTGCACGTCACCGTCGAGGCCGACAACGCCACGAAGGAGATCCTCAAGGGCGTCGACCTGACCGTGAAGCAGGGCGAGACGCACGCCATCATGGGCCCCAACGGCTCCGGCAAGTCGACGCTCGCCTACTCGCTCGCGGGCCACCCGAAGTACACGATCACCGGCGGCACCGTCACCCTCGACGGCGAGAACGTCCTGGAGATGTCCGTCGACGAGCGCGCCCGCGCGGGCCTGTTCCTGGCGATGCAGTACCCGGTCGAGATCCCCGGTGTCTCGGTCTCCAACTTCCTGCGCACCTCCGCCACGGCCGTCCGCGGCGAGGCCCCCAAGCTGCGCACCTGGGTGAAGGAGGTCAAGGAGACCATGGAGCGCCTCTCCATGGACCCCGCCTTCGCCGAGCGCAACGTGAACGAGGGCTTCTCCGGCGGTGAGAAGAAGCGCCACGAGATCCTCCAGCTGGAGCTGCTCAAGCCGAAGATCGCGATCCTCGACGAGACCGACTCCGGCCTGGACGTCGACGCCCTGCGTGTCGTCTCCGAGGGTGTCAACCGCGTCCGCGAGACCGGCGAGGTCGGCACCCTGCTGATCACGCACTACACGCGCATCCTGCGCTACATCAAGCCCGACTTCGTCCATGTCTTCTCCGGCGGCCGCATCGTCGAGTCCGGCGGCGCCGAGCTCGCCGACAAGCTGGAGAACGAGGGCTACGAGGCTTATGCGAAGCATGAAGTCGACATGAAGGGTGGCGCATCCGCGTGACACAGCTGCCGGGCCTCCTCGACACCGAGGCGATCCGCAAGGACTTCCCCATCCTGGACCGTCAGGTCCACGACGGCAGGAAGCTCGTGTACCTGGACAACGCGGCGACCTCGCAGAAGCCGCGCCAGGTGCTGGACGCCCTGAGTGAGTACTACGAGCGCTACAACGCCAACGTCCACCGCGGTGTGCATGTGCTCGCCGAGGAGGCCACGGCGCTGTACGAGGGCGCGCGCGACAAGGTCGCCGCGTTCATCAACGCGCCGAGCCGCGACGAGGTGATCTTCACCAAGAACGCCTCCGAGTCGCTCAACCTCGTGGCCAACATGCTCGGCTGGGCCGACGAGCCCTACCGGGTCGACCACGAGACCGAGATCGTCATCACCGAGATGGAGCACCACTCCAACATCGTGCCGTGGCAGCTGCTGGCGCAGCGCACGGGCGCGAAGCTGAAGTGGTTCGGTCTCACCGACGACGGCCGTCTCGACCTGTCGAACATCAACGAGATCATCACCGAGAAGACGAAGATCGTCTCCTTCGTGCTGGTGTCGAACATCCTGGGCACCGTGAACCCGGTCGAGGCGATAGTGCGCCGCGCCCAGGAGGTCGGCGCGCTGGTCTGCATCGACGCCTCGCAGGCCGCGCCGCACATGCCGCTCGACGTTCAGGCCCTCCAGGCCGACTTCGTGGCCTTCACCGGCCACAAGATGTGCGGTCCGACGGGCATCGGCGTGCTGTGGGGCCGCCAGGAGCTCCTGGAGGACCTGCCCCCGTTCCTCGGCGGCGGCGAGATGATCGAGACGGTGTCGATGCACTCGTCGACGTACGCCCCGGCGCCGCACAAGTTCGAGGCGGGCACCCCGCCGATCGCGCAGGCGGTCGGTCTCGGCGCGGCGATCGACTACCTGAACGCGATCGGCATGGACAAGATCCTCGCCCATGAGCACGCGCTCACCGAATACGCGGTGAAGCGGCTCGGCGAGGTCCCCGACCTGCGGATCATCGGCCCGACCACGGCCGAGGACCGCGGCGCCGCGATCTCGTTCACCCTGGGTGACATCCACCCGCACGACGTGGGCCAGGTCCTGGACGAGCAGGGCATCGCGGTCCGGGTCGGACACCACTGCGCACGCCCGGTCTGCCTGCGGTACGGAATTCCTGCGACCACGCGAGCGTCGTTCTATCTGTACTCCACGCCGGCCGAGATCGACGCGCTGGTGGACGGCCTGGAGCACGTCCGGAACTTCTTCGGCTGAGGGGCTGGCTGAGACGTGAAGCTTGATTCGATGTACCAGGAAGTCATCCTGGACCACTACAAGCACCCCCATGGGCGAGGCTTGCGGGATGGCGATGCCGAGGTGCACCACGTCAACCCGACGTGCGGCGACGAGATCACGCTGCGCGTGAAGTACGACGGCGAGCAGATCGCGGACATCTCGTACGAGGGACAGGGCTGCTCCATCAGCCAGGCCTCGGCGTCCGTGCTGAACGAGCTCCTCGTCGGCAAGGACGTGTCCGAGGCGCAGAAGATCCAGGAGACCTTCCTGGAGCTGATGCAGTCCAAGGGCAGGATCGAGCCCGACGACGCGATGGAGGAGGTGCTGGAGGACGCGGTCGCGTTCGCCGGTGTCTCCAAGTACCCGGCCCGGGTCAAGTGCGCCCTCCTGAGTTGGATGGCCTGGAAGGACGCGACGGCCCAGGCTCTGGGCGAGAGCGCCGAGAGGAAGACGGCATGAGCGAGAACGAGACCCTGACGATGAAGCCGGCCTCCGAGGAAGAAGTCCGTGAGGCGCTGTACGACGTCGTCGACCCCGAGCTGGGCATCGACGTCGTCAACCTCGGCCTGATCTACGGTATCCACATCGACGACGCGAACATCGCGACGATCGACATGACCCTGACGTCCGCGGCCTGCCCGCTCACCGACGTCATCGAGGACCAGGCCAAGTCCGCCACGGACGGCATCGTCAACGAACTGCGCATCAACTGGGTCTGGATGCCGCCGTGGGGTCCGGACAAGATCACGGACGACGGGCGTGAGCAGCTTCGGGCGCTCGGGTTCAACGTCTGAGTCCGCGCACACCTTCGCACACGTCTGTGGCCCCCGGCACTTCGCCGGGGGCCACAGGTGTTCCTGCGCTCAGGACCAGCCGTTCACCACACGGAACGCCGAGTCCGCGCGGAAGAGCTGACTGTTGTCGTCCCTGTCCAGGCGGAGCTGGAAGTTGCGATGGCGCAGATAGCGGCCCGGGTAGTTGATCGACTCCAGCATGACGGCGCCGGTGTACGGGGACGTCCGGGGGCAGAAGGTGGCGTCCTTGCGGAAGAGGTCGGAGCCGTCGTAGCGGTCGGCGCGCAGAGAGAAGTTGCGGTGGCGCAGATACGCGCCGTCGGCGGTGGCGAAGGAGTAGCAGTTGGAGTTGCCGAGTCCCGCCACCACCTTGAAGCTGGCGTCCCGCTTGGTCGAGCCCGAACTGCCCGAATCCACCGGATCGAGCCGTACGAAGCCGTCGCTCAGATGCCAGTAGCGGTTCGGGTAGTTGACCGACTGGAGCGACTTCCGCGAGGAGACGGGCTTGGACTCGGGAGGCTTGCTGGACGAGGCGGTCTTCGACGGCTCGGTGGTGCCGGCGACGGGCTTGTCGTCGGACCCCTGTTCCGAGGGCCCCGGTGAGGCCGAGTCCGACGCGGTGGAGGTGGAGCCGGAGTGCCGCGGGGAGGACAGGGCGTTCTTGCCCGCCGGGGCCGTGGTGCTGCCGTCGGCCGAGGCGGAGAAGCCGGGTATGAGCGGGACGTCGGTGTCGGAGGCGGTGTGGTTCGCCCGGTTCTTCGACGCGGCGTCAGTGTTGCTGTCCAGTACGGCGATCGCCGTCGCGGTGGCGATGAGCACCGCCACCGCGAGTCCGCCGGCCATCCACAGCCGTCGGGTTCCGGGCAGCCGTCCCTCGTCCGGGAACTCCCCGGACTCCCAGGGCACCGGCGGCTCGACGAAGGGAGGCAGTTCCGCAGGATAGGGAGTGCCTTGGGGGGTGGGGCGCCAGGCGGGTTCCTCCGAAGTGGGCACGGGCTGGTCGGGCCCGGGCTCGGGTTCGGGCTCGGGTTCGGGCTCTGGCGTTGTTTCTGGCATGCGCGTTCCTCCAGCGTCGCCCAAGGCGCACGCGGATTCGTCTACTGGTCTCAGCACAAGAGGGGGCGCAGGCACACGGAACGGCGGTAGCCGTGGAAACCCGGTGCGCGACTGGTGAAACAGTAGTGGACTTGGTGACTTCTGAGCAGCCGTTTCCCCACTGATCCCGGTGGCCCCACGGGGATTCATGGGGGTTCATGGGATTTCATGGGCGTGGTGGCTGCGCATTGCGTGCTCGGTGTGATCCAAGTCCGGGCTCATCGGGGCGCGACAGCGTGAGGTCGTGTCCGCTTCTGTGCAACCCGCCCCCACTCGCCCGGTGTTCGTCCTCGGCCGCCCCCACTCGGGAACCACGCTTGTCCAGCCGATGCTGCACGCGCATCCACGGATCGCCCTGCCGCCCGCACCTGGACCACCGGGCTGACGCCCGATCAGATACGGCTGAGCGAGGCCGTATTGGGGCGGCGGACGCTCGACCGCCTGGCGCGGGTGCGCGAACCGGGACCGGCGGCCTGCCGGCCGGGCGCGGGGTGAGCTGTGGCGAGGGGCTCGCCCACCATGTGTACGTGCGTACGCATCGATGCGTACACTCGTACACATGGGATACGCACTGCTCGCCGGAGCCATCGCCTCCGAGGTGGCCGCCACGACCGCCATGAAGTACAGCGAGGGCTTCAGCAGGCTCTGGCCCTCGCTGGTGACCGTCCTCGGATACGTCATCGCCTTCGTGCTGCTCGCGCAGTGCCTCAAGACCGTCCAGGTGGGCACGGCCTACGCGATCTGGGCCGGCGCCGGCACCGCCGTCATCGCCGCGATCGGCATGGTGTTCCTCGGCGAGGCGCTCAGCTTCACCAAGGTCGCCGGGATACTGCTGATCATCGGCGGGGTCGTGGTGCTGAACCTCGGCGGGGCCCACTGATGGCGGCGCGCCGCTACGACCCCGAGCGGCGGCAGCGGATCATCGACGCGGCGATCCGGGTCGTGGGCGCCAAGGGACTCGCCGGGCTGAGCCATCGCACCGTCGCCGCCGAGGCCGATGTGCCGCTCGGCTCCACCACGTACCACTTCAAGACCCTCGACGAGCTCATGGTCGCCGCGCTGCGCCAGGCGAACGAGGGCTTCGCCAAGGTGATCGCCGCCCATGGTGCGCTGGAGGACCCACGGGCCGACCTCGCCGGCGAACTCGCCGGGCTGATGGGGGAGTGGCTCGCGGGCGACCGTACGGGGGTGGAGCTGGAGTACGAGCTCTACCTCGCTGCGCTGCGCCGCCCCGCCCTGCGCCCCGTTGCCGCCGAATGGGTCCAGGACCTCGCCGAACCCCTCGCCCGCCGCACCGACCCCGTCACCGCGAGGGCACTGGTGGCGCTCATGGACGGGATCTGTCTGCAGGTGCTGCTGACAGGGGCCTCGTACGACGAGGGGTATGCGCGGGAGGTGTTGGGGCGGGTGATCGGCTGAGGGCAAGGGCTCGGCGCGGGGGACGCGCGGGGCGCGAGGGCGGGGTCCCGCCGTGCGCCCCGCACAGGGGCGTACGGGGAGCCCGGCACGTGAGATGGCGGGCGTACCGGTTCGCTCGTGCGCCCCGGGCCGCGTTAGGTTTCACCCATGACCGACACGACTGCTACTCGCACCACCGGCGCCGTCGCCGCCGGCCTCGCCACCCTCACGGCCGACGGCACCGTCCTCGACACCTGGTTCCCCGCGCCCGAGCTGTCCGCCGAACCCGGCCCGGCCGGCACCGAGCGGCTGTCCGCCGAGCGTGCCGTCGAGCTGCTCGGCGAAGGCGCCGCCAAAGCCATCGGGCCCGACGCCCGCCGGGGCGTCGAAGTGGTCGCGGTCCGCACGGTCATCGCCTCACTGGACGAGAAGCCGATCGACGCGCACGACACCTACCTGCGCCTGCACCTGCTCTCGCACCGCCTCGTGAAGCCGCACGGCCAGAGCCTGGACGGCATCTTCGGTCACCTCGCCAACGTCGCCTGGACCTCGCTCGGCCCGGTCGCCGTGGACGACGTCGAGAAGGCGCGCCTCAACGCCCGCGCCGAGGGCCTGCACCTCCAGGTGACGTCCATCGACAAGTTCCCGCGCATGACGGACTACGTCGCTCCCAAGGGCGTCCGGATCGCCGACGCCGACCGTGTCCGGCTCGGCGCGCACCTCGCCGAGGGCACCACCGTCATGCACGAGGGCTTCGTGAACTTCAACGCGGGCACGCTCGGCACGTCGATGGTCGAGGGCCGCATCTCGGCCGGTGTCGTGGTCGGCGACGGCTCCGACATCGGCGGCGGCGCCTCCACCATGGGCACCCTGTCCGGCGGTGGCAACGTCCGCATCACCATCGGCGAGCGCTGCCTGATCGGCGCCGAGGCGGGCGTAGGCATCGCCCTCGGCGACGAGTGCGTGGTCGAGGCGGGGCTGTACGTCACCGCGGGCACCCGCGTGACCATGCCCGACGGGCAGATCGTCAAGGCCCGCGAGCTGTCCGGTGCGTCGAACATCCTCTTCCGCCGCAACTCGGTGACCGGAACCGTCGAGGCCCGGCCGAACAACGCGGTGTGGGGCGGCCTGAACGAGATTCTGCACAGCCACAACTGATCATCCGCGGCCGTGACCTGCGGCCGCCCTCGACCGACGCCCTGACCCGCCGCCGAGCTGTCGGCAGCTGTCGACGCCGGTCACCAGCGAGCGCCCTTCCACGGCCCCAGGACCGCCGGGAGGGCGCTCGCTGCCACTCCAGGCACCCGTCTGCCACGCCTACTCCCCATGCTGCGAGAGTGTTCCGATGCTGCTCGATCCTGAGAACACTCTCTTCGTCCGTGGCGCCACGCCCGTGCTCCTGCTGGCCGACGCGCCTGTCCACGACGCCCTACCGCTCTTGGCCGCGCCCGACGGGGCGGTGCCCCGGTGCGAGGGTTGGGGCATCGTCCCCCGACTCACCCTGTGTGTCGTGGACGGACCTGGGGACCACGGGCTCGTCGTCCCCGCTCTTGCTGCGCCGGTGGTCGGCGGACCCGACGAAGCCGGGGCGTCCAGCGGCATGGCCGACTGGTGCGAGGACGCCGAGCAGGCCGGTGGAGCCGTCGTCCTGTCTGTGGACCAATTGCCCGACGTACTCGACTGGTCCGCCCTGCTGTCCTCGGGCACAGTCCGCGGCGGCTTCATGCCTGTGCCGGCCTGACCTCAGCCGTGCCGGAGCGGCTCAGCCGGCCTGACGCCTGCCGCGACGGTCCGCGGGTGTGGGCGGGATCCAGCTGATCTTTCAACGCCGCGTATGCGCGCTCGACCTCGCCCAGGTACTGCTCCAGGCGGAAGCGAACCTCTTCGATGACCCTCCCGTCGAGGCCCGGGTACATCAGGTCGGACCAGATGACCGTCTCGCCCCGGAGCCGGACCCGGATGGTCAGCCTGTCCGGCCCCGGCTCGGGCTGCTCCTGGGCCGCCACCTCCACGTTGCACGGCATGTCCGTCGGACAGAGCGGTCCGCCCGGGCGGAGCAGTCGCCCCGGATCGAGGCCGGCCATTCTGCTGTCGCTGCGCGCGACCACGTCGAGGCCGTCGACGAAGAGGTACGTGTGCACGGCAGTACACGCCGGCGGCCCAGGACACGCGCTGATGAGCAGCGTGCTCGCCGCACCATCGCTTCGCCCGTCGGGCACGGTGGCCCTCAGCTCGCGCGGGGACCTACGCGGCATCCGCCTGATGTGACGTCATGGGGCGATCCTATCGGCCACGCCGCACCGGTTCGGAAGAGCGCGTGCGGTGCGCGCTGCGGGCGGGATCCGCTTACCTCTCAGGTCATCGACCGGCATGCGCCCGCATGCCAGGCTTCCAGCGTACGGAGCCCGACCGACCGGAAGGACACCATGCCCGCCTACGTCATCGCCCACCTGCAAGAGGCCGCTCCGCACCCGGAGATCGCCGAGTACATCGAGCGCATCCCCACCACCTTCGAGCCGTACGGCGGACGCTTTCTCGTGCACGCCGCGCAGCACGAGGTGAAGGAGGGCAGTTGGCCCGGGCACGTCGTCGTGATCGGGTTCCCGGGGGTCGCCGAAGCGCGGGCCTGGTGGGACTCACCCGCATACCAGGAGATCGCACCGCTGCGCTCGCGCCACATCGAGGGCGAGATCATTCTGGTCGAAGGCGTCCCCGAGGGCTACGACCCGGCCGTCACCGCGAAGGCGATGCGGGAGGCGCTGCCTGCCGAGTAGCCCTCGGGCTCGGCCGGCGCGCCCTGTTGGTCGTCGGTGTCGCCGCAGCTTCGTCAGCTCGTGAGGATGACGAGTTGCCGGGTCGCCCGGGTCATCGCGACATAGCGGTCGACCGCTCCTTCGACGCCCTCGCCGAACGCCTCCGGATCGATGAGGACGACCAGGTCGAACTCGAGCCCCTTCGACAGCTCCGGGGTCAGCGAACGGACACGGGACGTCGTCCGGAACGAGGGATCGCCGATGACGCAGGCGATCCCGTCGGCGTGTGTGGCGAGCCAGG
Source organism: Streptomyces diastatochromogenes (assembly GCA_001550305.1). Classification (GTDB taxonomy): domain Bacteria; phylum Actinomycetota; class Actinomycetes; order Streptomycetales; family Streptomycetaceae; genus Streptomyces; species Streptomyces mirabilis_D. Next base: position 25,632 of record LRTP01001183.1, read on the forward strand.
TGTCGAGGATCGAGCCCAGATCCGCGGCGGATCCGTGGACGACGGGAACGCCGCCGCTGCGGATGGACGTCGGCACATTGGCGTCCGGGAGCACGGCCCGGATGACCGGCTCGGCCTCCGCCATGATTTCTTCCGGCGTCCGGTAGTTGATGCCCAGGGACGCCGACTCGATCCGGTCGAGCCCGATCCGCTCGAGCCGTTCCCGCCACGACTCCGTGAACCCGTGCCTGGCCTGGGCACGGTCCCCGACGATGGTGAAGCTCCGGGACGGGCACCGCAGCAGCAGCATCTGCCACTCCGCGTCGGTCAGCTCCTGGGCCTCGTCCACGACGATGTGCGCGAACGGGCCGGCCAGCAGGTCCGGTTCGGTGCCGGGCAGCGCGGACTCGTCGACCAGGGTGTCCCGCAGGTCCTGTCCGTGCAGCATGCCCAGCGCGCCCTCGCTCTCGTCGATCACGACGTTCTGCAGCAGGCTGTCGATGACGTCGGCCCTGCGCGCGCGTTCGGCGGCCACGGCGGCTTCGTTGCGACGCTTGCGCCGCGCCGCCTCGGGGTCGCCGAGCCGCAGCCGTGCCGCGTCAAGGAACGGCAGGTCGGACACCGTCCAGGCCCGGGCGTCCTCGCGCTGCAGCTTCCGGACCTCGTCGGGGCCGAGCCAGGGTGCGCACTTGCGCAGGTAGGCGGGTACCGACCACAGATCTGAGACGAGGTCGGCCGCTTCGAGCAGCGGCCACGCGCGGTTGAAGGCCAGGAGCAGCTCCCTGTTCCGCCGCAGCGACGTGCGGAGCAGGTCGGCCGAGACGTCGTCGTCATGGGCCGAGGCGCCGTCGTGCCTGTCCACCAGGATCGTGAGCAGCTCCTCCCAGACCTGGTCGCGGGCCTCGTTGTGCGGAGTACCGGGTTCCGCCGCTTCGAACGCCATGGCCCAGTCGTCGGCGCTCAGCCAGATGTCGGACCAGTGGGTCGTGACCGTCATCCCCTTGGTGGGCGGCTCCTCGTAGAACCTGACGGCCGTCTCGATCGCCTTCACCAGGTTCACGGACGACTTCAGGGCGGCCACGTCCGGATCGGCCTCGACCGTCGCCGCGGCTCCCTCGGCGACGAGGTCCCGCAGGACGCAGGTCTGCACGCCCTCCTCTCCGAGGCTGGGCAGGACGTCGGCGACGTACGCCAGGTAGGGCCGGTGCGGACCGACGAACAGCACGCCGCCCCGGCGGTGACCGAGGCGCGGGTCGGAGTGGAGGAGGTAGGCGGAGCGGTGCAGGGCGACGACCGTCTTGCCCGTACCCGGGCCGCCGTCGACGACGAGAGCGCCGCGTGATCCCGCGCGGATGATGGCGTCCTGGTCGGCCTGGATGGTGCCGAGCACGTCGCGCATCCGCCCCGACCGGTCGCCGCTCAGGCTGGCGATGAAGGCCGACTGGTCGTCGAGCGCGGCGTGCCCGGCGAACCCGTCCGAGGTGAACACCTCGTCCCAGTAGTCGCCGATCCGGCCGCGCGTCCAGCGGTACCTGCGGCGGCTCGCCAGCCCCATCGGGTTGGCGTGGGTGGCTCCGAAGAACGGCTCGGCGGCGGGGGAGCGCCAGTCGACCAGCAGCCGACGACCCGTGCTGTCCGTAAGGCCGAGTCGTCCGACGTACACGGGTTCGGGGCTGTCCGCGCCGACCATGTGCCCCAGGCACAGGTCCAGACCGAAGCGACGCAGCGCGCGCAGGCGAGCGGTCAGCCGGTGGATCTCGATGTCCCGGTCCATCGCTTGCCGGCCGAGGCCGCCGGGCGTCCTGCGCTCGGCGTCGAGGCGTTCGGTCAGCTCGGCGATCGACTGCTCCAGGCACTCCGCGAGGGCCGCGAAGTGCTGCTCGTCGCCGGCGATCAGCGTCGGGTCGGCCTTGGTGGCGAGACGGTCGGGAAGGTCGAACGCACTGGTGGTCAGGGGGTTCACGTCGTTGGCTCCGAATGCTGCGAAGGTGAGGTCGCTCGTGACCCTTGCGCGCGGCAAGGCGTCCGGACCGGCGTGTGCGGGTTCTCGCGAGCGGGGTTCTGACGGGGCGGTCCCGCGTGGCTCATGCGGACATGCGCGGGTTGTCCCGGCCGGTCATGCCGGTCATGCCGGTCATGCCGATCGTGTCGATCGTGTCGAGGAGAAGCTTCGCGGCCACCGTCGCCCCGTCGGCGCGGATCGTGGGGACCACGGCCCTCGCTCGTGCGCGGGTCCCGGGGGCCGGTGCCGCGGACCGATCACTGCCCGGTGGCTGTTCTCCGCCTCGCCGTACGGCTCGCGCATCAGGCCGGTCGCCACCGAGCGCATCGGCGGGCCGAGCG
>LRTP01001184.1 GCA_001550305.1 Streptomyces diastatochromogenes
GCGGCCCGCGCGGGCTGTGTACGCGGCCGTACGTCCCTGTCGTTGGCGGGGTTCGCGCGGCTGGCCGGTGACGGGCTGCGGGTCCGCGCCGGGAGCGGGGCCGTGGTCGGGGATCTGCCCGCCGGTCTCGGGGTGTCCGAACTCGTGGCCGAGGCGGCACTGCTGCAGGCCCGGCTGGACTGGTTCCAGACCCAACTGGCACGTCTCGACGAGGGTGGGCCGCAGGGCTGAGTCCCCTTCGCCGACAACTTGACCCGTCTGGACAAAAAAAGTGTTCGGTGAGACGGTGGAGTCATGTTGGACGTGACCGTGATCGAGGACGCCGAGGCAGCCGCCGTCTCGCTTGACCCCATACGGGCCCGGCTGCTGGCCGAGCTGGCCGCCGGGCCCGCGTCGGCCGCCATGCTGGCCGCAAAGGTCGGACTGCCGCGGCAGAAGGTGAACTACCACCTGAAGGCGCTGGAGCGGCACGGCCTGGTCGAGCTCGCGGGCGAGCGCCGCAAGGGCAATGTCACCGAGCGGCTGATGCGCGCGACGGCGGCGTCGTACGTCATCTCGCCGCTCGCCCTCGCCGCCGTGCAGCCCGACCCGGACCGCTTCCGGGACCAGCTCTCGGCCCGCTGGCTGCTCGCCGTCGGTGCCCGGCTGGTCCGGGACGTGGGGGCGCTGATCACCGGCGCGACGAAGGCCCGCAAGCGGCTCGCCACCTACGCGCTCGACGGTGAGGTGACCTTCGCCTCCGCCGCCGACCGCGCCGCGTTCATCGAGGAGCTGACGCAAGGGGTCGGCGCGCTCATTCGCAAGTACCACGACGGGAACGCGGAGGGCGGGCGCGACCACCGGATCGTCGTCGCCGTCCACCCGACGCTCAAGCCGGAAGCCATCGCCGAGCCGGAAGTCACCGCCAAGCCGGAAGTCACCGCCGAGTCGGAAGCCGTCGCGGTGGACTCGACCCCGCCCGGCCAGGACTGAACCACAGGAGAACCACCACCATGTCCAAGGAATTCGAGATCGCCCGCGAGTTCGAGGTCGACGCCACCCCGGAGCAGATGTGGGAGGCGATCACCACCGGTACCGGCGGCTGGCTGTGGCCGATGGAGTTCGAGCCGCGCCAGGGCGGGGCCGGGCCCTTCGGCTCCACGCTCACCAACTGGGACCCGCCGCACCGCCTCACCAGCCTGGTCGAGGACGTCGAGGGCATCTCCCAGCAGACCCTCAACCAGATCGACGAGACCATCGAGCCGCGTGACGACGGCCGCCGGTCCTGGGTGCGGTACGTGCACAGCGGCATCTTCGTCGAGGACTGGGACAACCAGTACGACGGCGCGAGCAAGCACACGGACTTCTATCTGCACACCCTGCGCCAGTACGTGACGCACTTCGCGGGGCGCCCGGTCGCCTTCGCCACCTTCGACGGCCCCGGCGCCTCCACGGCGTCCGACGCCTTCGCCGCCGTCGGGCGGGCGCTCGGCCTCGCGGACGACACGGCCGAGGGCGCGCGGGTGCGGGCCCGGGGACCCGAGGGGCAGCTCCTCGACGCCGTGGTCGACTACCGCAACCCGTACTTCATCGGGCTGCGCACTGACCACGCCCTCATCCGCTTCTTCGGGCGCAACCACTGGGGCGCTCCCGTCGGCATGAGCGTCCACGACTTCGCGTCCGACGCCGACGCCAAGCACAACGAGACCGCCTGGAAGGGCTGGCTGAACGAGACGTTCGCCGCCTGACATCGGGCAAGGGAAGAGCCCGGCCCCCCGGACGACGGGGCCGGGCTCTTCCCTTTTCGGGGCTGTGGCCTCATCCACAGCCCCTACAGGCCTACGGCCGGAACCGCAGTACCTGCGGGTCGTGGTCGCTGACCTGGTCGGAGAACTCCGAGTTGATGTGCACGCTGTCGTAGTCGAGGTCGCAGCCCTTGCGAATCGACGGGCTGACCAGGATCTGGTCCAGGACCTGCTGGTTGCCCTGGTAGTCGTACGTGTAACGCTCGCTCTTCGGCAGCGACTTGATCGCCGACCAGAGCTCGCCGTCACCCTCGAGGATCTTGGTGGTGTCCGAGAACTCGAAGTCGTTCATGTCGCCGAGGGCGAGCACGTCGGCGTTCTTCTGCGCCTTGAGGATCTCGTTGACGAAGGAGTTCACCGCCGTCGCCTGCAGATGACGCTGGGTCTCCGAGCTGCGGGCCGGGGGCTGGTACTGCGCGGTCAGCCCCTGGTCACCGCCCTTGGAATTGAGGTGGTTGGCGATCACGAAGACCGTCTTGCCACGGAAGACGAACTCGCCGGCCAGCGGCTTGCGGCTGGACGTCCAGGCCGTGTTGGCCGGGTCGATGCGGCCGGGGGAGGCCGTCAGCTGGGCCTTGCCATGCACCTTGGTGACACCGACGGCGGTCGTCGAGTCGCCGCCCGCGCGGTCGGTGAAGGAGACCCGCTCCGGGTTGAAGAGGAAGACCTGGCGGATGTTGCCGCCGGGCTCGCCGCCGTCCTTGTCGTTGACCGGGTCTATGGAACGCCAGTCGTACTTCGGGCCGCCCGCAGCGACGATCGCGTCGATCAGCTTGTTCACCGTCTGGTCTGCGGCGACCGTGCCGTCGTCCTTGGCGCCGTTGTTGTCCTGGATCTCCTCCAGGGACACGATGTCGGGCGACTGGAGGTTGTTCACGATCGCGGCCGCGTGGGCGGCGAACGTGCCGTCGCCCGGGTCCAGGTTCTGGACGTTGTACGTCGCCACGGCCAGCTCGCTCCGCGACTGCTTGCGGGTCGTCTCGCGCTGCTGGTCCCCCTTCTCCAGGGTTCCCAACTGGCTCGCGACGAGGGTGTAGCCGCCGTACTGGTTGAAGTCGAGCGGGCCCGCGGTGGTGCCGGCGAGCTCGTCGCCGACGTTCGCGACGGGGAAGTCGGCGGTCGCGCCGAGGGACTGGATCTGCAGGCGTCCGGTGTTCTGCGAGGTGTACGCGCCGTAGATCGTGCCGCCGCGGCGGGTGGCGTGCTCGTGCGGCTTCACCGTGACCCACAGCTCGCTGTACGGGTCGGTGGCGGTGACCACGCGGGTGTCGGCGACCTGGACGTTCATGCCCTCGAGGGACTCGTAGTAGTCCAGGGCGTACTTCGTCGGCTCCAGGGTGAGCGCGTTGATCGAGCCGCTCGCGGCCGTGTCACCGGCGGGGGCGTAGGCGGCCGGCACGGAACGGCTGTTGATGACCGTGGGCGCGGGGACCGCGTTGCCGGACGACAGCACCGTGATCGTCGGCTTGGTGATCTCCGTCAGCGACTGGTTGCCGGAGGAGGCGCCGCCGGGCACGTACTCCGAGACGGTGCCCGTGACGGTGACCGAGTCGCCGACGGCGACCTTCGGGGTGGAGCTGGTGAAGACGAAGACGCCCTCACTGGTGGCCGGGTCGTTGTCCGGGGTTGGGTCCTGGATCCAGAAACCCCGGGACGAGCCGTAGGTCCGCAGGGCCGTGACGATGCCCGCCACGTCCGTGACCTTCTGGCCCGCGTAGGGGGAGGTCCGGGTGGTGCCCTGGATGTCGTGGATGTGGACGGTGTCCGCGTGGGCGGGTGCGGTCAGCACCACGGCGGAGACGGTGGAACAGACCGCGGCTACGGTCAGCGCGCCGATGCGCGCGGTTCTCTTGCTCGGCAAGGGAATCCCTCCGGGGACTTACATGAGCGCCGGGACGAGGGTGGAGCGTGTGGGAGTAGCGCGACCTGTGTGCGGGTCGGTGACGCGCGTAGAAGCTGGTGGGACGGGTGCCCCTCTGAACTTCTACGCGCGTCAATCTCGTGTGTGGGAAGGGGAGTTGTCAAGGATGGAGTGATGTACAACTCCTGACAGGGACATGAACCGGGCGGCATGGGTGGAAATCCGTCTAGGCTGAGCCGTCGACACGGTTTTCCGGTGGGGCGTCCGGATCCTCGGGTCCGGGGGCGGTCCACGGGCGCGTCGGATGTCCTGCGGGGCGATGCCCTTACGGGCTCGGTGGGTGTTCTGCCGGGCTCGGGTGGGCGTACCGCCGGGGCGGGCGGACGTGTGCTGCCGGGTCCTGGTGGGCGTCCTGCCGTGGGTGTGCCATCGGGTCCGGGGGTGTGCTGCCGGGGCGTGGTGGTGATCCGCCGGTTCCGGGGGGTGCGCAACCGGGCCGAGGTGGTGAGCTGCCGGTTCCGGAGGGTGTGCCGCCGGAACCCGGGGGTGTGCCGCCGGGCCCGGTGGGTGGTCTGCCGGACCCCGGTGGATGTCACGCTTGTTCCGCTCGTCATGCTTGTTCTGCTTGTACTGCGTTTCCTGCTTGTCATGCTTGGTCGGTCCCGCCGGTCGGGTCGCCCGGTTCCGCTCGTTCGGGCCGTTCGATCCCGCTGTTCGGGTCCTGATTGTTCGGAGGAGAACCCAGCCGATGTCAGAGAGCTCCCCCTTGCCGCCGGTGCGGCTGACTTCCGAAGCGGAGCTGGCGCGGGACGCGCTCGCCACACCGCTGCTCTCCCGCGCCGCACGGCTGGCCCGCTGGGCCGGCCCGGACACGCGGGTCGGCGCCGGGGGCGAACTCGTCGAGGAACAGCTTCCCGGGGCGGCCGGCGCGCTCGGGCTCACCGGCGACGACGCGGCGGCGACGGCCAGTGAGGCCTGGCGGGTGGCCGTCGACACCGGGCTCGTCGAGATCGTGGACGAGGAGGAGGGCACGGTCGCCGCGGGCGCGGACCTCGCGCTGCTCACCTCTGGAGCGCCGCAGGACGTCCTCGGGGTGTGGCTCACCGCCCTGGAGACCGTACTGGCCGACGCGAGCGTGCCCGACCTCGACGACCTCGTCGACGCGGTGGACGGCGGTGGGGAGATCGACTTCTCCTCGCTGGACTGGGACCCCGAGGCGGAGGCCGAGTTCCTGGACGGAGTGCTCGGCAATCTGTACCTGCTGACCGTGAGCGAGGGCGGGGCCGGCGAAAGCCCCGTACCGCTGCCGGCCCTCGCCGCGTCCATGATCGTGCCGGACGACATGGGGGAGCCGACCAACGACGTACTGGAGCAGGTCTCGGACGCGATGATGCGGCTCGACGACCAGTTCCGGCTGCTCGAACCCGTCGGCCTCGTCGACTTCCAGCCGGTCGACGAGACACTGATGGCGGACACCGACGAGGAGTCCTCGGCCGCAGCCGACGACGCCGACGTGTCGCGGTACGGGATGGTACGGCTGACACCGCTCGGCCTGTACGGGCTGCGGGCGCGGCTGCTGGAGTCCGGCCTCACCGCCCCCGCGGTGGGCGACCTGGCGGACAAGGGCGCGGACGCGCTGCTGGACGGCACCGCCGCCTTCCCGCCGACCGCCGCCCGGGCCGAGACCGAGC
>LRTP01001185.1 GCA_001550305.1 Streptomyces diastatochromogenes
GGTGGCGACGCCGGGGCGCCGTTGCGCCGGCTGCACTGTCAGCAGGCGCTCTCGCTCGTCGGCCTGGAGGCCGAGCCCGCGCTGCGCGAGGTCCTCGACGACGCCGAACTGGGCGGACTCGCCCGGGTCTGGCTCTCCGAACACGGCGCCGCCGATGTGCCCCCGCCGTCCGAGGCGATGATCTTCTGGCTCACCATCGACACGATCGCCGCGCAGCTCGCCGCCGAGGGCAACTCCGCCGAGCTGCAGGGGCTGGTCGAGGGCCTCGCCCAGCAGCACGGCAGCTTCTTCGCCGCGGCCTGGCGCGTCGACCACCCGGCCACCCCGGACGTCCTGGAGGCGATGGGCCGCCTCCACCCCGACAAGAAGGTCGCCAAGGAGGCCCGCAAGGCCGCGTTCAAGGCACGCTCGCAACAAGGGGGTTGAGCGAGCCGGGACGGGCCGAGGGGGGGCTTCCCATGCCCCGGCCGCGAGGACGCGCTCGTTCCTTGACCTCGGGGGCTTCATCCGTTCTCCGGCCCCGGAGGGGCGCTTCCCCGGCCGCGGGGGGCTTCGCCCGTTCTCCGGCCCGGAGAGGGGTGCTTCCGCAGCCCCGGGGGCTTCGCCCGTGGCCCAGCCCCTGGGGGCTCGTTCCCCGGCCCCGGGAGTGCGTCCGTTCCTCGGCCCGGGTGGGGCTTCTCCCATTCCTCGGCCTAGGGGGCGCCCGTTCTCCAGTCTCGGGAAGGGTGCTTCCCCGGCCCGGTGGGGTTTCGCCTGTTCCTCAGCCCCGAGGGGGCGTTCGTTCCCCGGCCCCCCCGGTGGGGCTCCGCCCATTCCTCGGTCTCGGGGGTCCGTTCTCCAGCCTCGGGAGGGGCGCTTCCCCGGCCGCGGGGGGGGGGGGCTTCGCCTATTCCTCGGCCCCCGGGGCGCCCGATTCCCGGCCTCGAGCGGGCGCTCGTTCCCCGGCCCGGGTGGGGCGTCCGTTCCCCTGCCCCCGGAGAGGGGCTCCCCCCCCGTCCCCCGGCCCCAGAGGGGTGCTCGTTCCCGGTTCCGGAGGGGCCGGCCCGTTCCCCCCCGTCCGGCGGACTTTTGGGCCCTGTGGCCGAGTCCTTACGGATTCATGGAACCGAGTGCGGTGAAGTCGCCCGGTGTTCAACCGGCGTTCAGGCGTGGGCGGGACGGTGTGGCCGCAATGCCCTCGGCCACCCTCCACGGTCATCCTCCACCGTCACGGGAGACACCCATGTCGCTCACCCGCAGGGACTTCGCCGGTCGATCCGCGCTGACCGGCGCCGGTATCGTCCTGGCCGGCAGTGTCGGCGCCCTCGCCACCGCTCCGAACGCCCTCGCGTCCACCGACACCGAGAGCGTGGGGGAGGACGGCGAGCCGACGGACCGGCACGGCGGAGTCGGCTACGGACCGCTGGTCCCGGACCCGAAGGGCCTGCTCGCGCTGCCCGCCGGATTCTCCTACCGCGTCATCACCTACAGCGGCCGTACCAAGCTGGACTCGGGTGAGTTCACGCCGTCCAACCACGACGGCACCTCCACCTTCGACGGGCCGCGCGGCGCCACCCTCCTCGTCAACAACCACGAGCTCAAGGGCCCCCGCGCCGGCTGGAAGTACCCCGTGCCGCTCACCGAGGGCCTGGTCTACGACCCGGCCGCGTCCGGCGGCTGCACGGTCGTCGAGGTGCGCCACGACAAGGTCGCCGAGTGGGTCGGCGTCGCGGGCACCTCCACCAACTGCGCGGGCGGCAACACCCCTTGGGGCACCTGGCTCACCTGCGAGGAGACCGAGGACAAGGCCGGCCAGAACGGCATGACCAAGGACCACGGCTACGTCTTCGAGGTCGACCCCGTCGACCGCCGCCGCAACCGGAACCCCAAGCCGATCAAGGCACTCGGCCGGTACGCCCACGAGGCCGTCGTTGTCGACCCCAAGCGCGGCCGCCTCTACCTCACCGAGGACGCCTCGGGCCCCAACGGCCTCCTCTACCGCTGGACGCCCCCGCAGGGCTTCGAGCACGGCCACGGACAGCTCGCCACCCTCGCCGACGACGCCGGCGCCCTCCAGGCCTTCAAGTGCTTCGACTCCGGCGGCCGGTTCATCGACGACCTCTCCCGCGCCACCAGGATCGGCACGGTGTACGGCGTGGACTGGGTCGACGTCCCGGACCGTGACGCGAAGACCGTCTCCGTCCGCAAGCAGTTCACCGACGGCCAGGTCACCCGCGCCCGCAAGCTCGAAGGCATGTGGTGGGGCGACGGCGGCACGTACATCGTCTCCTCGTACGCCCGCGAGGAGAGCCCCGTCCAGCACGACGGAGCCGTCTGGTTCTACGACCCCAAGCGCCGCACCCTGACCCTCAAGGTCCTGCTCGGCGTGAACCCCGACCCGTCCAAGGACGGCGCCTTCGACGGCCCCGACAACATCACCGTCTCCCCCTACGGCGGCCTCGTCATCGCCGAGGACGGCGAGGGCGTCCAGCACCTCTTCGGCGCCACCGAGAGCGGCCGTACGTACCCGATCGCCCGCAACGAACTGAACCTCGGGACCGAAGCCGAGCCGGCCTACAGCGAGTTCACCGGCGTCACCTTCTCGCCCGACGGCCGGACCCTCTTCGCCAACATCCAGGAGCCCGGCATCATGCTCGCCATCACCGGGCCCTGGAAGCGCCAGAAGCGCGGGTAGTTAATTCAATGGCTCGAACCGCGGCCGCCCTCCTAAAGTGGTGCATGTCCAGGTGCGAAGGCAGGACCTACTTCCACTGATAATGGGGCGGCCGCGGGTTCGAGTCCCGCCACCGGTACAACGCGCCGGTGTAGCTCAGGGGTTAGAGCACCTACGTCGGTTCCGCCGGCCTTGAACTCTGGACACCACAACTTCATGCACCTCCCGGTGCGCGGGCTGCGGCTACTTCTCTCTCAAAGAATCCACGCCGCCGCCGACTTGATCTCGGGAGGCGCAGCTCATGGTGGGTGCCCGGTGCGCAGGCAGCGGATACTTCGGGACACGGTATGTTGCGGGTTCGAATCCCGTCATCGACTCCGGGTCGATGTGGCGGAACTGGTAGACGCGCCGGGTGAATAGGAACCGTCGCCGACTCCTGATCTCGGACACCCTCCATTTGCTGTGCCTCCCTCCGACATACTCATGAATTCGGGGGAATTCACCATGGCACGCTTCAACACCCGTGCGGCGAAGGCACAGCCGACCTCTCGCGTGACATCCACCGGCCGCGTGCTGCGCACCCACCAGGGTGGCCGCGGCCAGGAGCGCGACGCGCGCTCCGAGCTCTTCCTGCTGGCCATCGCCAACTTCGTCTCGCAGAACACCTTCTACGAGACCGGCGAGGCCCGTGACGACCGGTTCGCCGCGCTCGTGCGCGAGCTCGCGGTCGCCGACCCCTCGTGGACGGCCGCCCTGCTGGGCTGGCTGCGCGGCGAGGGCAACCTGCGGACGGCCTCGCTCATGGGCGCCGCCGAGTACGTGAAGGCGCGCCTCGACGCGGGTGCCACCGACGGCCCGGCCAACCGCGAGGTCATCGCCTCCGTGCTGCGCCGCCCGGACGAGCCCGGGGAGCTGCTCGCCTACTGGACCTCCCGGTACGGCCGTAACGTGCCCAAGCCCGTCAAGCGGGGCATCGCCGACGCCGTACGTCGGCTCTACGGCGAGAAGTCGCTGCTGAAGTACGACACGGCGGCCAAGGGCTACCGCTTCGGCGACATCCTCAACCTGGTGCACGCGGCGCCCGATCCGGCGAAGCCGTGGCAGGGCGACCTGTTCCAGTACGCCCTCGACCGGCGGCACCACCCGGACACGGCCGTGGTGCCCAAGTCGCTGCCCGTCGTGGTGGCCCACCGCGACCTGATGGCGCTGCGGCCCGCCAAGCGGCGCAAGGTCGTGACCGGCGCGCACGGTGCGCGGCGCCTCGCGGAGGCGGGGATGACCTGGGAGGCGCTGGCCGGCTGGCTCCAGGGCCCGATGGACAAGGCGGCCTGGGAGGCCGTCATCCCGTCCATGGGCGCGATGGCACTCGTACGCAACCTGCGGAACTTCGACGAGGCGGGAGTGAGCGACGAGGTGGCGGCTCAGGTCGCCGCCAGGATCAGCGACCCGGCGGAGGTGGCGCGCTCGCGGCAGTTCCCCTTCCGCTACCTCGCCGCGTACCAGCACGCGCCCTCGCTGCGCTGGTCGTACCCGCTGGAGCAGGCGCTCGGCCACTCGCTGGCGAACGTGCCCGCGCTGCCCGGTCGCACGCTCGTGCTCGTCGACCGGTCCGGCTCGATGTTCTACTCGCGGCTGTCGGAGCGCTCGGAGCTCAACCGGGCCGACGCGGCGGCGATCTTCGGCACGGCGCTCGCGCTGCGGGCGGCGGACGCGGATCTCGTCGAGTTCGGCACGAGCAGCAACCGGGTGAAGTTCACGAAGGGCGAGTCGGTGCTGAAGGTGCTGGAGCGTTTCGGCGACCTCGGCGGCACCAACACGAGCGAGGCGATGCGCGCGCACTACAGGAAGCACGACCGGGTGCTCATCGTCACCGACGAGCAGGCTTCCTACAGCCACTACGGCGACCCGACCGAGCAGGTCCCGGCGCACGTCCCGGTCTACACCTGGAACCTGGCCGGCTACCGGGCGGGCCACGGCCCCTCCGGGAAGGCCTACCGGCACACCTTCGGGGGCCTCTCGGACGCGGCTTTCCGGATGGTTCCCCTGCTGGAGTCGGCGCGCGACGCCGACTGGCCGTGGGCGGGATAGCCGATCGCGCGTGAGTGCGGCCCGTACTTCGGTACGGGCCGCACTCTTGTGCGGAACGGGAACTGATATCTAACATTTCAGTTCATGGAGGCGATACGACCCGTGCGCCGGACCCTGCTGAGGGACCGCGCGTACGAAGCGATACGGGACGCCATCGTGGCCGGTGAGCTCGCACCGGGCGCGGTGGTGCGCGACGCCGGGCTCGCCGAGCTGCTCGGGCTGTCGCGGGCGCCGGTGCGCGAGGCCTTCTCCCGGCTGGTCGACGAGGGGCTGCTGGAGTCCAAGCCGCAGAGCTACACGCGGGTGACCCCCCTGGTGGCCGCTGATGTACGGGACGCGGCGGCCGTGGTCGGCGCCATGCACGAGTTGGCCGCGCGCACGGCGGTGCCCCGGCTCGAAGCGCCGCACATCGAGGTGATGCGCGAGGCCAACGTGCGCTTCGCGGACGCTGTGCGCGCCGGTGACGTGGACGCCGCTCTGACGGCCGACGACGCGTTGCACGACGTACTGGTACGGGTGAGCGGCAATCGTGCCGCCGCCGCCACCGTCGCCCGCTACACCCCGCTGATCCGCCGTCTGGAACGGCGCCGCTTCGGTGAGGGCGGCAACTGCCGTTCGGCGGGCCTGCACGACGAGCTGATCGACGCCTGCGCCGAACGGGACGTGGCCGCCGCCGTCCGCGTCACCGCGGAGATCTGGGGCGCGCTCGAAGACCTGGCCGATGTCGAACCCTGATGCGGGAGGACCCATGTCCCTTTCCTCTTACGAGCGTTACCCCCTGCTCTTCGGGCCCTCGCCCATGCATCCGCTGGAGCGCCTGACGAAGCACCTCGGTGGGGCCTCCCTGTGGGCCAAGCGGGAGGACTGCAACTCCGGTGTCGCCTACGGCGGGAACAAGACCCGCAAGCTGGAGTACCTCGTCGCCGACGCGCTCGCCCAGGGCTGCGACACCCTCGTCTCGATCGGTGGCGTGCAGTCCAACCACACCCGCCAGGTCGCCGCCGTCGCCGCCTACGCGGGGCTCAAGTGCGTGCTCGTGCAGGAGAGTTGGGTGGAGTGGCCCGACTCCGTGTACGACAAGGTCGGCAACATCCTCATCAGCCGCCTCGCCGGGGCCGACGTACGGCTCGTGCGGGCCGGGTTCGGGATCGGTTTCAAGGAGAGCTGGGAGCAGGCGCTGCGGGAGGTCGAGGAGGGCGGCGGCAAGCCGTACGCCATTCCGGCCGGGGCGTCGGACCATCCGCTGGGCGGTCTCGGGTTCGCCGGGTGGGCCCGTGAAGTGGCCGAGCAGGAGTCGGAGTTGGGCGTCTTCTTCGACACCGTCGTGGTCTGTTCGGTGACCGGGTCGACCCAGGCGGGCATGGTCGCCGGGTTCGCCGCCCTGGAGGAGGCGGGCGGGCGACCGCGGCGCGTCCTCGGGATCGACGCGTCGGCGGCGCCCGCCCGCACCCGTGAGCAGATCGCGCGGATCGCACACGGCACCGGGCAGCTCATCGGCGTACGGAGGGAGTTGACGGTGGCGGACGTCGAGCTGGACGAGCGGTACCACGCGGGCACGTACGGGATTCCGGACGAGGCCACGCTGGAGGCGATGCGGCTCGCGGCGCGCACCGAGGGGATGGTCACCGACCCCGTCTACGAGGGCAAGTCGATGGCCGGGATGGTGGATCTGGTGGCGCGGGGGGAGATCGGGCGGGAGTCCACCGTGCTCTACGCCCACCTGGGCGGACAGCCGGCGTTGAACGCGTACAGCGCGTTGTTCTAGGTGCCGGGTTTCTTCAGCGGTCGGTTCCTTTGGGCGGTGGATTTCCTCAGGCGGTGTGTTTCGGCCTGGTGCCTGTGATCACGAACGCCGACACGAGCAGGGCGGTCAGCGCGATGAGCGAGCCGATGCCGAACGCGCGGGCCGCACCCTCGGTGAGGATGTCGGACGGGGAGCCGTGCGCGTGCCGGGCCGCCGTGCCGAAGACCGTGACCAGGATGGAGAGGCCGAGGGTGCCGCCGAGCCACTGCAGGGTCTGCAGCAGGCCGGAGGCGGCGCCCGCCTCCCGTGGCTCGATGCCCGCGAGGATCGTCGCGTTGAGCGGCATGAAACTCAGGCCCACGCCCACGCCCATCAGTACCAGCGGGCCGAACAGGCCGGTGAGGTAGCCGTCGTCGGGTCGCAGCCGCCACAGCCACGCGGCCGCGACGACGAGCAGGGCCATGCCGGTCAGCAGCACCGGCTTGGCGCCGAGCCGCGCGAGCAGCCGGGGCACGAAGCGTACGACCGTGAACATCGCCAGGGTCATGGGCAGGAAGGCGAATCCCGCGCGGAGCGGGCTGTACCCCAGGACCTGCTGGCAGATCAGGGTGAGGAAGTAGAACGCGCCGAACATGCCCGCGGGCAGCAGCAGTACGCCCGCGTAGCCGCCCGCGCGGTTGCGGCTCGCGAACAGGTGCAGCGGCATGATCGGCTGGTCCGCGCGGGACTCGATCAACGTGAAGCCCACCAGCAGCGCCGCCGCCGAACTGAAGCCCATCAGCGCCTGGGTGTCGGACCAGCCCTCCTCCGAGACCCGGATGAACGCGTACACCAGCGAGGTCATCCCGGCCGTGCCGGCGAGTGCCCCCGCCGCGTCGAAGCGGCCCGCGTGGCGCGGGGTCTCGGTGACGAAGCGGGGCAGGGCGACGGCGACCGCGATGCCGATCGGTACGTTGATCAGCAGGGCCCAGCGCCAGGACGCCCAGGAGGTGAGCATGCCGCCGAGGACCAGGCCGATGGAGGCGCCGATGCCCGCCATCGACGCGTAGATGCCCAGGGCGTGGTGGCGGCGCGGGCCGTCGGGGAAGTTCGTGGTGATCAGCGCGAGGGTGCTGGGCGCGGTGAGGGCGGCGCCGACGCCCTGGAGGGCGCGCGCGGTGAGGAGCCAGGCGCTTTCGGTGGCGAGGCCGCCGAGCAGGGAGGATCCGGCGAAGAGCAGGACGCCGATGGTCAGGGTGCGGCGGCGGCCCGCGATGTCGCCGACCCGGCCGCCGAGCAGGAGCAGGCCGCCGAAGGTGAGGGTGTAGGCGTTGAGCACCCAGGACAGGCCGGTCGGGCTGAAGTGCAGGTCCTTCTGGATGTCGGGCAGTGCGACATTGACGACCGTGGAGTCCACGCCGACCATCAGGTAGGCGGTGACGATGACGAACAGGACGGCGCCGAGCCTGGCGGGTTGGGGTGGTGCGGAGAGAGCGTCGGTGGTGGTGGGTGGTGCGGACGGGGTAGACGAGGTGGACACGGTGTTCTCCCGGTCTGGCGTCCCCGGACGAAGGTGCACACGGGCAGCACGGACTGCCCGCGAGATAAGCGGGGACTGTCTCCGTTTAACCCTCGCTAAGATACGGAGGGGGTCCCCGGTTCGCAAGGAGTATCTGAATGACGCAGGTCAAGCCCATGCGCGCGGACGCTCGGCGCAACTACGAGCGGTTGCTGAAGGTGGCGGCCGAGGCGTTCGCCGAGCACGGGGAAGGCGCGTCGCTCGACGACATCGCCAAGCGGGCGGGCGTCGGGTCCGGCACGCTGTACCGGCACTTCCCGACGCGGCAGGCGCTGCTGGAGGCGGCGTACGTCGACCGGATCGAGGCGCTCGGGGCGCGGGCCGACGAGATCGCGAAGGAGCTGCCCCCGGGCGAGGCGCTGGCGGAGTGGCTCTACGAGCTGTGCGTCGGCACGATCCAGGTACGCGGAATGAAGGCCCTGCTGGGCTCGGCCGTCACGGACGGCAGCAGGGCCGCGCTCACGGCCTGCGGCACGTCCATGAAGGGGGCGGCGCAGCGGCTGGTCGAGGCGGCGCAGCGGGAGGGGACCCTCCGTCAGGACATCGAGCCGATCGAGGTGCTGCGGCTGGCCCACGGGGTTGCCACGGCCTCGGAGTTGGCGAACGGTCAGGGCAAGCAGATCCGCCGGTATCTGTCCCTGCTGACGGAGGGGCTGCGGCCGTAGCGGCGGGGTGCTGTCCGGCGGTGTGTTGTCCGGTGGTGCGCCGTCCGGCTGTGGTGGGTCGGGGCCGTGCCGGTACGTCGAGCCCGTCGCCGCTGGATCGGACGTGGGCCGGGCAAGGGAGCCGCTGCTCGATCCGGACGTGAGCGACGGGCTTGCGACGTACCGCCACGGCCCCTTCGGAGGGCGGGCGGCCGCGGGTCAGAGGGACTGGGCCGCGGGCTTCACCATGCCGCGGACCGTGCGGGACTTCACGAAGTCGCCCATCGCCGTCATTTCCCACTCGCCGGAGAACTGCTTGATCATCTTGGCCATCATCACGCCGGTCTGGGCCTCGGCGTTGGTCAGGTCGAAGCGGACCAGTTCCTCGCCGGTGGCGGCGTCCAGCAGGCGGCAGTACGCCTTGGCGACCTCGGTGAACTTCTGGCCGGAGAAGGAGTTGACCGTGAAGACCAGGCCGGTGACGTCCTGGGGGAGGCGGCCGAGGTCGACCACGATCACCTCGTCGTCACCGCCGCCCTCGCCCGTGAGGTTGTCGCCGGAGTGCTTGATCGCGCCGTTGATGATGGACAGCTTGCCGAAGTAGCAGCTGTCGATGTGGTTGCGCTGCGGGCCGTACGCGATGACCGAGGCGTCCAGGTCGATGTCCTTGCCGCGGTACGCCGGCTCCCAGCCGAGGCCCATCTTGACCTGGGAGAGCAGCGGGCGGCCGCCCTTGACCAGGGAGACCGTCTGGTTCTTCTGGAGGCTGACGCGGCCCTTGTCGAGGTTGATCTTCCCGGCGCCGATCGGCGGTGCGGCGGGCGGGGCCGGGGGCGCGGCGGGTGCCGGGGGTGCCACCGGG
>LRTP01001186.1 GCA_001550305.1 Streptomyces diastatochromogenes
GCGACGGGGGACGGCGCCTGCACCGGCGGGGCCACCGGCGCCGGGGCCGGTTCCTCCACCGAGACGCCGAAGTCGGTGGCGATGCCCGCGAGGCCGTTCGCGTACCCCTGGCCGACCGCGCGGGCCTTCCAGGCGCCGTTGCGGAGATAGATCTCCACGACCACCAGTGCCGTCTCGGTGCCGAGCTGCGGGGGCGTGAACGAGCCCAGGACGCTGTTGTCGTCCGCGTTGCGGATCGTGGCCGTCGGTTCGATGCCCTGGAAGGTCTGGCCCGCGGCGTCCGGGCTCGCGGTGACCACGATCTTCTCGATGCCCGGCGGGACGGCGCCGGTGTCGACGGTGATCGCGTCGGGGGCCGCACCGCCGCCCGAGCGGTAGGTCACGCCCGGTCCCGTCGGCTGGTTGTAGAAGATGAAGTCGTCGTCGGAGCGCACCTTGCCGTCGGCGGTGAGCAGCAGGCCCGATACGTCGAGCCGCACGGGGGCGGCGACGTCCACCGTCACGCGCGCGGCGGAGAGAGGGATGTTCGAGCCGGGGGTCATAGCTGTCATGCCTCGTGAACGAGCGAGACCATTTTGCCGTTCCCTTACCAAGCGGCCAATTGGCCCAGCCGTGAAATCCCCGGCTCGCAACCCCTCCCGCGGACTACGGAACCACCACGATCTTCCTGCCCACCCCGGCCGCGAACTGCTCCAGCGCCTGCGGATACCGCTCCAGCTCGATCCGGTCGCTGATGAAGATCTCCGGGGCGAGCACGCCGTTCGCGAACAGCTCCGCCGCCCGCTCGAAGCTGTGCAGCACCGCCATCGAACCGGTGATGGTGATCTCCTGGTTGTAGATGCGGTACGGGTCGATCGTCACGCGGGTGGCGTAGTCGGCGACCCCGAACTGGAGGAACGTGCCCGCCTTGGCCACCCGGTCCAGGCCGTCCTGGATGGCCGCCGCGTTGCCGGTCGCGTCGACGACGACGTCCCAGCCCTGCGGCCGGTCCAGCTCGTCCGCGTTCGCCGCCGACCCCGAGACACCGAGCGTGCGTGCCGTCTCCAGTCGGGCCGCGTTCAGGTCCACCACGTCCACGCTCGCCGCGCCGGTCCGCTTGGCCAGCTCCAGCATCATCAGGCCCATCGTCCCGGAGCCGTAGATCAGGACATGGGCTCCCAGGCGGGACCGCAGGACGTCGTAGCCGCGTACCGCGCACGACAGCGGCTCCACCAAGGCCGCGTCCTGGGTGCGTACGTGCTCGGGCAGCTTCACACAGTTCGCCACCGGGGCCACCGCGTACTGCGCGGCCCCGCCCGCCGTGGTGACGCCGATCGCGGCCCAGCGTTCGCAGAGGTTGTTGTGGCCCGCACGGCAGTAGCGGCACTCGTGGCAGTAGAGGGAGGGGTCCACCGCCACGCGGTCGCCGATCGAGATCTCCGTGACCTGGGCGCCGACCCCGACCACCTCGCCGGCGAACTCGTGCCCGGGCACGATCGGCAGCTTCGGCGCGAACTCGCCCTGGAGGATGTGCAGGTCCGTGCCGCACAGGCCGCAGGCGGCGACCTCGACGACGACCTCGCGGGGGCTCGGCGTCGGGTCCGGGACCTCGGTGACGACGGCGCGGCCCACGGACTCGATGACGGCGGCCTTCATTTGACGGCTCCCAAGGACAGGCCCTGGACCAGTTTGTCCTGGGCGGCGAACCCCGCGGCGAGCACCGGCAGGGAGATGACGAGCGACGCGGCGCACACCTTGGCCAGGAACAGGCCCTGGCTGGTGATGAAGCCGGTCAGGAAGACGGGGGCCGTCTCGGCGACCACGCCGGTCAGCACGCGGGCGAACAGCAGTTCGTTCCAGCTGAAGATGAAGCAGATCAGGGCCGTGGCCGCGATGCCGGGGAGGGCGATGGGGGCTACGACCCGGGCCAGGATCGTCGGCAGTCTCGCGCCGTCGATCTGGGCCGCCTCGATCACCGCCACCGGTACCTCGGCGAGGAACGACTGCATCATCCACACCGCGATCGGCAGGTTCATGGAGGTGTAGAGGATGACCAGGAGCCAGATGTTGTCCAGCATTCCGGTGTTCTTCGCGAAGAGGTAGATCGGGAGGAGGCCCGCGACCACCGGCAGCATCTTCGTCGACAGGAAGAAGAACAGGACGTCCGTCCACTTCTTCACCGGGCGGATGGAGAGTGCGTACGCCGCCGGGAAGGCCAGCAGGAGGACGCAGAGGGTGGAGACCACCGAGGCCACCGTCGAGTTGAGCAGCGCCGGCCAGGGGCTCGCGCCGCCGCCTGTGCCGAAGAAGTCGCGGTAGCCGTCGAGGGTGAGGGCGGCGCCGAAGGACGGCGGGTTGGTCGCCGCGTCCGACTCCGAGTGGAACGACGTCAGGGCCATCCACGCGATGGGCAGGAAGAACAGCACACCGAGCAGCCAGGCCAGCAGGCCCAGGCCCGTTCCCCGGGCACGCCGGGGTCGTACGCGGATCGTGGTGGCGCTCATGCGCGGGACACCTCCTCGCGGAACAGGGACGAGACCACGCGCAGGGCGAACGTCGCGATGATGATCGAACCGATGACGACCAGGACGCCCGCGGCGGAGGCGAGGCCGTTCTCGTGGGCCTGGTAGAAGCTCTGGTAGACGGTGTAGGGGAGGTTCGCCGTCCCCAGGCCGCCGGACGTGAGGGTGAAGACCGCGTCGAAGTTCTGGACGATGTAGATCGAGCCCAGCAGGGCGCCGAGCTCCAGGTAGCGGCGCAGGTGGGGGAGGGTGAGATAGCGGAAGACCTGCCAGTCGCTCGCGCCGTCCACCCGGGCGGCCTCGATCTGCTGGTGGTCGCGGCTCTGCAGGCCGGCCAGGAGGATCAGCATCATGAACGGCGTCCACTGCCAGACCAGCGAGGCCTCGACGGCCAGCAGCGGGGTGCCCGAGATCCAGTCCGGCTGGGGGCCGCCGACGTAGTGCAGCAGTCCGTTGAGCAGGCCGTACTCCGGGTTGTAGAGCACGTGCTTCCAGAGCAGGGCCGCGGCCACCGGGACCACCAGGAAGGGGGCGATGAGGAGCGTTCTGACGATGCCCCGGCCGCGGAACTTGCGGTCCAGGAGCAGGGCCAGACCCAGGCCGATGACCAGGCTGGCGACGACCACGGCCGCCGTCAGGAGGATCGTCGTCCAGACGGAGTGGCGCAGGTCGGGGTCGGTCAGGACGTCCGAGTAGTTGGAGAGGCCGGTGAAGTGGCGGGCCTTGGGGTAGAGCGCGTTCCAGTCGAAGAAGGAGATCACCAGCGTGGCCACGAAGGGAAGCTGGGTCACGGCGACCATGAAGATCAGGGCGGGGAGCAGCGGGGCGCGGGTGGCCCAGGCGCGCAGCCGGTTGGACGGCTTTCCCAGGGTGCGTACGGGAGTGGCGGCCACGGGGGCCGTTGTCGTGGCGGTCATCGTCCCTCGTACTCCTTGGAGATCTTCTCGGCGAGTTTCTGGGACTTCTTCAGGGCCGAGTCGACGGACTGGCGTCCGGCGATGGCCGCGCTGATCTCCTGCGAGACCTTGGTGCCGAGGTCGGTGAACTCGGGGATGCCGACGAACTGGATGCCGGGCGCGGGGCGCGGCTGCACGCCCGGGTCACGCGGCCGGGCGCCCTCGATGGCCTCGCGGGTCATCTCCTGGAAGGCGGCGGCCTCCTTGGTGTACGCGGCGTTCGTGTAGGTGGAGGCGCGCTTGCCGGCCGGCACGTTGGACCAGCCGATCGTGTCCCCGACCAGCTGTTCGTACTGCTTGCTGGAGGCCCAGGAGATGAACTTCCAGGCCTTGTCGGAGTTGTGGGAGGCCTTCTGCAGGCCCCAGGCCCAGGTGTAGAGCCAGCCGGAGGACTTGGTCTTCTCGACGGGTGCGGGTACGTAGCCGATCTTGCCCTTGACCGGGGAGTCGGACGCCTCCAGGGAGCCGGCCGCGGAGGTGGCGTCGTACCACATGGCGGTCTTGCCCTGGGTCATGTTGTTGAGGCACTCGGCGAAGCCGGACTGGGCGGCGCCGGACTCGCCGTGCCCCCGTACGAGGTCCACGTAGAACTTCGTGGCCTTCTCGAACTCGGGGGAGTCGAGACGGGCCTTCCAGTCCTTGTCGAACCAGGTGCCGCCGAAGGTGTTCACGACGGTGGTGAGGGGCGCCATGAGCTCGCCCCAGCCGGGCAGGCCGCGCAGACAGATGCCCTTCATGCCGGACTGGGCGCCGTCGGCCTCGGCGGCCAGCTGTCCCACCTGCTCCCAGGTGGGGTGGTCGGGCATCGTCAGGCCCTTCTGGGCGAAGACGTCCTTGCGGTACATCAGGAAGGACGACTCGCCGTAGAACGGCTGCCCGTAGAGCTTGCCGTCGGCGGCCGTCAGGGACTGCCGCATGGGGGCGAGGATGTCCTGCTCGTCGTAGCCGCTGTCCTGGCGTACGTAGGAGTCCATGTCGTGCAGCCAGCCGTTGCGGGCGTAGATCGGTATCTCGTAGTTGGAGAGCGTGGCGACGTCGTACTGGCCGGCCTGGTTGGCGAAGTCCTGGCTGATCTTGTCGCGGACGTCGTTCTCCGGCAGCACGGTGAAGTTCACCTTGATGCCGGTCTCCTTGGTGAAGTGCGCCTTGGTGAGCTTCTGCAGCTCCACCATCTGGGGGTTGTTGACCATCAGGACGTTGATGGAGTCGCCGCCCGACCCCGACCCGCCCGCTCCGACCCAACAGCCGGAGAGCAGCGGGGCGAGCAGCGTCCCTGCGGCGACCGCGGCGAGTGCGCGCGGCCTCCGTCGGCTCTGGGTTCGCATGGATCGCTCCTGGACGTATAGGGAGATAAAGGGCTTTCTTGGGTGTGGCTGTGCCCTTGTAGTGGGTGAGTTGGGTTTTCAGACTCGGATGACCTGGGGGCCTTGCAAGGAGTACCGGTGTGCCTCCGACGTCGGAAGCAGCGTGCTCGTGACGATCGCTTCCAGGGCGGTGATCTCCGCGAAGCGGCAGAAGCTGACCGCCCCGAACTTGGTGTGCACGCCCGCGAAGACCGTGCGCCGGGAGGCCCTGATCGCCTGGGCCTTGACCTCGCTGACCGCCGGGTCGGGGGTGGTGAGGCCGTGTTCGCGGGAGATGCCGTTGGCGCCGATGTACGCCAGGTCGATGACGAAGCCGGCGAGCATCTTCGTCGTCCAGTGGTCCACGGTCGCGAGTGTGCCGGGGCGGACCCGGCCGCCGAGCAGCAGGACGCTGGTGTGGTCGGCCTCGGCGAGCGCGCCCGCCGTGGCCAGGGAGGCGGTGACCACGGTCAGTGGCCGGTCCTTGGGGAGTGCCTCGGCGATGAGCTGCGGGGTGAACCCCTCGTCGATGAACACGGTCTCGGCGTCCCCGAGCAGCTCGGCCGCGGCGCTCGCGATCCGGCGCTTCTCGGGCACATGGCTGGTGGCGCGGAAGGCGAGCGTCGTCTCGAACCCGGCGCTCTCCACGGGGTAGGCGCCGCCGTGGGTGCGGCGGACCAGGCCGTGGTCCTCCAGGGCGCGCAGGTCGCGTCGTACGGTCTCCTTGGCGACGCCCAGTTCGGCGGCGAGCGCGGTGACGTCGACCGCGCCGGTACGGCGGGCGGCCCTGACGATCTCCCGCTGACGTTCTTCCGCGGTCATGGCCGACACCTGCTCCCTGCGTCCCGTGCGTACTGCCCGTTCGGGCCCGGTGTGGGCCTTGGGGGAAGTTCTACAGCGGGTGCGCGGCACTGACCAGGCCTGTTGCGTGACCGATGGTGCCCGGCTGTGACCGTTTGGCGGGGCGGGCGCCCGTGCCGGACCTGGGGCGCAGCGGTGGGCGGGGTGGGATCGGGCAGGGTTGGTGCCCGAACACGGCGGCGGGCGGGCCCGTTCGGTG
>LRTP01001187.1 GCA_001550305.1 Streptomyces diastatochromogenes
CGGGCCCGTTCGGTGCCCGCCCGCCCTCTCGCGCCCTCGCCGCACGGTCGTCTTCCGGCCGCCCGGTCGTCGCCACGGCAGCCGTCCGGTCGTCGGTACGGCCGTCCGGTCGTCGGTAGGGCCGTCTGGTCACCAGTACGGCCGTCCGGTGGTCCGGTCGTCAGTACGGCCAGATCGGCGGATGTGTCGTGAAGTGGCCGCCCAGGTGGGCGTGGTCCGGGTTGGCCGGGTCGAGCTCGCCCTGTTCGGCGATGAGCTTCTCGGCGTACGGCTCGGAGTCGTCGCGCGGCTCGTAGCCCAGCGCCCGGGCCGTTGAGAGGTCCCACCACAGCCGGGTGTTGGCGGAGGAGCCGTAGACGACCGTGTGTCGTACGTCCTCGGCGGTCAGCGCCGCGTGGAAGAGGCGGGCGCCGTCCTCGGGGCTCATCCAGACGGAGAGCATGCGCACGCTGGTCGGCTCCGCGAAGCAGGAGCCGATGCGGACCGAGACCGTCTCCAGGCCGTGCTTGTCCCAGTAGAACTGCGCCAGGTCCTCGCCGAAGGACTTGGAGAGCCCGTAGAAGGTGTCCGGGCGGTGCGGGGTGTCGATGGGGATCAGAGCGCTGGCGTCGAAGGGGGCCTCGCCCCGGGGGCGCGGGGTGAAGCCGACGGCGTGGTTGGAGGAGGCGAAGACGATGCGTCGTACGCCCTCTTCGCGCGCCGCCTCGTACAGGTTGTACGTCCCCTCGATGTTCGCCTTGAGGATCTTGTCGAAGGAGGCTTCCAGGGAGATGCCCGCGAGGTGGATGATCGCGTCGACGCCCCGCACGGCCTCGCGCAGGGCGGCCTTGTCCACGAGGTCCGCGGTGAGCGCGTCCGGCTCGCCCTCGACGGGCATCAGGTCGAGGAGGCGCAGCTCGTAGCCGTAGTCCGGCAGCAGCCCCCGCATCAGGGTGCCGAGTCCGCCGGCGGCGCCGGTGAGCAGAACGGTGCGGGGAGCGGGCATGCGGGCTTCTCCTCACGGCCACAGTGAGTGGCCGTATTCGTGTACGGCATTCACATCCATGGACACGCTAAGGAGCCCCGACCTGCTGCGTCAAGTGTCGCGCGGAGGTGGCGAATCCGCTGCTGTGTCGCGGGTTTGCGCGCTTGACCGGCCCCAAGGTCGCGCTTTAGCGTGGTGGCGTTCAGAAATATGGACATGGATCAGAAACATGCACTCGCTGTTGTGTGCGTGAGCACCTGCCCCAGGGAGAGTCCGTGACGTCAGCCCCCCTTGCCGCTCGGCTCAGCGTCCCCAGCGGGCCGCTGTTCTTCCCCGTCACGGCGTACGGCCCCGACGGTGCCCTCGATCTCGACACCTACCGCGCGCACGTGCGGCGCGGCGTCGAGGCGGGTGCCGCCGCCGTCTTCGCCTGCTGCGGCACCGGGGAGTTCCACGCGCTCACGCCCGAGGAGTTCCAGGACTGCGTGCGGGCGGCGGTGGAGGAGGCGGCCGGGCGGGTTCCGGTCGTCGCCGGCGCCGGGTACGGGACCGCACTCGCCGTACGGTTCGCCCGCCTCGCCGAGGAGGCGGGGGCCGACGGGCTGCTCGCGATGCCGCCGTATCTGGTGGTGGCGGGGCAGGAGGGGCTCCTGCGGCACTACCGGGAACTCGCCGCCGCGACCTCGCTGGACATCGTGGTCTACCAGCGCGACAACGCCGTGTTCACGCCCGAGACCGTGGTCGAACTCGCCCGCACCGAAGGGATCATCGGCTTCAAGGACGGGGTGGGCGACCTCGACCTGATGCAGCGGATCGTGAGCGCCGTGCGCAGCGAGGTCCCCGGTGACTTCCTGTACTTCAACGGGCTGCCGACCGCCGAGCTGACGGGGCTCGCGTACCGGGGCATCGGCATCACGCTGTACTCGTCGGCTGTCTTCTGCTTCGCACCCGAGATCGCCCTGGCGTTCCACGCGGCGCTCAACGCGGGCGACGACGAGACGGCGAACCGGCTGCTGGACGGCTTCTACCGCCCCTTCGTCGACCTGCGGGCCCAGGGCCGCGGATACGCGGTCTCCCTGGTCAAGGCGGGGGTGCGGCTGCGGGGGCTGGACGTGGGTGAGGTACGGCCGCCGCTGCACGAGCCGACCGAGGACCATGTGAAGCAGCTCGCGCAGCTGATCGAGCGGGGGTACGCGCTGCTGGAACCGCTCGAGGGGCCTGACGGAGCGCTTGAGGGACCTGGGGGAGAAGGACGGCTGGGGGAGGGCGAGTGAAAGCGTCCGCTTTCGTCTATCCGTGGGACGTCGTCGGGGATCCGGGGGCGGCCGAGCGGATCGCCGGGCTCGGGGTGCGGCAGGCGACGCTCGCCTCCGCGTACCACTCCACGCGCGCGCTGACCCCCCGCCACCCCCGGCACCGGATCGTGACGGCCGCGCACGCCGCCGTCCTGTCCACCGTCGCCGAC
>LRTP01001188.1 GCA_001550305.1 Streptomyces diastatochromogenes
GACGACGCTCGGAGGCGCCGGACATCCCGCGCTCGACCCGGGCCAGGATGCGCGCGCGGTCGGGCTCATGCGCCTCGGCCGCCTCGTGCAGCCTGGCGCGCAGCTCGTCGTGCACGTCCCGCGCCTTCCTCATCGGTCCCTTCCTCCGGCTCCACCCGTGGGCAGCACACCTGCGTGCACCCGCATCGGGGCCTCTTCGGTGCCGAGGAGCCGCTTCAGTTCGGCCATGCCCTTCGACGTCTGGGACTTAACCGTACCCACGGAAACACCGAGGGCGAGCGCCGTGTCCTTCTCCGAGAGGTCGAAAGCGTGCCGAAGCACGACACATGCGCGCTTACGGAACGGCAGCCGGCGCAGCGCCTCCTGGACGTCGATCTTCCCCGCTATGTCGGGGTTCTCGGTCTTGTCCTCGCGCTGCGACCAGAACAGTGTGATCCGTCTGCGCTCGCGCACCGCGCTGCGGATCCGGGTGCGGGCCAGGTTCGCGACGACACCGCGGGCGTACGCCACCGGGTGGTCGGCCGCGCGCACCCGGTCCCAGCGGTGCCACAGCGCGAGCAGCGCGTCGGCCGCCAGATCGTCGGCGGCGTCCGCCTCCCCGGTCAACAGGTGGGCGAAGCGGGCGAGTTCGGCATGGTGCCGCTCGAAGAAGGCGTGGAACTCCACGGAGGCTGCGTCGTCGACGACAGTGCCCACGGCTACCTCTCCTTGCTGCGGCTTGTGAGCAACCGGTGCGGGTGCGTGCGTATACGGCCCCCGTGCGCCACCCGTGAAGGAATGGTGCCCCTGTGGGGCGAGATGCGTGAGCGTACCAGCGATGCGTACAGGGCTTCGAACAGCGTATGGCGGGCCGAACTCGATTCCGTAACACGGCGAAAACCTGAAAGCGGTTCAACGCGGGAACAATCCAGCCAGCATCCGCACACCCAGCACGCAGGCCACAAGGAGTATCAGCCATGTCCGAAACCCAGAAGGTGGCCGACCGGCCAAGTGCCGTGCCACCGGCGGCGAACAGCGTCGACCGGTTCTTCAGGATCTCCGAACGGGGCTCCACCTTCGGCCGGGAGATACGCGGCGGATTCGCCACGTTCTTCACCATGGCCTACATCCTTGTCCTGAACCCGATCATCCTCGGCAGCGCCAAGGACAAGTTCGGCCACCAGCTCGACAGCGGCCAACTCGTCACGGCCACCGCCCTGGTGGCCGCGGTGATGACCGTCATCATGGGCGTGGGCGGCAATCTGCCCCTCGCGATCGCCGCGGGCCTCGGCCTGAACGCCGTCGTCGCCTTCCAGATCGCCCCGCTGATGAGCTGGCCCGACGCGATGGGCCTGGTGGTCATCGAAGGCGTGATCATCTGCGTACTGGTCCTCACCGGACTGCGCGAAGCCGTCATGAACGCCATCCCGCAACCGCTGAAGCACGCCATCGGTGTGGGCATCGGACTCTTCATCGCCTTCATCGGCTTCGTGGACGCCGGTTTCGTCAGCCGCATCCCGGACGTCGCGAACACCACCGTGCCGGTGCAGTTGGGCGCGACCGGTTCGCTGACCGGTTGGCCCGTGCTGGTCTTCTGTCTCGGCGTGCTGCTCACCATCGGACTGATGGCACGCAAGGTCAAGGGCGCCATCCTGATCAGCATCGTGACGATGACCGTGGTCGCCGTGATCATCAACTCGGCCGCCGACATCAAGAGTTGGGGCCTGACCACGCCGAAGATCCCCTCCGACGTGGTGGCCACCCCGGACTTCGGTCTCGTCGGACACTTCAGTCTGTTCGGCGGCTTCGGCGAGACCGGTGCCCTGACCGTCGTCCTGCTGGTCTTCACCCTGATCCTGTCGGACTTCTTCGACGCCATGGGCACGATCGTCGGTATCAGCGCCGAGGCCGGTCTGCTCGACGAGGAGGGCAAGGTGCCCGGCATCGGCCGGGTGCTGTTCATCGACGGCGCCGCGGCCGTCGCGGGCGGCGCGGCCTCCGCCTCCTCCAACACCGCCTACATCGAGTCCGCGGCCGGCGTCGGCGAGGGCTCGCGCACCGGCTTCTCGAACCTGGTCACCGGCGGCATGTTCGCCCTCGCCCTGTTCCTGACCCCGCTGCTCACCATTGTCCCGCTCCAGGCGGCGGCCCCCGCTCTGGTCGCGGTCGGCTTCCTGATGATGACGCAGGTCAAACACATCGAATGGGACAGCTACGAGATCGCGATCCCCGCGTTCCTGACCATCGCGGCGATGCCGTTCACCTACTCGATCACCAACGGCATCGGGGCCGGCTTCGTCGCCTATGTCGTGATCAAGGCGGTGCTCGGCAAGATCCGTGAGGTCCACTGGCTGCTGTGGGCCGTATCGGCGCTGTTCCTGGTGTACTTCGCGATCGATCCGGTGAGGCAGCTGTTCGGCGTGAAGTGACCGTACGGGAGTGAAGTGACCGTACGAAGGAAGGGCCGCCCCCAGGGGTGCGGGGCGGCCCTTCGTCGTGCGCGGTGCGTTAGTTCTTCAGCGCCGCCCGCATCATGGCCTTGGCCACCGGCGCCGCCAGGCCGTTGCCGCTGACCTCGGACCTCGCCGCGTCGGACTGCTCGACGATGACCGCCACGGCGACCTCCTTGCCGTTCGAGTCGGACTTCGCGTACGACGTGAACCAGGCGAACGGCGTCTTGCTGTTCTTCTCGCCGTGCTGGGCCGTACCCGTCTTGCCGCCCACGGTCGCGCCGGAGATCTTCGCGTTCGTGCCCGTGCCCTGGGTGACGACCGTCTGCATCGCGGACTGGAGCTGCTCGGCGGTCGTCGAGCTGACGATCTCCTTGGTTTCGGTGCTGTCGTCGTAGTTCTTCACCACATTGCCGCTCGCGTCACTGGTCTGCGACACCATGTGTGGCGAGACCAGCTTGCCGCCGTTGGCGATGGCGGCCGACACCATGGCCATCTGCAGCGGGGTCGCCGTGACGTCGTACTGGCCGATGCCGGTCAGCGCCGTGGACGACTTGTCCATGTTCGAGGGGTAGACGCTCGGGTACGCCCGCACCGGCACGTCCTGCGAGCTGTCGTTGAAGCCGAACTTCTCCGCCATCGCCTTGACCTTGTCCTGCCCGAGGTCGACGGCCATCTTCGCGAAGACGTTGTTGCACGAGTACTGGAGCGCCACCCGGATCGAGGCGTTCTTGCAGGGCGCGGAGGCGCTCTCGTTCGACAGGTCGGTCCTCGTGTTCGGCAGCGTGTACGGGTTCGGGCTGTCCGTGCCGGTGTCCACGTTCTTGTACAGCCCGTCCTCCAGCGCCGCCGCCGCGACCACCAGCTTGAACGTCGACCCAGGGGGCAGCGGCTGGCGCAGCGCCCGGTTGGTCATCGGCTTGTCCGCGTCCTGCGTCAGCTTCGTCCAGGCGGCGGAGTCACCGGCGCTGAGCTGTGTGGGGTCGTACGACGGAGTGGAGACCACCGCGAGGATCTTGCCGTTCGTCGGGTCGATCGCGACGGCCGCGCCCTTCTTGGCGCCGAGCGCCGCGTACGCCGCCTTCTGCACGTCCGGGTCGATGGTCGTGACCACGTCACCAGGGCTGGAGCGCTTGTTGGTGATCGTGTCGAGGGGGTTCTTCAGCTGGTTGTCCGTACCGTCGAGCAG
This sequence comes from Streptomyces diastatochromogenes, assembly GCA_001550305.1. Lineage (GTDB taxonomy): Bacteria > Actinomycetota > Actinomycetes > Streptomycetales > Streptomycetaceae > Streptomyces > Streptomyces mirabilis_D. The sequence goes on from LRTP01001188.1 coordinate 3,619, forward strand.
GCCCTTGAAGACGCCCTCCAGCTGGGTCGCCCCGAACACCTGGGAGCTGTAGCCCGTGACCGCCGCGTACAGACTGCCGTCCGTGTACGTCCGCTTGTACTTGAGGTCGCTGCCCTTCGTCTGCGCGGAGCCGGTGATCGCCCGGCCGGCCACGATGATGTTCCCGAGCGGGTTCGCGTACTGCTCGATCGCGTTCCGTCGGTTGTTCTTGTTGTCCGCGAGTGCCTTGCCGTCGTAGAACTGCACCCAGGTCGCCCTGACCAGCAGGGAGAGCACGAGCAGCAGAGTGAAGACGGCGGCACGCCTGATCGTCTTGTTCATCCCGCTCAGAAGGACGAGCGGAAGGGAGCGAATCGTTCCCTTCCGCCCTCATTTCTCATGCGCTGTTCATGAAGTCCGGCTCGTATGAAGTCCGGCTCAGCCCTTGAAGTCCGGCTCAGCCCTCCAGGGTGAGCACGACCTCGTCCGTGTCCTCGCCGCGCGCGTGCGCGTACCCCCGGGCGTTCGCGGTGACCCGGAACCCGCACTTCTCCAGAACCCGCCGTGACCCCGCGTTGTCGGCCGCCGCCCGCGCGTGCAGCGGGCGTTCGGGCACCTCGGCCAGCAGGTCCCGCAGCGCGGCCGTCGCGATGCCCCGGCCCCAGTACGCCCGGTCGATCCAGTAGGTGACCTCGCGCTCGCCGGGCTCCCCGTACACCGCGGCGCTGCCCACGACGTCGCCGTCCGCGAGGATCGTGCGCGGCACCACGTCGGACGAGGCGCGGATGCGCTTCCAGTGGGCGTCGAAGGCGTCCCGGTCGGTCGGGTCCTCGGCGGTGAAGGCGGCCATCCGCAGGGACTCGGGGTCGTTCATCAGCCGGAAGAAGACCGGCAGATCACTGTCGTGCACCGGTCGGAGCGAGACCTCCATCGTCAGAGCCTCCGGGTGGCGAGGGTCAGCCGGTCGCGGGCGTCGAACAGGGCGTCCTTGACCATCTGTTCGTGCGCGGGGGTGAGCCGGGCCACCGGGACCGAGCAGCTGATCGCGTCCCGGGCGGGGGTCCGGTAGGGGATCGCGACGCCGAAGCAGCGCAGCCCCAGCGTGTTCTCCTCACGGTCCACGGCGAAGCCCTGTTCCCGGACCTGGTGCAGCTCCTCGATGAGCTTCTCCCGGTCGGTGATCGTGTGCTCGGTCAGCGCGGGGAGCGTCTCGGGCAGCATCTTGCGGACCTGCTCGTCGGTGTGGGTGGCGAGCAGCGCCTTGCCGAGCGAGGTCGAGTGCGCGGGGAGCCGACGGCCCACCCGGGTGAAGGGGCGCAGGTAGTGCTGCGACTGGCGGGTGGCCAGGTACACGACGTTCGTGCCGTCCAGACGCGCCAGGTGGATGGTCTCCGTGGTGTCGTCGGAGAGCCGGTCCAGGGTCGGGCGGGCCGCGGCGACCACCTCGTCGCCGTCGATGTACGAGGTGCCGACCAGCAGCGCCCGTACGCCGATGCCGTACCGCGTGCCCGTCGCGTCCGTCTCGACCCAGCCGAGCTCCACGAGGGTGCGCAGCAGCATGTAGAGGCTGGATTTCGGATAACCGACGGCCTCCTGGACCGCGGCCAGGGAGTGCATACCGGGCCGGCCCGCGAAGTATTCGAGCAATTCCACGGTCCGTACCGCGGACTTGACCTGCGCTCCGCCGCCTGTCTCGCCTGCCGACATCGCCCTTGACCCCCTCGTTCGACGGGAAATAGTCTCCGCATCATATTCACCATCAGAGACAGCGTTCAGTATATCGAACACCGCTGGTGGGTGAGACAAGAACTGCGGCATTACATCTGGAGGGACCCGCGGTGGCAGCAGCACCAGTCTGGAGTGTCGACCCCCGTACCGGGAAGCAGCGCGAGCAGGTTGCGGTGGAGGCCACGGCCCAGGAGGTCGACGAGGCCGTCCGCGCAGCGCACGCCGCCCGGGGAGCCCTCGTCGACCGCACCGTGCGCGCGGCGTTCCTGAGGACCGCCGCGGACCTGCTCGAAGCGGCCAAGGAGCAGCTCGTCGAGGCCGCCGACGCGGAGACCGCGCTCGGCCCGGTCCGGCTCACCGGCGAACTCGCCCGCACCTGCTACCAGCTGCGGGCCTTCGGCGGCATCGTGGACGAGGGCGCGTTCCTCGACGTCGTCATCAACCACCCCGACGACACGGCGACCCCGCCGATCCCGGACCTGCGCCGCTACAAGGTGCCGTTGGGTGTCGTCGCCGTCTACTCCGCCTCCAACTTCCCCTTCGCCTTCTCCGTCGCCGGCGGCGACACCGCGAGCGCGTTGGCGGCCGGCTGCCCGGTCGTGGTCAAGGCCCACCCCGACCACCCGGCGCTCTCCGAGCTGGTCGCGGCCGTACTGCGCCGGGCCGCCGCCCGGCACGACATCCCGGGCGGTGTCGTCGGCCTCGTGCACGGCTTCGAGGCGGGCGTCGAACTCGTCAAGCACCCGCTGGTCGCGGCGGCCGGGTTCACCGGCTCCGTCCGCG
>LRTP01000119.1 GCA_001550305.1 Streptomyces diastatochromogenes
CGGGCGGCTGGCCGTGGTCACGCGCGGCGCCGCCGATGCGGCGCCGGACCTGCCCGCCGCGACGGTCTGGGGGTTGCTGCGGGCCGCGCAGGCCGAGTACCCCGGTCGCCTCACCCTCGTGGATGTGGACGGCCGGCCCGAGTCGCTACGGCTGCTGCCTGCCGCCCTCGGCACGGGCGAACCCCAACTGGCCATCAGGGACGGCTTGCTGAGTGTCCCTCGGCTCGCGGCCATTCCCGGGGCGGCGGTGGACGGCTCCCTCGGCCGGGGCACCGTCCTGATCACCGGCGGCACCGGCTCCCTGGGCGCGCTGCTGGCCCGGCATCTGGTCGATCGGCACGGCGTACGGCATCTCGTGCTCGTCAGCCGACGGGGAGAGCGGGCGCCGGGGGCGCAGGCGCTGCGCTCCGAGCTCGAAGAAGCGGGGGCACGGGTGGACCTGATGGCCTGCGACATCACCGAGCGGGATCAACTGACCTTCCTCATCAAGGAGTTCGGGCCCGATCTCACCACCGTGGTGCACACGGCCGGGGTCCTGGACGACGGCGTGCTGGAGGCGATGACCCCCGAGCGGCTGGCGGCCGTACTGCGGCCGAAGGCCGACGCGGCCTGGCATCTGCACGAGCTCACCAAGGATCTGCCGCTGTCGCAGTTCGTCCTGTTCTCCTCGGCCGCCGGACTGCTGGGCAATCCCGGCCAGGCCAACTACGCGGCGGCGAACTCCTTCCTGGACGCACTCGCCCGTCACCGCACCGCCCTCGGCCTCCCCGCGCTGTCCCTGGCCTGGGGTCCTTGGGCCGACGACGACGGGATGGCGGCGCGCGCGGGCCGGGTGCACGGTGGGGCGGTACGCGCGGTCTCCCCGGCACAGGCGCTGGCACTCTTCGACGCCGCACTCGGCGGCCGGGAGCCGGTCCTCGCACCACTGCCGCTGGACCGCTCGCCGGCAGCGCTGCCCGCC
>LRTP01001189.1 GCA_001550305.1 Streptomyces diastatochromogenes
GCGGCCGTCCCCTGTTCGACGCGGCCGCCGCGCGCCCCGTGCCGATCCCCTTCCACGGCGAGCTGGGCTCCCTCAACCCCGTCGTGATCACCGAGGCCGCGGCGGCCGAGCGCGCCGAGGCGATCGGCGCCGGGCTCGCGGGCTCGATGACGCTGGGCGTCGGCCAGTTCTGCGTGAAGCCGGGCCTGGTCCTGGCGCCCGCGGGCGTGGCGGGCGACCGCCTGGTGAAGTCCCTGACCGACGCCGTCAGCGACACCGACGCGGGCGTCCTCCTGGACCACCGCATGCGCGACAACTTCATCGCGGGTGTCGCCGAGCGCGCCGGGCTCCCCGGCGTCGAGACCCCGGTGACCCCGGGCTCGGGCGGCGAGCACACGGTGAGCCCCGGCTTCCTGACCGTGCCCGCGCAGAAGCTCGTCACCGAGGGCGAGCACGACCTGCTCCTGGAGGAGTGCTTCGGCCCGCTCACGGTCGTCGCCCGCTACGAGGACGAGTCCGAGGCCAGCGCGGTCCTCTCGCGCCTTCCCGGCAACCTCACCGCCACCGTGCAGTTGTCGACGGAGGAGGCGGCGGGCGAAGGCCGCGGCGCGGAGATCCTCGCCGAGCTGACGCCGCTCGCCGGGCGCGTCCTGGTCAACGGCTGGCCCACCGGTGTCGCCGTCGCCCCCGCCCAGCACCACGGCGGTCCCTACCCGGCGACGACGTCGACCTCGACGTCGGTCGGCGGTACGGCGATCGAGCGCTGGCTGCGGCCGGTGGCGTACCAGAACGCGCCGGAGGCGCTGCTGCCGCCGGAGCTGCGGGACGACAACCCGCTGGGGCTGCCGCGACGCTACGACGGTCACCTGGAGCGGTAGCGCTCCGCGGGTAGCGCCGTCGGGGTCGTGGTCGTTCGCGGGCTGCGGGGCCGTTGTGGCTGGTCGCGCAGTTCCCCGCGCCCCTTCGGGGGCGCGGTACTTGGCCTGAGAGTATGGGTGAATGGACGTCGAACTTCCCGAACTTCCCTTCCCCCTCCGTACCTACGGGCCTGACGGGCACTGGTCGCACGAGGACGGGATACTCACCGGCTGGGCCGGCCCCCGCCAGGACCGTTTCGTACCGCCCACCGACGAGGCACTGGACCCGGCCTCCGACGCGCCCCGTCTCCTCGGGGCGCCGGAGGGGGACTTCCAGCTGATCGCCCGTGTCACGGTCGGCTTCGGCGCGGCCTTCGACGCGGGGGTCCTCTACGTCCATGTGGGGGAGCGGGCCTGGGCGAAGCTCTGCCTGGAGTACTCCCCGGACGTGCCCACCGTCTGCACGGTGGTCACCCGGGGGCACTCCGACGACGCCAACTCCTTCACCGTGGACGGCAGTTCCGTCTGGCTGCGGATCAGCCGCACGGGTCGGGCCTTCGCCTTCCACGCCTCCCGCGACGGCAAGCGCTGGACGTTCATCCGGCTCTTCACCCTGGGTGAGGAGAAGGAGACGTCCGCCGCGCTCGTCGGCTTCATGACGCAGTCGCCGATGGGGGAGGGGTGCGTGGTGACGTACGACGGCATCGAGTTCCGCCCGAACTGGCCCAAGGACCTGAGAGACGGCAGCTGACCGTGGGTGGGGGGTCGGCCGCGGGGTGGGAACCGTGGCCCCCCTCCACCACGTCCTCCGCTGCATGATCAGCACACCCGGCACCACGGGCCCCCTCGTCATCAGAACCGCCCTGCCCAGCGAGGCCGCCGCCATCACCGAGCTGCACCTCCGCGCCCGCTCCACGTACTACCCGGACGGCCTGCCCTTCGGCGACGTGGACTGGGTCGCCGCGTGGCGGGGCAGCATCGAGCGCCCCGAGGCCCATGTCCTCTGCGCGGTGCGTGACGGACACCTGGTGGGCATCGCCTCCTTCCGGACGGCCGACGACGCGCCCGCCGACACCGTGAAGCTCTTCCAGTTCCACGTCGATCCCGACAGTTGGCGCCAGGGCATCGGCCGGGCACTGCACTCGGCCTGTCTCGAACAGTGGCGGGCCGACGGCAAGCACACCACCACCCTCGACGTGCACCTCGACAACGCCCGCGCCCAGGCCTTCTACGCCCGCCAGGGCTGGGTCCCGGACCCGGAGAACCCGCCCGCCGAAGGCGATCACCACCTCTTCCTGCGCTACGCCGTCACCGGGGAATGAAACCGGCCGTTTGAACGTTCACATACTCCTGCCCCCGGAGGGGCCCGTATTCGTACGACCTGGAGAGAGCCGAAGACATGCGCGTCGAGATCTGGTCGGATATCGCCTGTCCCTGGTGCTACGTGGGCAAGGCCCGCTTCGAGAAGGCGCTGGACGCCTTCCCGCACCGCGACGAGGTCGAGGTCGTGCACCGCTCCTTCGAGCTGGACCCCGGTCGCGCCAAGGGCGACATCCAGCCCGTGCTCAAGATGCTGACCAAGAAGTACGGCATGAGCGAGGCACAGGCGCAGGCCGGCGAGGAGAACCTGGGCGCGCAGGCCGCCGCCGAGGGCCTGGCCTACCGCACCCGGGACCGCGACCACGGCAACACCTTCGACATGCACCGCCTCCTCCACTTCGCCAAGGAGCGGGGCCGCCAGGACGAGCTGATCGGCCTGCTGTACAAGGCGAACTTCGCCGAGGAGCGGACCGTCTTCAACGACGACGAGCGGCTCGTCGAGCTGGCCGTCGCCGCCGGGCTCGACGCCGACGCGTCCCGCGAGGTGCTGGCCGACCCGAAGGCGTACGCCGACGAGGTGCGCGCCGATGAGCGCGAGGCCGCCGAGCTCGGCGCGAACGGCGTGCCGTTCTTCGTCCTGGACCGCAAGTACGGCGTCTCCGGCGCCCAGCCCGCCGAGGTCTTCGCACAGGCCCTGACCCAGGCGTGGGGCGAACGCCCGCCGCTGAAGCTGATCCAGGACGGTGCCGCCGACGCGGAGGCCTGCGGCCCGGACGGATGCGCCGTACCGCAGCCGTAAGCCCGTCCGGCACGGTGGTGAAAGCGCAGGTCGGAGCGGACGTATAAGCAGTCCTTACCGGAACCACGCAAAACTCCGTAATGGACGAGAGGTGCTCGGGGCCGCACAGTGGTCCCATGGAGACCTTCGAGAGCCTCGTACGAGCCGAGTTCGCCCCGAAGAACACCTATCTGAACACCGCGAGCTGCGGACTCCTGCCGGCGCGCACGGTCGAGGCCATGCGCGTCGCCGTCGCGTCCGTCGCCGACGGACGGCCGTCCGACATGTTCGACGACGTGGAGGCCG
>LRTP01001190.1 GCA_001550305.1 Streptomyces diastatochromogenes
ACGACGTGGAGGCCGCCCGCGCCGCCTTCGCCCGGCTGGCCGGGGTCCCCGCGGGCCGGGTGGCGGCCGGGGCCTCGGTCGCCGTCTACAGCGGACTGATCGCCGCCTCGCTGCCGCCGGGCGCCGAAGTCCTCACCGCGGAGGACGACTTCAGCTCCGTCGTGAACCCCTTCCACGTCCGTGGCGACCTCAAGCTGCGCGCCGTGCCGCTGGAGCGGATCGCCGAGTCCGTACGTCCGGGCACCGCGCTCGTCGCGGTCAGCGCCGCGCAGTCCGCGGACGGGCGGATCGCCGATCTGGCGGGCATCGCCCGGGCCGCGCGCGGGCACGGGGCGCGTACGTACGTCGATGTCTCCCAGGCCGCCGGCTGGCTGCCGATCCAGGCCGACGCGTACGACTTCGTCTCCTCGGTCGCCTTCAAGTGGCTCGTCTGCCCTCGGGGCGTGGCCTTCCTGGTCGTTCCGGAGGACCTCGGCGGGCTGACTCCCGTGTTCGCCGGCTGGGTCGCGGGTGAGGCGCCCTGGGACAGCTGCTACGGCCCGGTGGCGGAACTCGCCCACTCGGCGCGGCGGTTCGACGAGAGCCCCAGCCTCTTCTCGTACGCGGGCGCCCGGCACTCGCTGGAGCTCTTCGAGGAGCTGGGCGTGGCGAACGTACGCGCCCATGACCTCGCCCTCGCCGACCGTTTCCGCGCCGGGCTCCAGGGGCTCGGCCACACGCCGATTTCCGCCCCCGGCTCGCCGATCGTGTCCGTGCCCGGCCTCGGCCGACGGCAGCGGGAGCTGAGCGAGGCCGGGGTCGAGGTGTCCGACCGGGCGGGCAACCTGCGCGCGGCCTTCCACCTGTACAACACCCCCGCCGACGTCGACCGACTGCTGGACGTCCTGTCCGGCTGACCCCGGCGGGGGCTCCTTCACGCTCGCGGCCACGTCACGCGTGCGGTCACTTCACGCGTGCGGCCACTTCAGGCTCGCGGTCACTGCACGGGCGTGAAATCACGGGCGCCGATGAACTCGGGCCTGCGGACCGGCGCCGCGAACGGCTCCACCGCCGCGTTCTCCACGCTGTTGAACACGATGAAGACGTTGCTGCGCGGGAACGGGGTGATGTTGTCCCCGGAGCCGTGCATGCAGTTGCAGTCGAACCAGGTCGCCGAACCGGCCCGGCCCGTGAAGAGCTTGATGCCGTGCCGGCCGGCGAAGCGGGTCAGCGCCTCGTCGGACGGGGTGCCCGCGTCCTGCATCTGGAGCGACTTCTTGTAGTTGTCCCGCGGGGTGGCCCCCGCACAGCCGAGGAACGTCTTGTGCGACCCCGGCATGATCATGAGGCCGCCGTTGGTGTCGTGGTTCTCGGTCAGCGCGATCGACACGGACACGGTCCGCATGTTCGCCAGCCCGTCCTCGGCGTGCCAGGTCTCGAAGTCCGAGTGCCAGTAGAACCCGCTGGCCCCGAAGCCCGGCTTGACGTTGATCCGCGACTGGTGGACGTAGACGTCCGAGCCGAGGATCTGGCGGGCCCGTCCGACGACCCGCTCGTCGCGTACGAGCGCGGCGAAGACCTCGCTGATCCGGTGCACCTCGAAGACGGACCTGATCTCCTGCGTGGCGGGCTCGACGATCGAGCGCTCGTCGGCGCGGATCGCCGGATCGGTGACCAGCCGCTCCAACTCGGCCCGGTAGAGGGCGACGTCGTCCTCGCCGATCAGCTCCTCGATCGCGAGGAAGCCGTCACGCTCGTACGCCTGGAGGTCGGGCACGGAGAACGGCCCCGGCGTGCCGGGCGTGCCCCAGACGACCGGGTCCTGGCGGGGGACGGACACCTCGGTGGCGCCGCGGCTGGGGTAGAGATCGGTGACGGTGGTCGTGCTGGTCGTGGTCATGGGGCTTCAGACCTCCTCGGGTTCGGTGAGCAGCGGGTAGACGCCGTTCTCGTCGTGGTCCTCCCGTCCCGTGACGGGCGGATTGAAGACGCAGACGCACCGGAAGTCGGTCTTGGGGCGCATGGTGTGGCGCTCGTGGCCGTCGAGCAGGTACATCGTGCCCGGCGTGATCCAGTGCGTCTCACCGGTCTCGTCGTTGGTCAGCTCGGCCTCGCCCGCCACGCAGAGCACGGCCTCGATGTGGTTCGCGTACCACATCGACGTCTCCGTACCCGCGTACAGGACCGTCTCGTGGAGGGAGAAGCCCACTTTCTCCTTGGCGAGGACGATGCGCTTGCTCTCCCAGGTACCCGTCGCGGCCTTCACATGCCGGTCGGTGCCCTCGATGTCCTTGAACGAACGGACTATCACGGTGGTGCCGTGCCTTTCTGTCAGGTCTGTCAGATGTCTGCCGGACGTCTGTGGACGTCGGTCAGGCGGTTTCGCGTACGGCGCGGGCGAGGGTGCGCAGGCCCTCGTCGAGCTCGTCGGGGGTGATGGTGAGCGCGGGGAGGAGTTTCACGACCTCGCTCTCCGGGCCCGAGGTCTCGATGAGCAGCCCGAGTTCGAAGGCGCGCTGCGCGACGCGCCCCGCACGCTCCTTCTCGTGGAACTCGAGGCCCCAGACGAGACCGCGCCCCCGGTACTCCTTCACGTCGGCGAGGTTCTCCTCGGTGACGGAGATCAGGGCCTGCTCGATCTGCTCGCCGCGGGCACGGGTCTGCTTCTCCATGGCGGACCCGTCGGACCAGTACGTCTCCAGGGCCGCGGCGGCGGTGACGAACGCGGGGTTGTTGCCGCGGAACGTGCCGTTGTGCTCGCCCGGCTCCCAGACGTCCAGTTCGGGCTTGAACAGGCACAGCGACATGGGCAGCCCGTACCCGCTGATGGACTTGGACACGGTCACGATGTCGGGCACGATCCCCGCCTCCTCGAAGGAGAAGAACGCTCCCGTCCGCCCGCAGCCCATCTGGATGTCGTCGACGATGAGCAGCATGTCGCGCCGCCGGCACAGGTCGGCGAGGGCGCGCAGCCACTCGGGCCGGGCGACGTTGATGCCGCCCTCGCCCTGCACGGTCTCGACGATGACCGCGGCGGGCTGGTTGAGCCCCGACCCCTGGTCCTCGAGCAGCCGCTCGAACCAGAGGAAGTCCGGCACCTGGCCGTCGAAGTAGTGGTCGAACGGCATCGGGGTCCCGTGCACGAGCGGAATCCCGGCACCGGCCCGCTTGAAGGCGTTCCCGGTCACGGCCAGCGAGCCCAGCGACATCCCGTGGAAGGCGTTGGTGAAGGACACGATCGCCTCGCGCCCCTTCACCTTCCGCGCCAGCTTCAGCGCGGACTCGACGGCGTTGGTGCCCGTCGGCCCCGGGAACATGACCTTGTACGGCAGGTCGCGCGGCCGTAGGACGAGATTCTGGAAGGCCTCCAGGAAGGCGCGCTTGGCGGTCGTCGACATGTCGAGACCGTGGGTGACGCCGTCGCGCTCCAGGTAGTCGATGAGGGCCCGTTTGAGTACGGGGTTGTTGTGCCCGTAGTTGAGGGACCCCGCACCGGCGAAGAAGTCGAGGTACTCGTGCCCGTCCTCGTCGAACATCCGGCTGCCCCGAGCCCGGTCGAAGACGGTGGGCCAGCTGCGGCAGTAGCTGCGCACCTCCGACTCCAGGGTCTCGAAGACGCTCAGGTCGGGCTGGATGATGGTCACGGCGAATCGCTCCTCGGTGCGTGGGGGGAGGGGAGAAGTCAGGGGGAAGCCAGGGGGTGTCCGGGTCGGCCGGGGGCCGGCCCGGGGTCAGCCGGGGAGCGGACCGATCCGGTAGAGCACTTCGGGGTCGTGCGGTCCGTCCGGGAACTGCCCGGCCTCGAACAGCACTTCGTGCTCGACGCGCGCGCCGTGGCGACGCGCGTACGAGGTGAAAAGGCGCTCGGAGGCGGTGTTGCCGGGCGTGATCGTGGTCTCGACGGCGGTGATCGTCCGCTGTTCCGCGACCCGCGCGGTCAGCCCGTCGAGCAGGGCCGCGGCCAGTCCGCGTCCGCGGTGGGCGGCGTCGACGGCCACCTGCCACACGAGCAGGGTGCCCGGACGCTCGGGCCGGACGTACCCGGTGACGAAGCCGACGGGCACACCGTCCGCGTCGCGCGCCACCGCCGACGTACCGGCGAAGTCACGACACCACAGCAGATAGCTGTACGAGGAGTTCAGGTCGAGGGTTCCGGAGTCCTTGGCGATATGCCAGAGCGCGGCTCCGTCCGCCACCTTCGGACGGTCGATCCGAAGGCCCTCCGGCATTTTCAGGAATTCCGCTTGCAGGTCTGCTCGTGCGGCGGTCATGCGGATTGAATTTACCGAGGGAAATCTCAAATTGCACCGTCGTCCGGGGTTACGTACGACGCGCCGTTGTGTTATCACGCGCCCGTGAGAGCGGGGTGCTGCGAGTGGTATAAGGGGACGGTTTGCCCGGAAAATAGGGGAGGAAGCGGACGCACTGTGGAGTGCGTCACAGACACGTAATCACCACGAGACGTGCCCGAATTACGTCGGTTGGCGTTCGCGAAATCTTTGCGTTTAGGGACGGGGAAAGCGGGCAGAAGAATACGGGAAGCTAATCTTCGAGTTAATGCAAGAATAAGCGTGGTGAGCGCCTCGTCAATTGATGCGCTATTAAGCTCCGGCAAGTCCGTGGGGGAACACACCGGGGCTCCGCCCCGGACCCCGGTGTGTTCTTCGGCTGCGGGTGGGTGGGGGCTGGTCGCGCAGTTCCCCGCGCCCCTAAAAGCCCCCAGCTCGTCCGGCGGGCGAGGACGAGGCCGATGGGGCGCCGGGGCGCAGCCCCGCGCCCCAGGGGCGCGGGGAACTGCGCGCCAAGCCCCCACCCACCCGCACCCGACACACCCGCCCGTGACGTACGGCTAGGCCCACGCCTTCGTCGTCGCGCGGCGTGCCGCTTCCAGGTCGATCGTGAGGCCGGACTCGGCCATCGCCGCCCCCAGCGCCGCGAGGCAGGAGTGCACGACCCCCGGCGTCGCGTCGGGGCCGTAGTGGTTCACCCGGATCATCTCCTTCGCCAGCGCACCCCCACCCGCGACCAGCGGCAACACCGGATCCGCGGCCAACGCCCTCGCGACCAGCACCCCCGCATCGACCCCGGACGGCGCCCGCAACGTCGTGGCGACCGGCGCCGCGTCCCCCGCCTCGTACACATACGGCTCCAGCCCGCCACCGAGAGCGACCGCCCCCGCCCGCGTGGCCGCCGCCGCCAGGGCGTGGCGGCGCATCACCGCGTCGAGCCCCTCCGCCTCGATCCGCTCGACACACGCCTCCAGCGCCAGCATCTCCAGCTGCGCCAGCGCGTGCAGCAGCGCCTTGCGCCCGCCGTCGACCCACCGCTCCTTCCAGTCCAGCAGGGAGAGGTAGGACCGACGCGGCGCCCCCGGATTGGCGGCCATCCGCGCCCACGCCCGCTCGCTCACGGACACGGCCGACACTCCGGCCGGCCCGCCCATCGCCTTCTGCGCCCCGATCACGCACAGGTCGACCCCCCACGCGTCCGGCAGCACCGGCTCCGCGCCGATCGAGGCGACGGCGTCGAGGTAGAACAGCGCGCCGTGCGCACGCACGACCTCGCCGATCTCCGCGACGGGGTTCGTGTTGCCCGTCGCCGCCTCCGCGTGCACCAGCGAGACGAAGTCGATCTCCGGATGCTCGGCGAAGGCGTCACGCACCTGCGCGGCCGTCACCGCCGTGTGGAACGGCACCGCGAGGTCGATCACCGTCGCGCCGCAGTCCCGCAGCCAGTCCCCGAAGGTCTGCCCGTACGGCCCGGTGATCACGTTGAGCGCGGTGGTGCCGGGCCCGGCCGCGGCGCGAATGGCACCCTCCAGGGGCAGCAGCGCCTCGCCCTGCATGATCACGACGTCCTGCTCGGTGGAGAGCAGCCGCGCCACGCGGTCCTCGATCGCCGCGAAGTGTGCGGCGCTCAGCGGGGCGAGGTCCAGGAAGGGATGGGTCACGGCGGTGCTCTCTTCGCTCACAGGTTCCAATGCGCAGCCCCGAGCGTATCCGGCGCCCTTGTCACGCCCGCGGCGATCCTCGGTCGTACGAGCGGACACCCCCAGGTCGTACGACCGGACGGCCCCACGAGGCATGACTTCTGAGGCCGAACGGCGCAACAGCCATCGGATTGGTTTGAGCGAGCCAAACCTTTCCTTATAATCGGAATCCTCCATTCCCCCCACAGGAGGTCTCCGTGAACTCGGTCCTCGGACGCCGGACGCGCATTCTGGCCGCCACCACCGCCACGGCCGGGCTGCTGCTCGTGGCCGGCTGTTCCTCGGGCGGCGGAGGGGGCCAGAGCAGTGCCAAGGGCGTTCCCCTGGTCAAGGCGGGCCAGGTCACGACCTGTACCCACCTCCCGTATCCGCCGTTCCAGTCGGAGATCAACGGCAAGGTGCAGGGCTTCGACGTCGCGCTGATCGACCTGGTCGCGGGGCACCTCGGCGTGAAGCAGGCCATCGTCGACACGCCCTTCGAGAACTTCAAGACGGGTGCGTTCCTCAACTCCGGCCAGTGCGACCTCGCCGCGGCCGGCATGACGATCACCCCGGAGCGCAAGAAGAACGTCGACTTCTCCGACCCGTACTTCGACGCCACCCAGGCCGTCCTGGTCGACAAGAAGAGCGGCGTCAACTCCCTCGCCGACGTGAAGGCCAAGGGCAAGAAGCTCGGCGCCCAGGCGCAGACCACGGGCGAGGAGTACGCGGCGAAGCAGGGCTTCGACTCGGTCTCCTTCGAGTCCTCCGACGCGGTCCTGAACGGCCTGCGCACCGGCCAGGTCCAGGCCGTCATCATCGACTACCCGGTCGTCCAGGGCTGGCTGAAGGACAAGGCGAACGCCGACGCCTTCAAGGTGGTCGACAACCTCAACACCGGTGAGCAGTACGGCTTCACGGTCAAGAAGGGCAACACCAAGCTCCTCGCCGAGATCAACAGGGCGATCAAGCAGGCCAAGGCCGACGGTACGTACAAGAAGCTCTACGAGAAGTGGATCGGCCCGTACCCCGCGTCCGCGGCCACCGCCTCGCCGTCCGCCTCATGAGTGATGCCGACGCACGGCTCCAGCCCCGAAAGTCCGGCCTGACCCGGCGCCAGAAGCGCGCCCTCTCGCGCGGCGCGCAGTACGTCGTCTTCGTCGCCGCCGTGATCGCCTTCGCGGTCACGGCGGACTGGGGACGTCTGAAGAACCAGTTCGCGCAGTGGGACCTGGTCAAGCAGATGTTCCCGGACGTCATCACACTGGCGCTGAAGAACACCGTGCTCTACACGATGTCCGGCTTCGTCGTCGGTCTCGTGCTCGGCCTGGTCATCGCCCTGATGCGGCTGTCCCCGGTGGGCCCCTATCGCTGGCTCGCCGGCATCTACATCGAGATCTTCCGCGGCCTGCCCGCCCTGTTGATCTTCGTCTTCGTGGGTGTCGCCGTGCCCTTGGCGTTCCCGGGCACGCAGATCCCCGGCGGTACGTACGGCAAGGTGGCGCTCGCGCTCGGCCTGGTCTCGGCCGCGTACATGGCCGAGACGATCCGCGCGGGCATCCAGGCGGTGCCCAAGGGACAGATGGAGGCGGCCCGTTCGCTGGGCTTCTCGCACGCGCGGGCCATGGTCTCGATCGTCATCCCGCAGGCGTTCCGCATCGTGATCCCACCGCTCACCAACGAGCTCGTCCTCCTCTTCAAGGACTCCTCGCTGGTGCTGTTCCTCGGGGTCACCCTGGAGGAGCGCGAACTCACCAAGTTCGGGCGCGACCTGGCGAGCCAGACCGCCAACTCCACACCGATCCTGGTCGCGGGCCTGTGCTACCTGCTCGTCACCGTGCCGCTGGGATTCGTCGTACGCCGCCTGGAGGCCAAGGCCAGGGAGGCCACCAAGTGACCAGCACCAGCAGCACCAGCACTCCAGAGATCCATGTCCGGGACCTCCACAAGTCCTTCGGCGACAACGACGTCCTGCGCGGGATCGACCTGGAGATCGGACAGGGCGAGGTCGTCTGCGTCATCGGCCCCTCCGGCTCCGGCAAGTCCACCCTGCTGCGCTGCGTGAACCTCCTGGAGGAACCCACCAAGGGGCAGGTCTTCGTCGGCGGTACCGAGGTCACGCACCCCGACGTCGACATCGACGCCGTACGCCGCCGGATCGGCATGGTCTTCCAGCAGTTCAACCTCTTCCCGCACCTGTCGGTGACCGAGAACCTCACGCTCCCGCAGCGCCGGGTGCTGAAGCGGGACAAGGAGGAGGCGGCCAAGGTCGCCGCCGAGAACCTGGAGCGGGTGGGCCTGTCCGAGAAGGCGGACGCCTACCCCTCCTCCCTCTCCGGCGGTCAGCAGCAGCGCGTCGCGATCGCCCGCGCGCTCGCCATGGGGCCCGAGGTGATGCTCTTCGACGAACCGACCTCGGCGCTCGACCCTGAGCTCGTCGGCGACGTGCTCGCCGTCATGCGCAGGCTCGCCCAGGAGGGCATGACGATGATGGTCGTCACCCACGAGATGAGCTTCGCGCGCGAGGTCGCCGACCGGGTCGTCTTCATGGACGGCGGCGTGATCGTCGAGGACGGCGCCCCCGCGCAGGTCATCGGCAACCCGAGCCACGAGCGCACCCGCCACTTCCTGTCCCGGCTGCTGGACCCGGCGATGGCGGAGGTCGAGGAGGACGGCGCCCCGTAGGGGCGCGGGGCTGTGACCCTGTGCGGCTCCGCCGCGTGGGCGCGACCAGCCACGAACCACCCGCAGTGGCAGAACTAAGGTTCTCCCCATGAGCGATCAAGCGGTGCTGCATGTGAAAGGCAGGGTGCTCGTCGGCGCCGACGACGTGCGGGACGAGCTGTGGGTCGTCGGCGGCCGGATCTCTTACGAGCGCCCCGGCGCCCGCGACATCCGTACCGTCGAGGGCTGGGCCCTCCCCGGTCTCGTCGACGCGCACTGCCACGTCGGCCTCGACGCCCACGGGCCCGTCCCCGACGACGTCTCCGAGAAGCAGGCGCTCACCGACCGAGAGGCCGGCACCCTGCTCATCCGGGACGCGGGCTCGCCCTCCGACACCCGCTGGATCGACGACCGCGCCGACCTCCCGAAGATCATCCGCGCGGGCCGGCACATCGCCCGCACCCGCCGCTACATCCGCAACTACGCGCACGAGATCGAGCCGGAGGACCTGGTCGCATACGTCGCCCAGGAGGCCCGGCGCGGCGACGGCTGGGTGAAGCTGGTCGGCGACTGGATCGACCGGGAGACGGGCGACCTCAGCGCCTGCTGGCCGCGCGAGGCCGCCGCGGCGGCGATCGCCGAGGCGCACCGCCTCGGCGCACGGGTGACCGCGCACTGCTTCGCGGAGGACTCGCTCAGGGACCTGGTCGAGGCGGGCATCGACTGCGTCGAGCACGCGACCGGCCTGACCGAGGAGACGATCCCCCTCTTCGCCTCCCGAGGGGTCGCGATCGTCCCCACGCTCGTCAACATCGCCACCTTCCCGCGGCTCGCCGCCGGGGGAGAGACGAAGTTCCCGCGCTGGTCGGCGCACATGCGGGCACTGCACGAACGCCGCTACGACACCGTGCGCGCCGCCTACGACGCCGGAGTACCGGTCTACGTCGGCACCGACGCGGGCGGTTCGCTGGCCCACGGTCTGGTGGCCGGCGAGGTCGCCGAACTCGTCACCGCGGGCATCCCGCCGGTCGAGGCGCTGTCCGCGACGGCCTGGGGCGCCCGGCGGTGGCTCGGGCGGCCGGGGCTCGACGAGGGCGCGCCCGCCGACCTCGTGGTGTACGAGGGGGATCCGCGCGCGGACGTACGGGTGCTGGCGGCTCCGCGCCGGGTCGTGCTGAACGGGCGGGTCGTCGGCTAGCGGCGGAGAGCGGAGAGCGGCGGAGAGGTCGCCCGGTCGCCCGGTCGCCCGGTCGTCCGGTTGACGGAGCGTTACGTGTCCGCCGGTCGCCTCGTTACGCACCACCGTGCGCGCTCCGGAGCGTCGACCGGCGTGTTCGGGGCGGGGCTGTTGAGTGGGTGACGGCGGGGAACATCCGTGCCCAGCGGTGTCGGGAGATTCGAACGAACTCCCGGAAACCCCACGTTGGAGTGAAGTCACGTCAGGTTGCTGACTGTTCACTCTCGGTGCGTAATTCTTGCCGGGTCCCAAGCTGTTCTCTCCTGGGGGTCCCACCCTTGAACGCCAACACCGACTTCCGCATGCCCGCACGCCGTTTCACCGCCACCGCGGCGGCCACCGTCCTCGCCGCCGGTCCGATGGTGCTGGCCGGTGCGGGTTCCGCGCACGCGAGCGCCGACCACGGTCGCGCGAGCGCCGTCGTGCTGCGCACCGGGCTCGACGTGTCCCTGCTCAACAAGACCGTGAACGTCCCGCTCGCGGTCTCCCTCAACGAGGTGCGGGCGCCGCGGAGCGCCGAGCGGACCGCGCTGACGGCGAGGCTGGACGGGGTCGACGGTGGGCAGCCGTTCAGTGTGCTGCGGGCGGATGTCGCCTCCGCGAAGGCGACGGTGTCCGCGTCGGGGGCCGAGGCGTCCACGAACCTCACCCATGCGCGGATCCATGTTCCCGGGCTGCCGTTGCTGTCCCTCATCGAGGTCGGGCAGGTGACCTCGAAGGCGACCTGTGAGGCGGGCCGCAAACCCGCGGCTTCCGCCACCCTCCTGGGCGGGGTGACCGTCCTCGGCAAGAAGGTGACGTTGACGGTGGGCGGTCCGACGGAGGTGAAGGTGCCGGGGGTCGGTGAGGTCCGGATCGACTTCTCCAAGACGCGGACCACGTCCCGTACGGCGGCCGCGTCCGCGCTCGAACTCCATGTCTCCGTCAACCCGTTGAAGCTGAACGTGGCGGATGTGGAAGGCACCCTGACCCTCGGGTCCGTCACCTGCGAGTCCCCGTCCGCGGCCCCTGCCTCTGCCCCTGCCTCTGCTCCCGCCTCAGTTTCTGCCCCCGACATCAAGCCCCAGGGGGCACCGGCGAAGTCGGGCCTCGCGGAGACCGGCGGCACGTCGACGACTCCGTTCGTGGTGGGTGCGGCGGTCGTACTCCTGGCGGCGGGCGGGGCGGCCGTCGCCCTGGGACGCCGCCACCGCTCCTGACCCCGACCTGTTCTCGCCCCCGCCGCCCCTACCCGTCCCATCCCTACTTGGGGGCTCCGCCCCCAAACCCCCGATCGGCCTGAACGGCCTCGTCCTCAAACGCCGGACG
>LRTP01001191.1 GCA_001550305.1 Streptomyces diastatochromogenes
GGCCGGTCAGCACCGCCACCTTCGGGTGGGAGCGGCAGACCTGGACGGCCGTGCGCAGCGCGCGCCCGTGGGCGCTCACCACCACCGCGTCGTCCCAAGGCAGCCCGAGCCGCGCGAAGGCGGTCGCGACGGACGAGACACCGGGGCGCACGTCCAGCCGCTCGGTCCCGAACCGTTCGGCCAGCGCCCGCACGATCCCGAAGAACCCGGGGTCACCGGAGGCGAGCACGACGACGCGCCGCTCCTTTTCCAGGCATCCCTCGATCGCGTCGAGGGCGGGCGCGAGCGGCCCGAGGACGATCCGCTCCACCGCGTCGGGCAGCCGCGCGGCCGCAAGGTGGCGTCGGGCGCCCACGACGAGCCCGGCGCCGGCCAGCGCGTCCGAGGCGTCCGTGGAAAGCGGGGCCCCCGTCCCCGTACCGAAGACGGTGATCACGACGGACTGCCCTTGCGGGCCGCGCGCAGCTCCGCGCGCGCCTGCGGATCGGCCCGGCGGAAGCCGTGGAAGTGACCGGGGTGGTAGAGGTGCGAGCGGGTCCCGGTCGCGGCGAGGGCGGGGCCGACCAGGAAGAGCGTGTGCTTCCAGAGCTTGTGCTCCTTGACGGTCTCCTCCAGCGTCTCGATCGTGCACTTCACGATCAGCTCCTCCGGCCAGGTCGCCTGGTAGGCGACCACGACCGGCGTGGACGTCGGATAGCCGCCCTCCAGCAGCTCCCGCACGAGCTGTCCGCTGCGGGCGGCCGACAGGAACAGCGCCATGGTCGTGCCGTGCCGCGCGAACTCCCGCACCTCCTCGCCGGGCGGCATGGGCGTCTTGCCGCCGCCGAGCCGGGTGAGGATCACGGACTGCGCGACCTCGGGGATCGTCAGCTCGCGCTGGGCGAGCGCGGCCACGGCGGAGAAGGAGGAGACGCCGGGAATGATCTCGGTCTCGACGCCGATGTCCGCACACCGGTCCAGCTGCTCCTGCGTACCGCCCCACAGGGCCGGGTCGCCGGAGTGGATGCGGGCCACCTTCAGCCCCTCGGCCGCAGCCCGCTCGTACACGGCCACGACGTCCTCCAGGGACATCGTCGCCGAGTCGAGGATCTCCGCCCCCTCGCGCGCGTGCTCGAGGACCTCGGCCTGCACCAGGCTGGCCGCCCAGATCACGATGTCGGCCTCGGCGATGGCGCGCGCGGCGCGGAAGGTCAGCAGATCGGCGGCGCCGGGCCCTGCCCCGACGATGGTCACCTTGCCGGTGGGGGCATCGGCCATGGGAATCGGTCCTCTCCTACGGATGAATCGGGTGCTGCGAGAAGTCGGTGGGCGGGTCAGTGGGCGCGAGGTCGTCGCCGGATGTGCGCGAACGGGGTGCGATCGGATACGAAGGGCTCATGGCGGTCTTCGTCGCGCTCGGCGCGTTCCTGATGACGCTGGCCGGAGGCTGGACGGCACAGCGGGTCACCGACCGCCGCCACCTGGTGCTGGGCCTGGCGGGCGGCCTGATGCTCGGCGTGGTCGGCCTGGATCTGCTCCCGGAGGCGCTGAAGGCGGCGGGCGAGGAGGTGTTCGGCGTACCGGCGGCCCTGCTGCTGTTCGTCGCCGGGTTCCTTTTGGCCCATTTGGTGGAACGGCTGCTGGCCGCCCGGCAGGTCGCGCACGGCGCCGAGGAGCACGACGGACGCGCGCCGGAGGTGGGCCTGACGGCCGCCGCGGCGATGGTCGGGCACAGCGCCATGGACGGCGTCGCGATCGGCGCCGCCTTCCAGGTCGGCGGCGGCATGGGCCTCGCGGTCGCGCTCGCGGTGATCGCCCACGACTTCGCGGACGGCTTCAACACGTACACGATCACGAGCCTGTACGGGAACGCGCGCCGCAAGGCGATCACGATGCTGTTCGCGGACGCGGTGGCCCCGGTGATCGGCGCCGCCTCGACCCTGTTCTTCACCATCCCGGAGCAGGTGCTCGGCGGCTATCTCGGCCTCTTCGGCGGCGTACTGCTGTACCTGGCCGCCGCCGAGATCCTCCCCGAGGCGCACCACGAGCACCCGGCCCGCTCGACCCTGCTGTGCACGATCGCGGGCGCGGGGTTCATCTGGCTGGTGGTGGGTCTCGCCGGAAGCGGGTGATCTTCCGGGGCTCACAGTTTCCCGCCGCGTTTGCCGTCCCGCCGGGCGGGCGCGATGAGGGTGGAGAGGTACGGCAGCGGTTCGCCGTCGAGGTCGGCGGCGGGCCGGATGGACTCGCCCTCCAGCCCGAGCGCGGACCCCCACACGGCGTCGTCGAGCCGACCCGTGACCCGCAGCGCCTCCGCGACCTCGTGCGCCTGTCGCCCGAACTTGTACGCGACGACGGTCCCGGGCCCGTTGAGGGCGTCCTTGAGCACGGCGGCCCCGGCGGTCACCGGAACGAGGGTGAGTGGCTCGGTCCCTTCCGTGAGCACGGCCCCGGACCGCGCCGCCAGATCCTGCATGGCGGTGATACCGGGCACGGTCTCGACGACCGTGCCGGGCACCAGTTCCCCGATGGTCTGCGCGAGATAGGTGAAGGTCGAGTACACGTTCGGATCGCCGATGGTCGCGAAGGCGACGGACGCGTGCCGCCGGAGCAGCTCCGCGACCCGCGTGCCCGCGGCGTCCCAGGCGGCCTCGCGCCGCCCCCGGTCGGTCCGCTCGTTGAGCGCGAACACGACGCGGACGACCTTCTCCTCGGGCACGTAGTGCAGGACGGTGGCCTCCGCCCGCCCCGGCTCTCCGCCGTCCTTTCCATCGGGCGCGGCCATCACCGGTACGACCACGACCTCGGCGGCACGCAGCGCGTTGACGCCCTTGACGGTCACCAGCTCCGGGTCACCGGGACCGACCCCGATTCCGATCAGCTTGCTGCTCATGACGTCCGGCACCTCTCCACGAACCGACGGGCGACACCGGGCTGTGACGCCCAGTGCGTGTGCAGATAACTCGCGTGCACACCTTGTTGTACGAAACCTTCGACGCGCCGCTCAGGGGCGCGCACCCCCCAGGCGGGAGCCGCCCCGGCGCCCGGCTCGACGACGGTCCGGTGGAACTCGTGCCCCCGCATCCGCGTCCCGGCGACGGCGAGCGCGCTGTCACTCACGGCCACGGCGTCCCGGTAGCCCAGGGTGAGCCGCTCACTCATCCGGGCCGAGACGTCGAGCACGCCGCACATGGGCTGCCCGTCGAGCTCGCGCGACAGATACAGCAGCCCGGCGCACTCGGCGGCGACGGGAGCCCCGCCGAACGCCAGCTCGGCCACGGCCTTGCGCAACGGCTCGTTGGCGGACAGCTCGGGCGCGTACACCTCGGGAAACCCCCCACCGATGACCAACCCGCGGGTACCGTCCGGCAGTTGTTCGTCCCGCAGAGGGTCGAAGGTGACGACTTCGGCTCCCGCGGCGGTCAGCAACTCGGCATGCTCGGCGTAGGAGAAGGTGAAGGCGGCCCCTCCGGCAACGGCGACCACCCTCAGCCCGTCCGGCGTTTGAGGACGAGGCCGTTCAGGCCGATGCGGGGGTCTGGGGGCGGCAGCCCCCAGGGACGGGACGGGAAGGGGCGGCGGGGGCGAAGAAGCGACCACCTCAGCCGCGTCCCAAGCCGCACCCGACAACTCACCCGCACCACGCGCCAACGCGTACAGCGCGTCCAGATCACACCCGCGCCGCACCTGCTCGGCCATCGCCCCCACGGCGTCCACGGCATCCGAGCGCCGCTCGGCGACAGGAACCAGCCCCAGATGCCGAGCGGGCGTGTCCACCTGCGCGGCCCGCCGCAGGCACCCCAGCACCGGCACCCCGGACTCGTCCAGAGCCTCCCGCAGCATCTCCTCATGCCGCGACGACCCCACCTTGTTGAGAATCACCCCGGAAACCCGCACCTCGGGATCCCAGGAAGCGAACCCGTGCACCAGCGCGGCCACGGACCGGGACTGCGACGACGCGTCGACGACCAGCACCACCGGCGCCCGCAGCAACTTCGCCACCTGCGCCGTGGACGCGAGCTCACCCTCCCCGGCGGCCCCGTCGTACAGCCCCATCACGCCTTCGACGACCGCGAGATCGCAGCCGCGCGCCCCGTGCGCGAACAGCGGCGCGATCAACTCCGTACCGCACAGATACGCGTCGAGATTCCGCCCCACGCGCCCGGTGGCGAGCGCGTGGTACCCGGGGTCGATGTAGTCGGGCCCCACCTTGTGCGGGGACACGGCGAGCCCCCGTGAGGCGAAGGCCGCCATCAACCCCGTGGCAACGGTGGTCTTGCCGCTCCCGGACGAGGGCGCGGCGATGACCAGCCGAGGGACGGAAATCACCACTCGATGCCCCTCTGGCCCTTCTGGCCGGCGTCCATCGGATGCTTCACCTTGGACATGTCCGTCACGAGATCCGCGAACTCGACGAGCTTCTCGGGAGCGTTGCGCCCGGTGATCACGACATGCTGCGTCCCGGGCCGGTCCCGCAGCACGGCGACGACCTCGTCGACGTCCACCCATCCCCAGTGCATCGGGTAGGCGAACTCGTCCAGCACGTACAGCTTGTACGTCTCGGCGGCGAGGTCTCGCTTGACCTGCTCCCAGCCCTCGCGGGCCTTCTCCTCGTTGTCCATCTGGGAGTCGCGCTGCACCCACGACCACCCTTCGCCCATCTTGTGCCAGTCGACGGACCCGCCCTCGCCGGAGGCGCCGAGCACGCGCAGCGCGTTCTCCTCCCCGACCTTCCACTTCGCCGACTTGACGAACTGGAACACCCCGATGGGCCACCCCTGGTTCCAGGCGCGCAGCGCCAGCCCGAAGGCGGCGGTGGACTTGCCCTTCCCGATCCCCGTGTGCACCACGACCAGCGGCCGGTTGCGGCGCTGACGCGTCGTCAGTCCGTCCTCGGGTACGACACTCGGCTGCCCCTGTGGCATTACGCGGCCCTCCTCGAAGTCCCCTGCACATCGCGCACGAGCCCGGCGATCGCGTCGGCCCGCAACTCGTCCAACGTCACCGCCGTGCCGCCCAGTTCACCCGCGAGCCGCCCCGCGAGTCCGAGCCGCACGGGCCCCGCCTCGCAGTCGACGACCACGGAGGCGACCTGGTCGGCCGCGAACAGCCGCGCCGCCCGAACCGGGGAGCAGCTCGCTTTGCTCTCCTTCGGG
>LRTP01001192.1 GCA_001550305.1 Streptomyces diastatochromogenes
GCCGCCCGGCAGGCCGCTGCCCACCGAGCCCCGGCTCACCGTGCACTCCACGGCCGCGGGCCGGATCACGCTCACCCGCGACCTGGCCTCCCTGCGCCCCGGACGGTACGGCCTCACGGGCGACGGCTCCCACGCGGTCGTCGGTCCCGTCCTGGACGACGCCCACCACACCGCCGACACGGTCGTACGCCGCCTCGAACGCGTCACCCACGGCACCCTGGAACCCGGCGACAAGGCATGGCTCACGCCGAACCTGCACATCGGCAACCCCAGCAGCGCCCTCGGTCTCGACCACGCCGACGTGGACGTCCCCGGCGAGCTCGGCCCGCTGCCCGCCTGGTTCGTGCCCGGCACCCGCGACACCTGGGTGATCACGGCGCACGGGCTCGGCACCACCCGCGAGCACCCCATGAACGTGATGGAGTTCCTGCACCGCAACCAGCTGCCCGTGCTCGACCTCGCCTACCGCGGCGACCTCGGCGCGCCCCGCTCCCCGGACGGACTCAGCCACCTCGGCGAGACCGAGTGGCGCGACCTGGACGCCGCCGTGCGCTACGCCGTGCGCTACGGCGCCGACCAGGTCGTCCTCTACGGCTGGTCCATCGGCGCCACCATGGCCCTGCGCACCGCCGCGCACTCCGCCCTGCGTGAGCGGATCTCCGGGCTGATCCTGGACTCGCCCGTCCTCGACTGGGGAGCCACGCTGCGCGCCCTCGCCTCGGCCCGCCACACGCCCAGCGCCCTGCTGCCCCTCGCGGTCCGTGCCGCGCAGGGGCGCACCGGTCTGCACGGCGACCGCATCCAGGAGGCCGCCGACCCCGGCCAGCTCAAGGTCCCGACCCTGATCGTGCACGGTCCGGACGACACCATCGCGCCCTGGGGCCCCTCGCGCCGCCTCGCCGAGCGCCGCCCGGACCTGGTCACCCTGCACACGGTCCCGAACGCCTCCCACGGCGCCATGTGGAACGCCGCCCCCACCTACGAAGAGGCCCTACGCCGCTTCCTCACCCCTCTGATGTAGCCACCCCCCGGAGGCTTCCGGTTGGGCCCCGGTCAACTCGTGCAAGGCCGCGCTCACACGTGTCGAGCCCTCTCGGAGCCCTGTCCATTGGCCACCCCTGTCGCCTGCTGTGACATTCCGTTTGGGTTTTCGGACCGTCAACCGGAAGACTGCACCCGTGACGTCCCGTAACCCGCGCGACTCCAGGCTCCGACTCGTCCGCTCGCGCCCCCTGGCTTCCGCCCCCCGAGCGGTGACCCAGCGCAGCTCGCGCCGACCCGCACCCCGGCCCCCCGAGGGCACCCCGACCCCCGCG
>LRTP01001193.1 GCA_001550305.1 Streptomyces diastatochromogenes
GCGCTGGCACCGGGCCCTTCCCGGGGCCGCCGGATGGCTCGCGGACCACGGGGCGCGTGGGGTGCTGCGGCCCCTGGGCGCCCGCATGCTCGCCGTGATCACCCCGCGGCGCGTCGCCGCCTACCGCATCGCCGACGGCGACCTGCGCTGGACACTGCCCGCCCGGTACGGCTGCTCCTTCGCCCCCGAACGTGCGTTGCGTCACGGCGAGGCGCTCCTGATCGCGCAGCCCTGCGCCACCGGCGACAGCTGGACCACCGAGCTCGTCGCCGTCGACGACCTGGGCAGAATCACCCCGCACCGCACGCCGCTGGGCAACGTGTGGCAGGGCGAGCGTCACAGTGCCGGACACGCTCACCCAGGGAAAGTGGTTGCACGGCCCCGTTAGACTTGGTCGCATGGCCATTCTCCTCGCGCATTAGACGGCGGGAACGTCCTCAGCCGTCCACCCCGCCAACCACCCTGCCCTGGAGTCTGTCCGTGATCTCCGCCTCCGGTATCGAGCTGCGCGCCGGCGCCCGCATCCTCATCGAGTCCGCCACCTTCCGCATCACCAAGGGCGACCGTATCGGCCTGGTCGGCCGCAACGGCGCGGGCAAGACGACCCTGACGAAGGTCCTGGCCGGCGAGGGCATCCCGGCCTCGGGCACCGTCGCCCGCTCCGGCGAGGTCGGCTATCTGCCCCAGGACCCCCGCACCGGTGACCTCGACGTCCTCGCCACCGACCGCATCCTCTCCGCGCGCGGCCTGGACACCCTGATCCGCAAGATGCGGGAGAACGAACAGCGCATCGCCAACGGCTCGGGCGCCACCCGCGAGAAGGCCATGCGGCAGTACGAGCGCCAGGAGACCGAGTTCCTCACCAAGGGCGGGTACTCCGCCGAGGCCGAGGCCGCGACCATCGCCGCCGCGCTCAACCTGCCCGACCGTGTGCTCGGCCAGCCCCTGCACACGCTCTCCGGCGGTCAGCGCCGCCGTGTCGAGCTGGCCCGCATCCTGTTCTCGGACGCCGACACGCTCCTGCTCGACGAGCCGACCAACCACCTCGACGCCGACTCGATCGTCTGGCTGCGCGACTACCTGAAGACCTACCGCGGCGGCTTCATCGTGATCTCCCACGACGTCGACCTCGTCGAGACGGTCGTCAACAAGGTCTTCTATCTGGACGCCAACCGCGCCCAGATCGACGTCTACAACATGGGCTGGAAGCTCTACCAGCAGCAGCGCGAGGCCGACGAGAAGCGCCGCAAGCGCGAGCGGCAGAACGCCGAGAAGAAGGCCGCCGCGCTGAACTCGCAGGCGGACAAGATGCGCGCCAAGGCCACCAAGACGGTGGCCGCGCAGAACATGGCCAAGCGCGCCGACAAGCTGCTGGCCGGCCTCGAGGCGGTCCGCGTCTCCGACAAGGTCGCCAAGCTGCGCTTCCCGGAGCCCGCGCCCTGCGGCAAGACCCCGCTGATGGCCGAGGGACTGTCGAAGTCGTACGGCTCGCTGGAGATCTTCACCGATGTCGACCTGGCCATCGACAAGGGCTCGCGCGTGGTCATCCTGGGCCTCAACGGCGCCGGCAAGACGACCCTGCTGAAGCTGCTCGGCGGCGCCGAGCAGCCCGACACCGGCCAGGTCATAGAGGGCCACGGCCTCAAGCTCGGGTACTACGCGCAGGAGCACGAGACCCTCGACCCCGAGCGCACGGTCCTGGAGAACATGCGTTCCGCCGCCCCCGACCTGGATCTGGTCGAGGTCCGCAAGACGCTCGGCTCGTTCCTGTTCTCCGGCGACGACGTCGACAAGCCGGCCGGCGTGCTCTCCGGCGGCGAGAAGACCAGACTCGCGCTCGCGACCCTCGTGGTCTCCTCGGCGAACGTCCTCCTCCTCGACGAGCCGACGAACAACCTGGACCCGGCCAGCCGTGAGGAGATCCTCGGCGCGCTGCGCACCTACAAGGGCGCCGTCGTCCTCGTCACCCACGACGAGGGCGCCGTCGAGGCGCTCCAGCCCGAGCGGATCATTCTGCTGCCGGACGGTGTCGAGGACCTGTGGGGCTCCGACTACGCGGACCTCGTCGCCCTCGCCTGAGCCCTCGTACGGCCTCCCGGACAGCCCCGGGGTCGCCGTCAGCTCGACGTGATCGAATGACTGATCCACTGCGTATGGATCATTCGGCCGATCCGTGATCCACCATCTGTGTGAGATCTCCTCGTACCGAGGTGTGTCCTACATCCATTTCGCGGCCGAGTCCTTTGTTCCCAAGGGCTCGGCCGTCTTGCGTCGCTGACCTGGCACTTCACCGAAGAACCCGTTCGGTCGTACGGACAGAGCAGTGCGGACCCTGTGATTCCATTTGTGAGGACGGGCTCCTGTCGTCAAAACCGTGTCTCACGGACCTTGCCGAATGGGTGGCCATGAAGCCCTTGAGGGGTGATCATGAGAAGTCCAGAGCGCACTTCCCATGAGGAGGCACGGGTGGCCGAGACTCTGAAGAAGGGCAGCCGGGTAACCGGCGCCGCGCGCGACAAGCTCGCGGCAGACCTGAAGAAGAAGTACGACTCCGGTGCGAGCATTCGAGCGCTGGCCGAAGAAACCGGCCGTTCGTATGGCTTCGTGCACCGGATGCTCAGCGAGTCGGGCGTCACGCTCCGAGGGCGTGGCGGAGCGACGCGGGGCAAGAAGGCCGCCTCGGCCTGAGGCCGGGCGTCCCCATCGGCTTCGGTGGTGGCCACCCGGTCGGTCGGGTGATCGACCGGGTGGTTACTGTGCAGTCACTTAGGTGTGTTCCTCGTGCCCTTCACGAGGTACGCGTCTGATCCGACCGCACCCATCGGAGGCAGCCCATGGCTTCGCTCGACAACGATCTTGACCCCGTACTCGACAAGGACGGCGTACGGCTCACCGTCGACGACGCGATCGCCACGGTGACGCTGACCAATCCGGCCAAGCGCAACGCCCAAAGTCCCGCTCTGTGGCGGGCGTTGACGGAGGCCGGGCGGTCGCTGCCGGGCACTGTCCGTGTGGTCGTGTTGCGTGCCGAGGGCCAGTCGTTCTCGGCCGGGCTCGACCGGCAGGCGTTCACGCCCGAGGGCTTCGACGGCGAGCCGTCGTTCATCGACCTCGCGCGCGGGGCCGACGCCGAGCTCGACGCGACCATCGCCGAGTACCAGGAGGCGTTCACCTGGTGGCGGCGCAGCGACGTCGTGTCCATCGCCGCCGTGCAGGGACACGCCATCGGTGCGGGTTTCCAGCTGGCGCTCGCCTGTGACCTGCGCGTCGTCGCGGACGACGTGCAGTTCGCCATGCGCGAGACCAGCCTCGGGCTCGTTCCCGACCTGACGGGAACGCATCCGCTGGTGAGCCTGGTCGGATACGCCCGTGCGCTGGAGATCTGCGCCACGGGTCGCTTCGTGTCGGCCGAGGAGGCCGAGCGCACGGGGCTCGCCAATCTCGCCGTGCCCCTCGACCAGCTCGGGGATGCCGTGCGGGACCTCGCCGCCGCGGTGCTGGCCGCGCCTCGGGACGCGGTCGTCGAGACCAAGGCGTTGTTGCGGGGGGCGCAGGAACGGACGTACGAGGAGCAGCGGGTCGCCGAGCGCGCGGCTCAGGCCCGACGGCTGCGGGACCTGGCCGGTCTGGGGGAGTGAGGTCGTCCTTCCTACTCGACGGACGTCACCAGTGCCGTCACTGACGGAGTGTCCGGCAAGGCGTCCGCGACCGCCGCTCTGACGGCCCTTGCCACGTCCACCGTTCGCTCCGTTGCCGCGACCGCCAGTTCGACGCGGACGTGGCGGCGGGCGAGGGCGGGATCCTTGCCGGGGACGTTCTCGATGTGCACCGGATGGCCCAGGACGTCCGTCAGGTGGAGTACCCCCGGCACGGACAGGGCGGCGGTGGCCGCCCGGGCCTCGTCGGGCGCCGTCGGTACGGCGGCCGGAGGCGGGGCGGCGCGGCGTACGGCGGGCGGCGGCGCGCAGACGTCCCCCAACTCCGTCACCTTCAGGTCGACCTCCGGGACCGTCAGGCCGAGGGGTTCGGCCGCCTCGGCCAGGGCCACGCGCAGTCGGGCCGCGGTCGTGGGAAGCGGCTCGACGCCGGGGGCCGTCGGATCCGCCCCGGCCGTGAACTCCGCGACGATGCGCAGGGGGCCGGGCGGCAGCGCGCTGGGCGGCGGCGGTACGACGGGTTCGTAGACCAGTTCCGGGTCCGCGAGGGCGATCCGGAGCGAGCCGAGGCGGACAGCGGGCACGTCGGCCGCGGCGCGCCGCAGGAACGCGTCGGCCGCCTCCTCGGCGATCCAGGCGCCGTCGCGCGGATGCCCGAGCGGGAGCAGGCGCCCGAGCCCGAGCTGTCGCCGTACGGCCTGCGTCCATCGATCCGCGGTCATTGCTCCAGCCTGCCGCATCCCTGGCGCGCGAGCCCGCAACCGCACCTACTGTGGGCAAGGAGGACGACCGAAAGGGACGTACGGCGATGACCGACATGACGGAGCAGAACCGGACGGACAGCCCCGGGAGCGAGAAGGAGGCTCCCCAGAGCCGCAAGCCCGGGGTCACCAAGCGCGGCGGCGGTGATCCCGCGACGCGGGGGCGGACCACGATCGCCGACGGTGTGGTGGAGAAGATCGCCGGGCTCGCCGCCCGGGACGTGCTCGGTGTCCATGCGATGGGCAGTGGGCTGAGCCGGACCTTCGGGGCCGTGCGCGACCGAGTGCCAGGGGGGTCGAAATCCGTCTCGCGCGGCGTCAAGGCCGAGGTCGGGGAGCTCCAGACCGCGCTCGACCTGGAGATCGTCGTCGAGTACGGCGTGTCGATCGCGGACGTCGCCCGCGCCGTGCGCGAGAACGTCATCGCGGCCGTGGAGCGCATGACGGGACTCGAGGTCGTCGAGGTCAACATCGCGGTGAGTGATGTGAAGCTTCCCGAGGAAGAAGACGAGGAGCCGGAGGCGCGGCTCCAGTGACGGGCCCGGCCGCGCAACGGCCCACGACACCGAGGCCGTCGAACCGCTGAGGAGTGCACCATGAGCTTGGCCGTGATCGGCATGATCGCCGGAATGGCGCTGGGCTTCGCCGGGTACTTCGGGGGCTTCGGGGCCTTTCTGCTCGTGGCCGCCCTGGGTGCCGTCGGTTTCGTCGTCGGACGGTTCCTCGAAGGGGACCTGGATCTCGGTGACTTCTTCCGTCCCCGCGACGACCGGCGGCGGTGACGCCCGTGACCGGCCCGCTCGGCGACACCCGACGGCCCCTGACGGCCGTCGAGGCGGCCGAGCGCGGCGCGACCCGGATCGCCGACCGTGTCGTGGCGAAGATCGCCGCGCAGGCCGCCCGCGAGGCCCTCGACCCGCTGCCCCCGGACGCCGTACCCCCGCACGCGACGGTCGTCGTCCTTCCCCAGGCTCTCGGCTCCGCTCGAGCAGGGGAGACCCCCATCGCAAGCGCCCGCGTCCGCCTCCACCTCGAACTCGGCTACCCCTCCGACATCGGCGCCCGCTGCAACGCGGTGCGTTGTCATGTCGCCGAGCGGGTACACGCGTTGACGGGGATGGAAGTGCCGGAGGTGACGGTCCACGTCGAACGGCTGCACCTGCTACCGGCGACCGCCGCGGCACAGGGGAGGACGCGATGAGCGAGCCCCAGGGCTCCGAGAACACCACCCGACGCATGCCCGTCCTGGAGAAGCCCGACGCGGGCCCACCGGCCGAGAACGAACTCGGCCAGTCCGCCTCGGCGGCCGACTACGACCCGCCGCCCGCCGTCGACGACGCGAGCGGCGGGCGGGGCCGGTTCTGGTC
>LRTP01001194.1 GCA_001550305.1 Streptomyces diastatochromogenes
GACCGAGCAGCGGGATCAGGGCGGCCACGGCCACCAGGACGAGCAGGGCGACGGCGCGTCCGGCGGCGGGGCGCCGCGCCGGACCACTCGCGCCCGCTGTCTCGGCTGTCGGTCGTATCAAGGTCACCCCAGGATCTTCACCAGTCGGCACAGAACCGGGCAAGTGCAGGGAAACAAGCGGTGGTTAGGCATTCCGCCCATAGATACGTTTCCGGTCGACCCCACGCTCACGCCCGACGGGCGCGATCGTCTCCCGAAGCGACCAGCCGGCTCAGGCCCACCGGGCCGGGTCCGTCCCCCAACGTCCCGGCGGCCGTGCCCAGTCGAAGGGCCCGCCGGTGAAGGAGACGGGCGACCGTGCGTACCTGAGCCGGCCCAGGTCGCTGTCGGTCTCGGCGAGCCAGGGGCCCGGTTCGTACGAGGTGTCGGCGGGCTCCTCGTCCCGGTGCGCCGACCCGTCCATCAGCCACGCGGCCGTCCGCGCGAGCGCCAGCCGGACGAGCCGTGTCCCGCCCTCCCGGGCCTGCTCGGTGAGCGACCGGAGCACCGCGGCGGCCAGCAGGTACCCCGTGCCGTGGTCGAGGGCCTGCGCGGGCAGCGCACCCGGCCGCTCCGCCGACCCCTCGATCTCCGCGATCCCGGTGGCGACCTGCACCAGACTGTCGAAGCCCCGCCGCCCGGACCACGGCCCGTAGCCGCCCCACGCCGACAGCTGCGCCACCACCAGACCGGGCCGCCGCTCGGCCAGTGCCCCCGGGGAGAGCCCGAACCGGTCCAGTGCGCCCGGCCGGTACCCGGTGACGACGACGTCGGCCTCGGCGAGCAGCTCCTCGACGGCCGAGCGATCCCCGCGCTCCGACAGGTCGAGCGTGGCGGAACGCTTCCCGAAGTCCAGGTCGGCGTGCTGGTCGTCGATTTCGGGCAGGCGCGGGCTGTCGATCCGCAGGACGTCCGCGCCGAGGAGGGCGAGCGTGCGGGTGGCCACCGGGCCCGCGATGACCCGGGTGAGGTCCAGCACGCGCACGCCCGCGGCGGGCAGCAGTGGATCCCCGGCGAGCGGGGCGAGCGGTCGTACGGGTGCCGTGTCCAGCCGTTCGCGGGTCACCAGCGGGTGTGCGGCGATCACCCGCCCCTGTGGGTGCGCCGCCCACCGGCCGGGCGAGCGCAGGGCGATCGCGAGTCCGCCGGCCCCGTACACCGTCTCCTCCACCTCGGTGGCCGACCGCTCGGCGAGCACCTCGGCGACCACCTCGGTGAGGGAGCCCCGGCCCTCCGGCACACCCAGCGCGCCCAGCAGCCGCTTCTGGTGGTGCGGATAGTTCGCGTGGGTGCGGACCCAGCCGTCCGCCGTCCGCCAGAACCGGGACAGCGGGGCGAAGTTGACCGGCTCACGACCCTCGACGCGCAGATGCCGCTCACTGTGGAAGGCGGTGGCGACGGCCCCGTCGTCCACGCGCACCTCGGGCACCTTCCCTCCGGTGCGCCCCGCGGTCAGTTCGGCCCCGGCGAGTGCACAGACCGCGACACATGCCCGGGCCGTCCCGCGCACCGGCAGCCGTGCGGGCAGCACCCCCTCCCGTGCGACAGCCGAGATCCGTGAGACGAGTGCGGGGTCGCCGCCCAGAGCGGCCCACGCGAAGTCCGTACGAGTCATGACGGCACTATGCCGGGTGTACTGGATCAACAGGGGAAAGGGGGCCGGGGCAACCGCCCGGCCCCCTCGCTCACGCGGTCACTCGGTGACCGCGTTCAACGCGTTGACGGTGCCCCAGCCGTAGAACCCGTTGTGGTTCTTCGTGCCCTCGCACACCGCGTCGACCTTGCCGTCGCCGTCGATGTCGTAGGGGTCGGTGCACGGCGTGGCGTCGGCCTCCGCGTACAGCAGCGCCTTCACCAGGGCGGCGGAGGCGTGCGGGTGGGTCGACTTGATGAGGGCGGCGACGCCCGCGACGTGTGGGGACGCCATCGACGTGCCCGCCATGTAGCCCCACGTGCCGCCGGGCAGCGGGCCGAGGATCAGGCCGCTGGTGGCGGGCGGTGCCGGGGTCTGGTAGCGCGTCGAGTCGCCGCCGGGCGCGGCGACGTCGATGACGCCCAGGCCGTGGTTGGAGAAGGACGACTTGATGCCCTTGGCGCCCGTCGCGGCCACGGTGACCACACCCGGCAGCTGGGTGGGGATGTCGTAGCACTTGGAGGGGTCGATCACCCGGTCCGAGGGGGTGCCGTCGTTCGGGGAGACCGGGTCGGTGATCGAGTCGGCGGCCAGGTCGTAGTTCTCGTTGCCCGCCGCGGCGACGTTGACGGTGCCCTTGTGCTCCGCGTACCGCGAGGCGCGGGTGATCGCGTCGACCAGGGCCTTCTGGTCCGGGTCGTCCTTGCAGTTGAAGTACCAGGGGTCGGTGTAATAGCTGTTGTTGGTCACGTCGACGTGGTGCTCGGCGGCCCACACGAAACCGCAGACGACGGCCTCGGTGTAGAAGTAGCCGGCCGTCGTGGCCACCTTGATGCCGGCGACCTTCACGCCGGGCGCGACTCCGGTGATGCCGACGCCGTTCTTGGCGGCGGCGATCTCGCCCGCGACATGCGTGCCGTGCGGGCTCTCCGCGGCGGTCGGCCGCCAGGCCCCGTCGGTGGTGTCCGGCTTGCCCGTCACACAGTTGACCGAGGCGTCGCGGTTGAAGTTCGGCGCGATGTCGGGGTGCGTGTCGTCGACACCGGTGTCGATCACGGCGACCGTCACCTTGCTGCTGCCGAGGGTCTTCTCGTGCGCCTTGTCCGCCTTGATGGCGGGCAGGTCCCACTGGAGGGACTCCAGCGGGTCCTGCCCGGCGGCGGCCTCGGCGCTCGCGGCCTTCTCCTGCGCCGCGGTGAGCACCTGGGGCGCGCCCATGTCGGTGGTCGACTGCGCGGGCAGCGGCGCGTTGCGTGTGTTGCCGGCCGACTGCACGCCGCGTACGCCGCGGATCGTCCTGGCGAAGTCGGCGTTCGAGGAGTGCACGACGATCACGCCGATCTGGTCGTACGACGTCACTATCGTGCCGCCAGCCTGGGCGATGGCCTTCTTCACGGAGGCGGAAGTGCCGTGCCCGGGGCGGACGTTGACGACATAGCTGAGGGCGGTCGCGTCCGCCGTCGTCGTGGCGGTCCGCGTGGCGGAGCCGTCGGTGTCGGCCGCCGAGGCGCTGACGTTCGGCAGGAAGGCGAGGGCTGTCGCCGTGGCCATCCCGAGCGGGAGGGCTATGGCGCGACGGGAGCGCTTGTGAGGCGCGGTCATGGAGTCTCCAGTTCATTCGCGGTACGAGCGGTACGAGCCGTGCGGAAGCTCATGTGACGTTCGGCCGGACTTACTTGGCGGGACCTACTTGACCGCGCGCAGCGCGTTGACGATCCCGGCTCCGTAGAAGCCGTTCACGTGCTTGCCGCCCACGCAGGTGGCGTCCACGACGCCGTCGCCGTTCCCGTCGTAGGGGGCGGTCGGGCAACCCGGGTTGTCCGCCTCGGCCTTGAGGAGCGCCTGGAGCTGGGCAGGCGAGGCCCAGGGGTACTTGGACTTCAGCAGCGCGGCCACGCCCGCGACGTGAGGGGTCGCCATCGACGTGCCCTGCAGGAAGCCGTACTGGTTGTTCGGCATCGTCGACAGGATGCGGCCGTTCTTCGACGGCGTGTCCGGGATCTGGTACTTGTCGCCGCCCGGCGCGGCGACGTCGATGACGCCCTTGCCGTAACTGGAGAAGTACGACTTGGCACCGGTGACGCCGGTCGAGGCGACCGTGACGACGCCGGGCAGCTGGGTCGGTACGTCGAAGCACTTGTGCGGGTCGACCGTGCGGGTCACGGCGGTCGAGTCGTCGGGGCTTGAGGCGTCGACGAGGGCGTTGGAGTCGAGGTCGTCGTTGGAGTTGCCCGCCGCGGCGACGTTGAGGGTGCCCTTCTTCTGGGCGTACAGCTGGGCCCGGTTGACGGCGTCGACGATGGCCCTCTGGTCGGGGTCGTCGAGGCAGTTGTAGAGCCACGGGTCCACGTAGTAGCTGTTGTTGGTGATCTCCACGCCGTGGTCGGCGGCGAAGACGAAGGCGCAGACGACGCTCTCGGGGTAGAAGAGCTGGCTCGCGTCCGGCTCGGCCACGGTGATGCCCGAGACCTTCACACCGGGCGCGACGCCCGCGACCCCGATGCCGTTGCGGGCGGCGGCGATCTCCCCCGCGACATGGGTGCCGTGGTAGTGGTCGGCGTCCACGGGGCGCCACGCGCCGTACGTGGTGTCCGGCTTGCCGCCCACGCAGTTCGCGGACTGCGAGGGGGAGAAGTTCGGGGCGATGTCCGGGTGGGTGTCGTCGACGCCGACGTCGATCACGGCGACGGTCACGTTCTTGCTGCCCGGGTTGGTCTTCGCGGCCTTGTCGGCGCCGATCGCGCGCAGGTCCCACTGGTCGGCTTCCAGGGGCTCCTCGCCCGTGGCGGCGGTCCTGGAGACCTTGGCGGCCTCGGCGGCGGACAGCATCTGCGCCGCGCCCTCGTCCGTCGTCCCCGCGGCCGTCAGCGGCGCGGTCCGGGTCGCGCCCGCCGACTGCACCCCGCGCACGGCGCGGATCTGCTTGCCGAAGTCCGGGTTGGCGGAATGGACGACGATCACGCCGATCTTCTCGTAGGCGATGACGACGGTGCCGCCCGCCGCGGAGATCGCCTTCTCCACCGACTCGATGGTGCGGTGGTCCGTCCTGGTGTTGACCACGTACGCGAGGTTGGGGCCGTCCGCGCTCGTCGTGGCGGACGCGGTCAGCGGGGCGGCCGACGCGGCGCCCGGCAGGAAACCGAGCGAGGCGGTGAGGGACAGGACGACCGGCACCGCGAGGGCGAGGCGACGTCTGGAACGCAGATGAGCCATGGGATCTCCACATCATCCGGAAACGAAAGCCGCCCGAACACAGGTGGTGCTCGGGCAGGTGCGTGAGGGTGCTGAGGCTGGTGCGGGTAGCGCTTCGGCAGGTGCATGACGAGTACTGCAGGCCGAAGCTATCTCCCGTCCCAGCTGGCCAGCAATGACTTCCGGAGATGACTTCCGAAAGAAGTCGGGGGAGTTGAACCGGTCCACGCGTGGCGCCGTGACCTCGAGCAGGGAGCCCGAGGACGATCGAGCCCCCTGTTGGATCACGCACCGGAGCAAATCCGCCGCTCCTGGTTACGTGATTCAGGTCACTGTGAGGTCGCAACCGTATGTCCGCACCCCAGCCGTCCCCGTCCGCGAGCCCCGACTCGCCCCCGTCCACCGTCGTAACCGCACCCGCAACGCGAGGAGACTTCGTGGCTACCGACGCACCGCCCCCTTCGAAGGCCGATCCCCGGCTGCCCTCGACCGAGCAGTTCGTCGAGGTGCAGGAGAGCGCCGAGTTCGCCGAACTGCGCCGCTCGCACCGCTCCTTCGCCTTCCCGCTGACCGTCGCCTTCATCGCCTGGTACCTGCTGTACGTCCTGCTCTCGAACTACGCGGGCGACTTCATGGGCACCCAGGTGGTCGGCAACATCAACGTCGCCCTGGTCCTCGGGCTCGCCCAGTTCCTCACCACGTTCCTCATCGCCTGGTGGTACGCGCGGTACGCCGCCGCGAAGCTCGACCCCAAGGGCGAGGCCATCAAGTCCCGGCTGGAGGGCGACGCATGAGCCCCGTACAGACCACCGTGCTCGCCGCCGGTGAGGCCAGTCAGCACCGGCCGCTGATCATCACCCTCTTCGCGGTGTTCGTCGCCGCGACCCTCGTCATCACCGTCTGGGCGGGCCGCCAGACCAAGGACGCCGCCGACTTCTACGCGGGCGGACGACAGTTCACCGCCTTCCAGAACGGCCTGGCCGTCTCCGGCGACTACATGTCCGCGGCCTCGTTCCTCGGCATCGCGGGCGCGATCGCCCTCTTCGGGTACGACGGCTTCCTCTACTCCATCGGCTTCCTGGTCGCCTGGCTGGTGGCCCTCCTCCTGGTCGCCGAGCCGCTGCGCAACTCCGGCCGCTACACCATGGGCGACGTCCTGGCGTACCGGATGCGCCAGCGCCCGGTCCGTACGGCCGCGGGCACCTCCACCATCGTCGTGTCGATCTTCTACCTGCTGGCCCAGATGGCCGGCGCGGGCGTCCTGGTCTCGCTGCTCCTCGGCATCACCAGCGACGGCGGCAAGATCGGCATCGTCGCCCTCGTCGGCGTCCTGATGATCGTGTACGTCACCATCGGCGGCATGAAGGGCACCACCTGGGTCCAGATGGTCAAGGCCGTCCTGCTGATCATCGGCGCCCTGCTGCTCACCTTCCTGGTGCTGCTGAAGTTCAACTTCAACATCTCCGACCTGCTCGGCAAGGCCGCCGACAACAGCGGCAAGGGCGCGCCCTTCCTGGAGCCCGGCCTCAAGTACGGCGCCACGTCCACCACCAAGCTGGACTTCATCTCCCTGGGCATGGCGCTGGTCCTGGGCACCGCGGGTCTGCCGCACATCCTCATCCGCTTCTACACCGTGCCCACGGCGAAGACCGCGCGGAAGTCGGTGAACTGGGCGATCGGCCTCATCGGCGCCTTCTACCTGATGACCCTCGCCCTCGGCTTCGGCGCCGCCGCGCTGATCAAACCCGACGAGATCATCGCCTCCAACAAGGCGGGCAACACCGCCGCGCCACTCCTGGCACTGCACCTGGGAGGCGTCGACTCCAACTGGGGCGCCATCCTGCTCGCCTCCATCTCCGCCGTCGCCTTCGCCACGATCCTCGCCGTCGTGGCCGGCCTGACCCTGGCCTCGTCCTCCTCGTTCGCGCACGACATCTACGCGAACGTCATCAAGAGGGGGCAGGCCACGGAGAAACAGGAGATGACCGCCGCCCGCTACGCGACGGTCGGCATCGGCGCCGTGTCCATCCTGCTGGGCGCCCTCGCCCGCGACCTGAACGTCGCCGGTCTCGTCGCGCTCGCCTTCGCGGTCGCCGCCTCCGCCAACCTGCCGACGATCCTCTACAGCCTCTTCTGGAAGCGGTTCACCACCCAGGGCGCGCTGTGGTCGATCTACGGCGGTCTGGTCACGGCGGTCGGACTGGTGCTGTTCTCGCCGGTGGTCTCGGGCAAGCCCACCTCGATGTTCCCCGACGTCGACTTCCACTGGTTCCCGCTGGAGAACCCGGGCCTCATCTCGATCCCGGTCGGCTTCCTGCTGGGCTGGCTCGGCACGCTCCTGTCCAAGGAGGAGCCGGACGCCGGCAAGTACGCCGAGCTGGAGGTGCGGTCCCTGACGGGCACCGGAGCACACTGATCCCCCTCGCCGACGGCCGCGTCGTAGATCCCTACGACGCGGCCGCGCCGCGTCTCGTGGGATCCGGCCGGGGTCGATGTCAGTCACGTCACGTAGGCTCGATCGTGTCGAGTAGAAGTGATCCGCAACGAGGGAGGGGGCCCACGTGCTCATCGACACCTACGGCCGAGTGGCCACCGACCTGCGCGTCTCACTGACGGACAGGTGCAATCTCCGGTGTACGTACTGCATGCCCGAAGAGGGCCTGCAGTGGCTGGCCAAGCCCGACCTCCTCACGGACGACGAGATCGTCCGTCTCATCGAGATCGCGGTCACCCGCCTCGGCATCACCGAGGTCCGCTTCACCGGCGGTGAACCCCTGCTGCGCCCCGGCATCGTGGGCATCGTGGAGCGGGTCTCCGCACTCGAACCCCGCCCCCAGATGTCCCTGACGACCAACGGCATCGGCCTCAGACGCACCGCCGCCGCCCTGAAGACCGCGGGCCTGGACCGGGTGAACGTCTCGCTGGACACCCTGCGCCCCGATGTCTTCAAGACCCTCACCCGCCGTGACCGCCACCAGGACGTCATCGCGGGCCTCGAAGCCGCCCGCGACGCCGGCCTGACCCCGGTCAAGGTCAACTGCGTCCTGATGCCGGGCCTCAATGACGACGAGGCCCCCGACCTGCTGGCCTGGGCCGTGGAGCACGACTACGAGCTGCGCTTCATCGAGCAGATGCCCCTGGACGCCCAGCACGGCTGGAAGCGCGAGGGCATGGTCACCGCGGGCGACATCCTCGCCTCGCTGCGGACGCGCTTCGCGCTCACCGAGGAGGGCGCCGACGAGCGGGGTTCGGCCCCGGCCGAGCGCTGGCTCGTGGACGGCGGCCCGCACCGCGTCGGCGTGATCGCCTCGGTCACCCGCCCGTTCTGCGCGGCCTGCGACCGTACGCGCCTGACGGCCGACGGCCAGATACGCAACTGTCTGTTCGCCACCGAGGAGACCGACCTGCGCACCGCCCTCCGCTCGGACGCCCCCGACGAGGAGATCGCCCGCATCTGGCGCCTCGCGATGTGGGGCAAGAAGGCGGGCTCGGGCCTGGACGACCCGTCGTTCCTCCAGCCGACCAGACCGATGTCCGCGATCGGCGGCTGAGAGTGCCCCTTCAGGGGCGCGGGGCTGTGACACATGCGGCTCCGCCGCATGGGCGCGACAAGCCACGGACGACCCGCACTTCCAGAACCGCTCAGCCCTCCGGCTCCTCCCAGTCCTCCAGCCGCACCACGTCCTTCAAGAAGCCCCGCACGTCGAGGAACGTGGAGAGGTGCTCGCGGTGCTCCTCGCAGGCGAGCCACGTCTTGCGCCGCTCGGGCGTGTGCAGCTTCGGGTTGTTCCAGGCGAGCACCCATACGGCATCGGTGCGGCAGCCCTTGGCGGAGCACTGCGGAGTGCTGGGGGCCGGGGACATGTCGGGGAGCGGGAAAGTCACGCCTCAACCCTAAACGGCCCCGAAAAGGCGACGCCGAGCAGCCACGGGGGGAGCTGCCCGGCGTCGGTCTGTCGCTCCGACGGGGGATGCGGAGCGCGTACGAAGTATGTCACGGCTAGCCCGCTGCCCGGCACCGGAACAACATGATTGATCTGAGCTTTTCTTGAGCTTGGTGCGCGATCGGATTCCGTTTTCGGCGGATCCCCCGTGGTCAGGTGAGGGTCGAGTCGGGCTCGGCCCGCTCGTGCGGGCCGCCTCCCGGACGCACCCCGGGGTCGGTCACGACGTCCTCCGGGACGGATTCCGCGGAGGCGTCCGGGCGCGGCGGCGCGATCATCGCGGGGCCGGGCACGTTGACGAACGTCGACGGCAGCGACGGCGCGTTCTCCCGTCCGGCGTTGGCGATCACCACGGAGATGTAGGGGAGGAGTATGCCGAGCACCAGTGCGACGATGGCGACGTGCCGCTCCACGTTCCAGAGGGTCGCGGCGAGGATCACGGAGACCGTGCGGACGGACATCGAGATGACATAGCGGCGCTGCCGGCCGCGGACGTCCTCGTCGAGCCCCTGCCTGGCCCCGGTGATCCGGAAGACCTGGCTTTTGCTCTGCTTCCGCATCACGTTCCACCACCTGCTCTGTGTCGGACTCTCCCCGGCCCGTACCCGGTCCGAACCCGGTCTGGGAAGCAGGCCCGAACACGTCCCACGTTACGCCGCGGCTGCGTCGCCTTCGAGACCGGGGCGGGTCCGTCCTGGGGGGACATGATGCGCCGTACCGCGTACGGCCGCGCCCGACATGCGCCGTATGGCGCACACGCCGAGACTGGGCGTAATGCTCACGTAGAGCCGTACTAGGAGGCAGACATGGGCTGGTTGTGGGCGATCATCGTGGGCTTCGTGCTCGGCCTGCTGGCCAAGGCGATCCTTCCGGGCAAGCAGCACAGCCCACTCTGGCTGACCACCATCTTCGGCATCCTCGGAGCCATCGTCGGCAACGCGATCGCCCGGGCGCTCGGCGTCGCCGAGACCCGGGGCATCGACTGGAGCCGCCACGCCTTCCAGCTCGTGGCCGCGATCATCATCGTCTTCCTCGGCGACATGGCGTACATGGCGGTGCGGGGCAACAAGCAGAAAGCCTGACGGGCGGGTACGAAGCCCGGTTGATCAGGTACGACGAAGGGGCGGTCTCCGCACGGGAAACCGCCCCTCATGGTGTCCGGGCCTCAGCGACCCGTGTTCGGGCCTCGGCGACCCGTGTCTAGGCCTCGGTGACC
The DNA here is from genome assembly GCA_001550305.1 of Streptomyces diastatochromogenes. Lineage (GTDB taxonomy): Bacteria > Actinomycetota > Actinomycetes > Streptomycetales > Streptomycetaceae > Streptomyces > Streptomyces mirabilis_D. The sequence continues at coordinate 10,025 of LRTP01001194.1, forward strand.
TCCACCGCCGCCAGGTTCTTCTTGCCCCGGCGCAGTACCAGCCAGCGACCGTGCAGCAGGTCCTCCTTGGCGGGGACCGCGTCCTCGGCGGTGACCTTGACGTTGTTCACGTAGGCACCGCCCTCCTTGACCGTGCGGCGCGCGGCCGACTTGCTGGCCACCAGGCCGACCTCCGCGAAGAGGTCCACCACCGGGCCGAGCTCGGCGACCTGGATGTGCGGCACCTCGGAGAGCGCCGCGGTCAGCGTCCTCCCGTCGAGCCCGGTCAGCTCGCCCTGGCCGAAGAGAGCCTTGGACGCGGCGATCACCGCGGCCGTCTGGTCGGCGCCGTGCACCAGCGTCGTCAGCTCCTCGGCCAGCGCGCGCTGGGCGGCGCGGGCCTGGGGGCGCTCCTCGGTCTGCTGCTCCAGCTCTTCCAGTTCCTCGCGGGACTTGAAGGACAGGATCCGCAGGTATGTCGAGACGTCGCGGTCGTCCACGTTCAGCCAGAACTGGTAGAACGCGTACGGCGTCGTCATCTCGGGGTCGAGCCAGATGGCGCCGCCCTCGGTCTTGCCGAACTTGGTGCCGTCCGCCTTGGTCATCAGCGGTGTCGCCAGCGCGTGCACGTTGGCGTGCGGCTCCAGGCGGTGGATCAGGTCCAGGCCCGCGGTGAGGTTGCCCCACTGGTCGCTGCCGCCCTGCTGCAACGTACAGCCGTGGCGTCGGTACAGCTCCAGGAAGTCCATGCCCTGCAACAGCTGGTAGCTGAACTCCGTGTAGCTGATGCCTTCCTCGGACTCCAGGCGCCGGGCCACGGAGTCCTTGGTCAGCATCTTGTTGACGCGGAAGTGCTTGCCGATGTCCCGCAGGAACTCGATGGCCGACAGGCCGGCCGTCCAGTCCAGGTTGTTCACCATGACCGCGGCGTTCTCGCCCTCGAAGGACAGGAACGGCTCGATCTGCGAGCGCAGGCGCGTCACCCAGTTCGCGACCGTCTCCGGGTCGTTCAGCGTGCGCTCGGCGGTCGGGCGCGGGTCACCGATCTGGCCCGTCGCGCCGCCGACCAGGGCCAGCGGGCGCAGGCCTGCCTGCTGGAGGCGACGCATGGTGAGGACCTGCACCAGGTGCCCCACGTGCAGACTGGCCGCGGTCGGGTCGAAGCCGCAATAGAACGTGACGGGACCGTCCGCGAGCGCCTTGCGCAAAGCATCTTCGTCGGTGGACAGGGCGAACAGCCCCCGCCACTTCAGCTCGTCGACGATGTCCGTCACGGTTCTCGTATCTCCTTGGGTGGTCTCGTGAATCAGGTACGAGGTTATACGCCCTGGCTGACAGAGCTCATATTGAAGTCGGGCACCCTCAGCGCGGGCATCGCAGCCCTAGTGAACCAGTCGCTCCACTCACGGGGCAGCGTCTTTTCCGTGCGCCCCGCCTCCGTGGCCCGCGACAGCAGGCCCACCGGCGACTCGTTGAACCGGAAGTTGTTCACCTCGCCGACGACCTGGCCGTTCTCGACGAGGTAGACGCCGTCCCGGGTCAGTCCCGTGAGCAGCAGCGTCGCCGGGTCGACCTCGCGGATGTACCAGAGGCAGGTCAGCAGCAGACCGCGCTCGGTGGCGGCGACCATCTCCTCCAGGGAGCGGTCCTCGCCGCCGTCCAGGATCAGGTTGCCGATGATCGGGGCGACGGGCAGCCCGGTGAGGCCCGCGCTGTGCCGGGTGGTGGACAGATGGGTCAGCGTGCCCTCGCGCACCCAGTCCGTCGCCGACAGCGGCAGCCCGTTGTCGAACACGGAGGCGTCGTCGCCCGAGGAGTGCGTGAGCACGAAGGGCGCGGACTCGAGCCCCGGCTCGTTGGGGTCGCTGCGCAGGGTCAGCGGCAGCTCGGTGAGCTTCTCGCCGACGCGGGTGCCGCCACCGGGCTTGCTGAAGACGGTCCGGCCCTCGGCCGCGTCCCGGGCCGCCGCCGACCACATCTGGTAGATCAGCAGGTCCGCGACGGCGGTCGGCGGCAGCAGCGTCTCGTAGCGGCCGGCGGGCAGCTCGACGCGCCGCTCGGCCCAACCGAGCCGGGTCGCGAGCTCGGCGTCGAGGGAGGCCGGGTCGACGTCCTTGAAGTCCCGCGTGGACCGCCCCGCCCACGCCGAGCGCGTCCGGTCGGGCGACTTGGCGTTGAGTTCCAGCGTCCCGTTCGGCTGGTCGTGGCGCAGGCGCAGCCCCGTCGACGTACCGAGATAGCTGGAGACGAGCTCGTGGTTGGCGAAGCCGTACAGTTCGCGCCCGCCTGCCCGGGCGCGGGCGAAGGACTCGCCGAGCGCCGGGGCGAAGTCGGTGAAGACGGCGGAGGAGGTCTCGGTGGGCGCGTCGGTGAAGTCGGGGGACTCCGGTACGCCGGTGACCAGCGGCTGGGCGTCCTCGGCGGGCCCCGCGCCGCGTGCCGCCGCCTCCGCGGCCCGTACCAGGGGCTCCAGCTCGTCCGCGGTCACGGCCGCGCGCGAGACCACCCCGGAGGCCGTGCCCTCACGGCCGTCGACGGTCGCGATGACGGTCAGGGTGCGCCCGCGCGTGACCCCGTTCGTGGTCAGCGCGTTGCCGGCCCAGCGCAGGTTGGCGGTCGAGTGCTCGTCGGCGATCACGACGCAGCCGTCGGCGCGGGAGAGTTCGAGGGCGCGCTCGACGACCTCGTGCGGCTTGTTCTGCTGGCTGGAGCGAGCGCTCATCGACCGGCCTCCTGCGTCGTGTTGAGGATATTGACGCCCTTGAAGAGGGCGGACGGGCAGCCGTGCGAGACCGCCGCGACCTGACCCGGCTGGGCCTTGCCGCAGTTGAAGGCACCGCCCAGGACGTACGTCCCCGGGCCACCCACCGCGGCCATCGAACCCCAGAAGTCGGTCGTCGTGGCCTGGTATGCGACATCCCGCAGCTGCCCGGTGATCCGACCGTTCTCGATCTTGAAGAACCGCTGACCGGTGAACTGGAAGTTGTACCTCTGCATGTCGATGGACCAGGACCGGTCACCGACGACGTAGATGCCGCGGTCCACGCCCCCGATCAGGTCCTCGGTCGAGAGCCCCGCGGGGTCCGGCTGGAGCGAGACGTTGGCCATGCGCTGTACGGGCACGTGCCCGGGGGAGTCGGCGTAGGCGCACCCGTTGGACCGGTCGAAGCCGGTGAGCTTCGCGATCCGCCGGTCGAGCTGGTAGCCGACGAGGGTGCCGTCCTTCACGAGGTCCCAGGACTGCCCCTCGACGCCCTCGTCGTCGTACCCGATGGTCGCGAGGCCGTGCTCGGCGGTGCGGTCACCGGTGACGTTCATCCGCTCGGAGCCGTACCTCAGCTTGCCGAGCTGGTCGAAGGTGGCGAAGGAGGTGCCGGCGTACGCGGCCTCGTAGCCCAGCGCGCGGTCCAGCTCGGTGGCGTGGCCGATGGACTCGTGGATCGTGAGCCACAGGTTGGAGGGGTCGACGACGAGGTCGTACAGCCCCGCCTCGACGCTGGGTGCCCGCATCTTCTCGGCGAGCAGCTCCGGGATCCGCGCGAGCTCGGACTCCCAGTCCCAGCCGGTGCCCATCAGGTACTCCCAGCCGCGTCCGACCGGCGGCGCGATGGTGCGCATGGAGTCGAACTCGCCGCTGGACTCGTCGACGGCGACCGCGGTGAGCTGCGGGTGCAGCCGTACCCGCTGCTGGGTGGTCACGGTCCCGGCGGTGTCGGCGTAGAACTTGTTCTCGTGGACGGTCAGCAACGAGGCGTCGACGTGGTTGACGCCGTCGGCCGCGAGCAGCCGCGCGCTCCAGTCCGCGAGCAGCCCGGCCTTCTCCTCGTCCGGCACGGAGAAGGGGTCGATGTCGTACGACGAGATCCACGTCTTCTCGGCGTGCACCGGCTCGTCCGCCAGCTCCACCCGTTCGTCGGAACCCGCCGCCCTGATCACCTGGGCCGAGAGCTTCGCCATCGCCACGGCCTGCGACGCGACCTTAGCGGCCGCGTCCATCGTCAGGTCCACACCCGACGCGAACCCCCAGGTCCCGCCGTGCACCACCCGCACCGCGTACCCCAGGTCCGTGGTGTCCGACGATCCGGCGGGCTTGGCGTCCCGCAGCCGCCAGGACGCGCTGCGCACCCGCTCGAACCGGAAGTCCGCGTGCTCGGCCCCCAGCGCCCGCGCCCGCGCGAGCGCGGCGTCGGCCAGGGCCCGCAGCGGCAGTGCCGTGAAGGCTTCGTCGATGGAATGAGGCACGGAGGTCTCCCTGCTGTCGTGGCCTGTCGGGTCCGATCATGTCGCGCGGGCGGGTCCGTGGGCCACATCTTTCCCTCCGCGCATCGAGGCTTTCTGTAGGGATCCGACAGTGAGTCCCCCGCGCCACTGTCGGTGCCCGATTCTCCGGGAGGCGTAGGGGACCGATAGGTTTCCAAGGAAGGCGCCTGTCTTGCAGGGGTTTCAGACAGCTATCGAAAGGGTGATCCGTTGAGCCGCTCGGTTCTCGTCACCGGAGGCAACCGGGGCATCGGCCTCGCCATCGCCCGCGCTTTCGCCGATGCCGGCGACAAGGTCGCGATCACATACCGCTCGGGTGAGCCGCCGGCCGCCCTCACCGCATTGGGCTGCCTCGCCGTCAAGTGCGACATCACCGACACCGAACAGGTGGAGCAGGCCTACAAGGAGATCGAGGCCGAGCACGGTCCCGTCGAGATCCTGGTCGCCAACGCGGGCGTCACCAAGGACCAGCTTCTGATGCGGATGTCCGAGGAGGACTTCACCTCCGTCATCGACACCAACCTCACCGGTGCCTTCCGGGTCGTCAAGCGTGCCAACCGCGGGATGCTCCGCGCCAAGAAGGGGCGGGTCGTCCTCGTCTCCTCGGTCGTGGGGCTGCTCGGCTCCGCGGGGCAGTCGAACTACGCCGCCTCCAAGGCCGCCCTGGTCGGCTTCGCGCGTTCGCTCGCCCGCGAGCTCGGCTCGCGCAACATCACCTTCAACGTCGTCGCGCCCGGTTTCGTCGACACCGACATGACCAAGGCGCTCACCGACGAGCAGCGTGCGGGCATCGTCGCCCAGGTGCCGCTCGGCCGGTACGCGCAGCCCGAGGAGATCGCCGCGACGGTGCGGTTCCTCGCCTCGGACGACGCCTCGTACATCACTGGAGCCGTCATTCCGGTTGACGGCGGACTGGGAATGGGTCACTGATCACCATGAGTGGAATCCTCGAGGGCAAGCGCGTCCTGATCACCGGTGTGCTGATGGAGTCCTCCATCGCCTTCCACACCGCCAAGCTGGCCCAGGAGCAGGGCGCGGAGATCATCCTGACCGCGTTCCCGCGGCCCACGCTGACCGAGCGCATCGCCAAGAAGCTCCCCAAGCCCACCAAGGTCATCGAGCTCGACGTGACCAACGACGAGCACCTGGCGCGTCTCGCCGACATCGTCGGTGAGGAGCTCGGCGGCCTCGACGGCGTCGTGCACTCCATCGGCTTCGCGCCGCAGGACGCCCTCGGCGGCAACTTCCTCAACACCCCCTTCGAGTCGGTCGCCACGGCCATGCACGTCTCGGCGTTCTCCCTGAAGTCGCTGACCATGGCCTGCCTGCCGCTGATGCAGAACGGCGGCTCGGTCGTCGGCCTCACCTTCGACGCGCAGTACGCGTGGCCGCAGTACGACTGGATGGGCCCGGCCAAGGCCGCCCTGGAGTCCGTCAACCGCTACCTCGCCCGCGACCTGGGCAAGCAGAACGTGCGCTCCAACCTGATCTCGGCGGGCCCGATCGGCTCCATGGCCGCCAAGTCCATCCCGGGCTTCGGCGAGCTCGCCTCCGTCTGGGACACCCGGGCGCCCCTCGAGTGGGACCTCAAGGACCCGGAGCCGGCCGGCCGCGGTGTCGTCGCCCTGCTGAGCGACTGGTTCCCGAAGACCACCGGCGAGATCATCCACGTGGACGGCGGACTGCACGCCATCGGCGCCTGATTTCCCCCATGTGGCCGACGCCCCGTTTCCCGCAGTGCGGGGAGCGGGGCGTCGCCCGTTCGGCCTAGTAGGCCGGGCGTCCCGGGCATCGCACCGCGCACGCTGGAACTACGCACCGCCCCGCAGCCGTACGGCCGAGGAGGTCCCCCTTGTGCGCCTGTCCCGCCGTTTTGCCCCGGTGTTCGCCGCTATCGCCTTCATGATGGTTCTGCCGTACGACGCGGTGCCCCACACGCGCGTCGTGCACGGAAAACTCCCCGTCCCCCAGCCTTTCGGCGCCGAGTGTCGCACCACGGTCCAGGGTTCGCACGTGACCGCGTACTGCCACAACCCCTACCCGGAGACCGACCGGGTCGCCCTGCACATCGAGTGCGACCGCTGGTGGGACATCGACACCGACACCGACCCGGTCGACGCGGGCCCCGCGATGACGGTCCGGCTGACCGGCCGCTGCTGGGAGGAGGTCCGGTCGGCGTGGGTCAGTCACCAGAGGTGACCGTGTTCGTCAGCTGTCGGAGGCCAGGGGCCTGAGCCGTCCGGGACGGCACTGGAACGGATAGCTCCCGGCTTCCGCGCCCGCCGCCTCCGCGTCCCCCGCGCGGATCGCGTCGACGAGCCGCGCGTGGTCCATGTACGTCTCCGGCGTCAGCTTCCCGCCGACGTCCTCGCGCAGCCAGTCGCGCAGCACCTCGCCCAGATCCGCGTACATCGCCGTCATGACGTCGTTGTGGGACGCGGCCACCACCGCCAGGTGGAAGGTCGCGTCGGCGGCCACGAAGGCCTCCGCTTCACCCGACTCCCAGGCCTCCTCCCGCCGTACGAGCAGGGCGTCGAGCTGCTTCAGATCGCGCTCGGTGCGCCGCTCGGCGGCCAGCTTCGCCGCGCTCGACTCCAGCGTGGCGCGCAGCTCGGCGATGTGCCGCGGATCGGCGTCGGCGAAGCGCCGGTGCATCACGCCCGCGAGCTCGCTGGTCGCCACGACATAGGTGCCCGAGCCCTGGCGGATGTCGAGCAGACCGTTGTGGGCCAGTGCGCGGACGGCCTCGCGGACGGTGTTGCGGGCGACGCCCAGCTGGTCGACGAGCTCCGGCTCGGTGGGGATGCGGGAGCCGACCGGCCACTCGCCCGAAGTGATCTGGTTCCGCAGCTCGGCGATGACCTGCTCGGACAGCGCCGAACGGCGGGGGTGGCTCAGCGGCATGACGGTCCTTCGTACGGGCCCGGTGTGATCGTTCGCGCGGGGCCGGAGAATCCGGAGATTAACGCAAGGCGATTGGACAGCCAATCATCCCATGATTCTATGATGGGCCTCATGGTGAGCGAGGAGACCGGGACGACGACGTCCACACCCATACGCGGTTCCGCCGAGAGCGCGGACCCCCGATCGCACCCCACGCGCGCGTGGGCGACGCGGCTCGTGACGGTCGGCATCGTCCTCACGGCCCTCAACCTGCGCCCCGCGATCACCAGCTTCGGAGCACTCCTGGGGGACGTGCGCGACGGGCTCGGCATGAGCGGCAGCGTCGCCGGACTGCTCACCTCCGTACCCCCGCTCTGCTTCGCCGTCTTCGGCGTCATGGCGCCGCGCCTCGCCCGCCGCTTCGGACCCGGCGCGGTCGTCTGCGCCGGAATGGTCGCCATCACGGCAGGGCTCGCGATCCGGCCCTACACCGGGAGCGCGGTCGGCTTCCTGGCGGCCAGCGCCCTCGCGCTGATGGGCATCGCCGTCAGCAACGTCCTGATGCCGGTGATCGTCAAACGCTGGTTCCCGGACCGGGTCGGCTCCATGACCGGCCTCTACTCGATGGCGCTCGCCCTGGGCACCTCGGCCGCGGCGGCGGTGACCGTGCCCGTGACCGACGCCCTGGGCGGCGGCTGGCAGTCGGGCCTCGCGGTCTGGGCGG
>LRTP01001195.1 GCA_001550305.1 Streptomyces diastatochromogenes
GGCCGCCGTACTGCCGTGGATCGGGCTGGTACGCGCGCCGGGCGCCGATTCCCGCGACGGCGAGCGGACACGGGCGGCACACCCCGCCCCGCGGGAAACCGACGGACTGCGCATCACCCGCAGCCGGACCGCCTGGGCGCTCGCCGTCTTCTTCGGACTCCAGGCCACCGCCGCGTACATCACGATGGGCTGGATGGCGCAGATCTTCCGCGACGCGGGCGTCTCCGCGGGCACCGCGGGCCTGCTCCTCGCCGTCACGATGGTGATGGGCGTGCCCCTGGCCTTCGTCATCCCGCGCCTCGCCACCCGCATGCCCCACCAGGGGCCGATCGTGGTCGCGCTCGGTGTCTGCGGCCTCGCGGGATACGCGGGCCTCTACCTCGCCCCGGCGGGCGGAGCCTGGGCCTGGGCGCTCCTGCTCGGCGTCTCCAACTGCGCCTTCCCGCTGGCCCTCACCATGGTCGGCATGCGGGCCAGGACCGGCGCGGGCGTCGCCCAGCTGTCGGCGTTCGCGCAGAGCACCGGGTATCTGATCTCGATCCCCGGACCCCTCCTCGTGGGCGTGCTCTACCAGCACAGCGGGGGCTGGGGGCTGCCGATCGCGCTCATGGCCGCCCTGATGATCCCGCAGATCGCGGTGGGCGTTTTGGCCGGCCGGGACCGCACGGTGGAGGACGAGGCCGCGCCAGGCCGCCGCGCCTGAGACCCCCCGAGGCCGGAGGTGGGGACGAAGGGTGCGAGACTGGCCGTATGGCGCTCGACCCGAACCCCCAGAACGGCCAGAAGAAGCTGCTGCTCGTGCTCGGCGCGATGCTGGCCATCACCGTGATCATCGGCATCATCGCCTCGATCGCCTCACCCTGACCGCCACCGCGGGCCTCCTGGGACGCCGATGGTGGGGCTAGCCCCCCTGTCCCCTAGGGGGTGAGTGTCAGGGTCAAGTGGGTGGATCACCGGATGGGTTGGCGGCCCGGGAATCCGTACCTTCGAGTGGTGGCCGCGAGGACGCGGACCACGGAGCACTCGAGGCCCCACGGAGGCGGCATGTCGGCCCGTACGCACACCCGGCCCCACCCGGCGACCCCGGGCGGCGTGGACATCCGGCTGCCCTGGTGGGCCCTCGCCCTGCCCGCCCTCGCCTTCGTCGCCCTGCTCCTGCTGATACTGAACCCGGCGGACGCGCACGCCGCGGGCGGCGACCCCGCGATCACCCACCTCTTCGAGCGCGTCCAGCAGACGGTGCTGCACCAGACCCCCTGAGCACGCCCGGGAGAGCAGGTCAACTCTCAGCGCCGCGTGGCGTGTTTCATGCGAAGCTGGGACCCATGAGCGTCGCAGAACCCCGCAGGATTGTCCTCTTCCGGCATGCGAAAGCCGACTGGCCACAGGTGTCCGACCACGAGCGGCCGCTCGCTGACCGGGGCCGTAAGGACGCCGCCGTCGCCGGACGCAAGCTGGCCGACACCGGGATCCCTTTCGATATGGCCCTCTGCTCCACGGCGACCCGCACCCGGGAAACCTGGAAGCTCGCCGTCCACGAGCTCCCGCACCGGCCGAAAACCGTCTATGAGGAGCGGCTCTACGAGGCCTCGCCCGGCGAGCTGATCGCCGTACTCAGCGAGACCCCGGACGACGCGCACAACGTGGTCCTGATCGGCCACAACCCCGGTATCCAGGGACTCACCGAGGTGCTGGCCGGACAGGCCGAGGGCGACACCCGCGCCCGGATGGCCGCCCACGGCTTCCACACGGGCGCCTTCGCCGTGCTCTCCGTCGAGGGCTCCTGGAAATCCCTGGAGCCCGGAGTGTGCACGCTGACCGACTACTGGGCGCCGACCGAGTAACCCACCCGACAGGGACGGGGGCCCGGTACCAGTACGGTGCCGGGCCCCCGTCGACGTATGTCCGGGCCCTGGGGCCCGTCCGGCGGATCAGGCCCTAGTGGTCGCCGAGGTGCATGTCCGCCGCCTCGACCTCTTCGCGGGTGACACCCAGCAGATACAGCACGGTGTCCAGGAAGGGGAAGTTCACCGCGGTGTGCGCGGCCTGGCGGACGACGGGCTTGGCGTTGAAGGCGACGCCGAGACCGGCCGCGTTGAGCATGTCGAGGTCATTGGCCCCGTCGCCGATCGCCACGGTCTGGGCGAGCGGCACCCCCGCCTCGGCGGCGAACCGGCGCAGCAGCCGTGCCTTGCCCGCACGGTCCACGATCTCCCCGGTGACCCTGCCCGTCAGCTTCCCGTCGACGATCTCCAGGGTGTTGGCCTGCGCGAAGTCCAGCCCGAGCCGCTCCTTCAGATCGTCCGTGACCTGCGTGAATCCGCCCGAGACGACACCGACTTGGAAACCGAGCCGCTTCAGCGTACGGATCAGCGTGCGCGCGCCCGGTGTCAGCCGCACCTCCTCGCGCACCTTGGCCACCACCGAGGCGTCCAGCCCCTTGAGCAGCGCCACACGCGCGTGCAGCGACTGCTCGAAGTCCAGCTCCCCGCGCATCGCGGCCGCCGTCACCTCGGCGACCTGCTCCTCGCACCCGGCGTGCGCGGCGAAGAGCTCGATCACCTCGTCCTGGATCAGCGTCGAGTCCACATCCATGACGACCAGGCGCTGCGCCCTGCGGTGCAGCCCCGCCGCCACCACCGCGATGTCCACCCCGAGCGCCGCGGCCTCGGTCACCAGCGCGGTGCGCAGCGTCTCGGTCCCCGTACCGGACACGGCGAACTCGACCGCCGTCACCGGGTACTTGGCGAGCCGGAAGATACGGTCGATGTTTCCGCCGGTCTTGGTGATCCGGGCGGCGATCGCGGCCGTCGACTCCGCCGTGAGCGGATGCCCGAGCACGGTGACGAGGGACCGCCCGAGGCCGCGCGGCCGGTTGTCGCCGAGGCCGGAGATGATCTCCGCCTGCATCTTCATCGACTCCGCCCAGCTGTGGACGGTGGCCCGCAGATCGCCCTCCAGACCGGCCGGCGGTTCGGTCACCAGCGCGCAGAGCACGATCCGGCCACGGGTGACGACCTGCTCGATGTCGACCACCTCGACTGAGTAGGCGGCGAGGGTGTCGAAGAGTCCGGCCGTGATACCCGGCCGGTCCTTGCCGAAGATCTTGACGAGGAGAGTGGGGACCTCGGAGGTCTGCAAAGCGCTCATGGTGACTCCACCGTATCCGGCACCCAGTGCCTTGCGCCCCTGAGGTCCGTCCAGCGGACGGGGAACACTGGGTGTCGGAGCGGTGTCGAGCGCGTTGCCCGGCAACGACGATCAGCTCTGCCGCCCCGGCCCCGGTGGCGCGGGAGGTCCCTGGCCGGGAGGCGGCTGCGGCGGAGGCGGCACATCGCGTCCCCGTGGCCGCCGCTTCTGCGGCCCAGGTGGCGGCGCCATCGGCCGGA
>LRTP01001196.1 GCA_001550305.1 Streptomyces diastatochromogenes
CGCCCGCCGTCCCGCGGCCCCGCTCGCGTACGCCAGCAGCGCCCCCGCAGCTCCCGCGCCCGCACCCCAGACGGCGCCGAGCAGCAGCGCCATGCCCAGATGCCCGTGCAACCGGATTCCGGCACCGAACGCGTCGATGCCGAACACCGACAGCGAGGCGTCCACGGACACGTCCGTCAGCCACGCCAGCAGCGGCAGCGCCAGCGCGGTCACGATGCCGAGCCGAAGAGCGCAGCGCCCGGCGAAACCGAGGGCACCCCCTCCTCGTACAACGGGAGCAGCCGGTGTTCCCACCGAAGCCGCACCCCGCCCCCGTACAAAAGGCGTACGCGAGGCGGCGAGGACGCCGGCGAACAGCATCATCACCGCGGTCGCGACCCCCAACAGCCACACCCGTCCGTCGAGTTCGGCGAGCCGGCCCAGGGTGACGGGCTGATCGGAGTCGACGCTCAGCAACCGGTCCAGCGGGTGGGGGAGCAGCTTGGCGAGTTCGCCGGTGGCCTTGCCGTCCCAGGGCACGAAGAGGCCGATCGGGATGCCCAGCCACACCCCGTTGGGCGCGCCCAGCAGCGCGGCGCCCGCGATCAGCTTGGGATGGGGATCGCCGATCGCCGCGTACGCCGCCGCCGCGAGGCCCGCGAGGACCGCCACCAGGACCACCGTGACCAGCGCGGACGCGGCCGGACGCACCATCCGGTGCACGCCCTCCCAGCCGCGCGGCAGCGGGGTGCGCCGGGAGGCGAGCAGGGCGATCACCAGGATTCCGGCCGCCCAGGCCGCGCCGCCGAGCAGCGTGGGCACCGTGTCCACGGTGAAGCCCACGGCCGCCTGCGCCTGCACCAGGTCGCCGATCTTGCCGGGCAGCAGTCCGCCGAGGTCCCCGAGACCGCCGGGGAGCTTGTCGGTGATGTTCCCGAGGCCGCCGCCGCCCGTCACCCGGTCGAGGCCGAGCTTGCTCCCGTCGATCGTGATGATGTCGTGCCCGGCCCAGGCGAGCCCGCCCAGCGTCGCCACGAACAGCACGACCACCGCGCCCGCACGTGCGAGGAGTTCGGACGGCGCGATCACAACTCCCGCCCCGCGCAGGGAGCGTAGGAAGAAGAAGGAGAGCAGGAGCGCGCCCACGAGTCCCACACCCAGTGGCGTGATCTGTATGGCCGTGTGCGCCTCCGCTCCCTTCAGACCGAAGGCCGACACGTCGCCGGACGGTTTGACGGCACCATTGGCCCCAAGAGCCACCACCGCCGCGGTCATCGGCCCGAGCGAGCCCGCCGCGTCGGCGCCGACCAGATGCAGACCGAGCGCGGCCGTGCCCGCCATCGCGATCAACGCCCAGCTCACCGAGGCGATCGCGGACAACAGCACATCCCCCCACGGCAGTCGCCCGCCGTGCCTCGCGGTGTCGATGCTCATCGTCAGACCCCCCGATCCGCGCCGCGGTGTCATCACCGCGGATGTCCCCCTCGCGTGGGATTACCACTCTCCGGGCCGGTTTCAACCCCGTCAACGGAAACGGGCAACCCGCCCGTACGCGCTCTTCACATGGCCCGACTTTCGGTCAGGGGGCTGCTCCTGAAATAGTTCCCCCCGATGTTCGACATCCCTAGACTCCCTGTGATGGGGGAACTTCGGGGGACAACTCAGTGGGGCATGGAGTGCCGGAACTCGTACTGGAATTGAATGGACGGACCTGGACGCTCGATGCGTCCAGGCCATACACCCTCGGACGTGATCCGCAGGGGGACGTCGTGCTCGACGACGCCAGGGTCTCCTGGCGTCACGCCACGATGAGCTGGGACGGCCGGAGTTGGGTCATCGAGGACCACGGCAGCACCAACGGCACCTTTGTGCAGGGGCAGCGGATCCATCGGATGGAGATCGGCCCCGGTTCGGCCGTGCACCTCGGCAACGCGACCGACGGCCCGCGTCTGAACCTCTCCGGCGCCGCTGCCGCCGTCGCGCAGCCTCAGCAGCAGCCCTACGCCGCGCAGGGCGCGAGCCCCGGCTGGGCGCAGCAGGCACCACCGCAGCAGACGCCGGAGCAGAGTCACCAGCAGCCGCAGCAGCCCGCGGCGCGAGTGCCGCAGCAGCAGGGACCCGGTGGTGGCGCGGGGGCGCCGCCGGTCTACGGCGACCGCAGCCCGACCACCTTCCACCAGCTCGACCTCGGCCGGGTGATGCGCATCGGCCGTGCGCTGGAGAACGAGCTGGTCGTCTCCGACCTCCAGGTCTCGCGCCACCACGCCGAGTTCCACGCGACGCCCGGCGGCCGTTTCGAGATCCGCGACCTCGGTTCGCACAACGGCACCTACGTCAACGGTCAGCCGATCGCCAAGGGCGGCTCGGCGCTGCTCGGCCCGAACGACATCGTCGGTGTCGGCCACTCGACGTTCCGCCTGGTCGGGGACCGGCTCGAGGAGTTCGTCGACACCGGTGAGGTCTCCTTCTCGGCCCGCCATCTGACGGTGACGGTCGACGGCGGCAAGCAGATCCTCAAGGACGTCTCCTTCGGCGTTCCCGAGAAGTCGCTCATCGCGGTCATCGGCCCCTCGGGCTCCGGCAAGTCGACGCTCCTGAAGGCGCTCACGGGCTACCGCCCCGCCAACCAGGGTGACGTCCTCTACGACAACCGGAACCTGTACAAGCAGTTCGCCGAGCTGCGTCAGCGCATCGGTCTGGTCCCGCAGGACGACATCCTGCACAAGGAACTCACCGTCAAGAAGGCCCTCAAGTACGCGGCGAAGCTGCGCTTCCCCGCCGACACCACGACGGCCGAGCGTGAGGCCCGCATAGACGAGGTGCTGCGCGAGCTGAAGCTGGACATCCACAAGGAGAAGAAGGTCACCTCCCTCTCCGGTGGCCAGCGCAAGCGCGTCTCGGTGGCCCTGGAGCTGCTGACCAAGCCGTCGCTGATCTTCCTGGACGAGCCGACCTCCGGTCTCGACCCGGGCATGGACCGCGATGTCATGCAGCTGCTGCGCGGCCTCGCCGACGACGGCCGTACGGTCCTCGTCGTCACGCACTCCGTGGCCGAGCTGGCGATCTGCGACAAGCTGCTGGTGATGGCACCGGGCGGTTCGGTCGCGTACTTCGGTCCGCCGGAGGAGGCCCTCAACTTCTTCGGCTACGAGACCTGGGCCGACGTCTTCTCGGCCTTCGAGAACTACCGCGACTACGACTGGGCGGGCCGCTGGAAGGGCTCGCAGCACTACCAGATGTATGCCGCGGACATCGACGCCGTCGCTCCGCAGTCGGCCAATGTGACGCCGCCGCAGGCGATGAAGCCGCCGAAGCCGCAGGGCTGGTTCTCCCAGCTCAGCACGCTGGTACGGCGCTATGTGTCGGTGATCGTGTCCGACAAGGGCTTCCTGGCGCTGACGGTGATCCTGCCGGCCGTGCTCGGCGCGGTGAGCCTGCTCATCGACCCGAACAAGACCCTGCTGGTGAACGCGCAGGTGAACCCGAAGACGGGCGTGCACGTGCCGAACGGCACGGCCACCACGGTGCTGCTGATCCTCGCGGTCGGCGCCTGTTTCGCGGGCGCGGCGAACTCCGTCCGTGAGCTGATCAAGGAACGGGTGATCTACGAGCGGGAGCGCGCCACCGGCCTGTCCCGCTCGGCGTACCTGATGTCCAAGGTGGTCGTGCTCGGTGTGGTCACCGTGCTGCAGGGCGCCATGGTCGGCGCGATCGGTTTCACCAGCCGCACCAAGCCCACCGAGGGCGTGGTCTTCGGCCATTCGGTGCTGCTGGAACTCTCCATCCCGATCATGGCGCTGGGCTTCACCTCGATGATGTTCGGCCTGGTCATCTCCTCGCTGGTGAAGACGGCCGAGAAGACCATGCCGCTGCTGGTGATGTTCGCGATCATCCAGGTCGTGTTCACCGGCTGCCTGTTCATCCTGAACGGCAAGATCGGCGTCAACGAGTTCTCGTACCTGATGCCCTCGCGCTGGGCGGTCGCCGCCGCCGGCGCCACGCTGGACTTCAACAACATCAATCCGAACACGGACGATCCGTCCAGCACGGACCCGCTGTGGAACCACACGGCGACCGCCTACGGCATGGACATCGTCGCGCTGCTCGTCCTCGCCGCCGTCTGCGGCTTCTTCGTGGCCCGCTTCCTGCGCCGCCACGAGCCCGAGGTCATGCGCAAGTAGTCCCGCGCGCACGTACGCCGAAGGGCGGCACCCCAACACCGGGGTGCCGCCCTTCGGCGTACGCGTCAGAGGTCCGCGCAGGCCTCAGTACGCGCTGTTGACGTTGTCCATCGAGCCGTACTTGTCGGCCGCGTAGTTGGCGGCGGCCGTGATGTTGGCGACCGGGTCGTAGATGTTCCACGAGGTGCCGGGCACGTGGTACGCCTTGAACGTCGGCGGGATGACCTGCAGCAGGCCCTTCGAGGGGATCCCGTTGATGGCGTTGATGTCCCAGCCGTTGATGGCCATCGGGTTGCCCGAGGACTCACGCATGATGTTGCGGTGCAGCCCGTTGTACGAACCCGGGATGCCCCTGCGCTTCATGATGTCGAGCGACTGACGTATCCAGCCGTCGAGGTTGTTGGCGTACGTCTTCGTGGTGGCCGTCTTCGTGGTGGCCGTCTTCGTGGCGTACGTCTTCGTCGTGGCCGTCTTCATGGCGACCGTCTTCATGGCGATCGTCTCGATCGCGGGGCGCTGCACGGAGCGGCTCGCGGCCTGCACCTTGCGCACGTTCTCGGCGGCCTTCGTGGCGGCGGCCGCGTCGGCGGCCTGCTTCTTCGCCTCGATGGCCTGGGTCTTCAGGCTCGCACCGGCCTGCTGGTCGGTGACGCGGGCCTGCACGTTCTTGATCGGCTGCTGGCTGAAGGCGACCGGGGCCGCGGAGATGGCGGCGTCGTTCGTGGTGGCCTGCGTGTGGTTCGGCGCCAGCGAGAACGCGAGGGTCGCGGCACCGAGGGTGGCGACACCGGCGATCGAGAGCTTGTGGAGCTTCGTCAGCTTCGGACTATGGCCAGGAGTGCGGGTGTTCTTGGTCATGGCTGATGGACCTCTTCGAATAGCGCGGAGGTCGCTCCCGGTCCGGTGGGGGACAGAGTGTTTCCGGATCTGGCGCCGTGGGCTTGAACCCTCGGTGCTGAGCGACGGGTGCCATTCTTAGCGGCCGCAAAATACCGTGGCAAAGGTGTGACGTACGACGGAAGGTAGTAGGCCCACTAGGGGCAAATCGGGGCAGACTGCCACGTCTGCCCCGCTCACTATGCCCGGCTTTATCTCCTATGCACCTTCGTACGTGATGTGCGCCCTATGTGCGGGCTCACATCGGCCTCATGGAATTCTCACCGACAGTTGCTGGAGCAACTCTCAGTGTGAGGGCCTTCCGGGAGGATGAGGTGCACGTCCCCGAACTCGTGCCAGAGGTAGAGCCCGCTCAACGCCTCGCCGTAGCTGCGCTCGATCGCCGCCCGTCCCGCGATCGCCTCCAGCATCAGCAGATGCGAGGCCTCCGGCTCGTGCAGCCCGGTCAGCAGCCCGTCCACCACCCGCACACCCCGCTCAGGGGTCACCACGAGGTCCGTCCAGCCCTTCCGGGCCCGGACCACCCCGCCGGCGTCGACGGCCGACTCCACGGCGCGTACGGCCGTCGTACCGACCGCGAGGATCCGCCCCTCTCCCGCTCTCGCGGCGTTGATCAGCCGGGCCGACGCCTCCGGCACCTCGTACCGCTCCGGATACGGCGGCTCATGGGCCTCCGCCGACGCGACACCGGTGTGCAGCGTGATCGGCGCGAACTGCACGCCCCGGCTCACCAGCTCCGCCACCAGGCGCGCGGTGAAAGGCCGCGCCGCGCTCGGCATCTCCGCACTGCCGCCGCCGTCGGCCGACGGCAGCGCGAACACCGTCTGGTAGACGGACAGCGGCTGGTCCCTCTGTGTGTAGGAGTAGCGAATGGGGCGCCCGTGGCGCCGCAGCAGTCCGGGCACGTCCGGCTCAGACACCCGCCCCCACCACAGCCGCGAGCCGTACGGCGTCAGCGGCTCCTCCAGTACGAGGCGTACGTCCCCGGCAAGGCGTACCTCCGTACCCGCGGGTCCCCCCGCGCGCGCACGTGTGGTGCCCCTTCCGTCGGGATCCCGCAGCTCGACGGCCCACCGTCCGTCATCGCCCCGCGTGGAGAAATGCACCACCACGCGCGCGTGCCCGATCCACCCGTCCACGGCGGCCGCCAGCGTGGGGGAGGTGTTGACGATCAGCAGATCCCCCGCCCGCAGCCGCCGCGGCAGCTCCACGAACGCGTGATGCGACACCTCCGTACCGCACGACACGAGCAGCCGCACGGAGTCCCGGTCCCGCCCGGGCCCGCGCTGCTCGGCCGGCACCCGCGCCGACCGCTCCTCCGGAACCCGCACGGTCGTCGTCATCGCACTTCCAGCAGCGCCGTAGCGCCGTAGCGGCCACTGGCAGGGCGTTCGTCCAGCAGCCGCAGAAAGGCCGGAACCACGCTGTCCGGCGTCGGCCGCGCATCGCCGTCGTCCGGTACGGCCGCCGCGTACAGGTCCGTGCCCATGTCCCCCGGGTCCACGGCCCACACCCGCAGCCCGGGCTCCTCCACGCCGAGCACGGCCGCCAGATGGTCCAGGGCGGCCTTCGACGCCCCGTACCCGCCCCACGTCTCGTACGCCTCCGCGGCCGCGTCCGAGCTGACGGCGACGATCGCCCCGGCCGGCGCGGCCCGCAGCAGCGGCAGCGCCTCCTGGACCAGGCCCAGCGCCGCGACCACGTTGACCTCCAGGGCATGGCGCAGCCCGTCCAGGGGCAGGCCCTCCAGACGCACCAGCGGCTCGGCGCCCAGCGCGCTCGCGTTGTTCACCAGCAGGTCCACGCCGCCGAGCCCACGCGCCGCCGCCACCAGCCCGGCGCGGTGCCCGGCGTCCCCGACATCCCCGGGCAGCGCCTCCACCCGGGTCCCGTACGCGGACAGCGCCTCCGCCGTCTCCTTCAGCACTCCCGCGGTCCTCGCGTCGAGGACCAGATCCCAGCCGCGCTCCGCCAGAGCCGCGGCCAGCGCCCGCCCCAGCCCCTTCGAAGCACCCGTGATGATCGCTACCGGCATGACGTCCGTCCCCTCGTCCCAGCACCGCCGCTCCGGGCGGGTGCCTTCAACGTAGGAACCCGGCCGCCCCCGCCGCCTCGTGCGCGGGCCCCATTGACCTGGGGCCCTTCGCCCTAGGCCCACCGGCCTAGACAGCCGCCACCACAGGTCGGATACGCACTGTCACACCCCGCCGGTACGTTGGGGACATGAGCCAAGGCCCCCGGTCCGGTCTGTACGCGGTGAGCTCCGCGCTGCTTGCCATGAGCAGGCACCTCGAGGTGCGCGACGTCCTCAAGACGATCGTCGCCTCGGCCCGCGAGCTGCTCGACGCGCAGTACGCGGCGCTCGGTGTGCCCGACGACCACGGAGGCTTCGCCCAGTTCGTGGTCGACGGCGTCAGCGACGCCCAGTGGAAGGCCATCGGCCCGCTTCCGCGCCAGCACGGCATCCTCGCCGCGATGCTGCACGAGGCCCGCCCCGAGCGCCTCGCCGACGTACGCAAGGACCCCCGCTTCGAGGGCTGGCCCGCCGCCCACCCCGACATGTCCGACTTCCTGGGCCTGCCGATCCGCGACGGCGACGAGGTCATCGGCGCCCTGTTCCTGGCGAACAAGAACAGGACGAAGGAGAACCAGAAGGACTGCTCCGCGCCGGACGGCGGCTGCGGCTTCACCGAGGACGACCAGGAACTCCTCACCATCCTCGCCCAGCACGCGGCGATCGCCCTGACCAACGCCCGCCTCTACGAGCGCAGCCGCGAGCTCACCATCGCCGAGGAGCGCTCCCGGCTCGCCCACGAGCTCCACGACGCCGTCAGCCAGAAACTCTTCTCCCTGCGCCTGACCGCACAGGCCGCCGCCGCCCTCGTGGACCGCGACCCCGCACGCGCCAAGGGCGAACTGCACCAGGTGGCCATGCTCGCCGCGGAGGCCACCGAAGAGCTGCGCGCCGCCGTCATCGAGCTGCGCCCCGCCGCCCTCGACGAGGACGGCCTGGTCGCCACCCTGCGCACCCAGATACAGGTCCTCGACCGCGCCCACTCCGCGCGCGTGACCTTCGCCGGCCACGGGGTGCGGGCGCTGCCCGCCGCCCAGGAGGAGGCCATGCTGCGCGTCGCTCAGGAGGCCCTGCACAACGCGCTGCGGCATTCTGGAGCCGGCCGCGTCGATGTCACCCTGGAGAAGCGCGGCACCGGCACCGTCCTGCGCGTCAGTGACGACGGCAGCGGCTTCGAGCCCACGGCGGTCCGCGCCGCGGGACGCCACCTGGGCCTCGTCTCCATGCGCGACCGGTCGAGCGGGGTCGGCGGCACCCTCAGCGTGGAATCGGCGCCCGGAAAGGGCACCACGATCGAGATGGAGGTCCCTGGTGGCTGACGCAATCAAGGTGCTGCTCGTCGACGACCACCAAGTGGTCCGCCGGGGCCTGCGCACGTTTCTCGAAGTGCAGGACGACATCGAGGTCGTGGGCGAGGCGTCCGACGGCGCCGAAGGGGTCGCCCGCGCCGAGGAGCTGAAGCCCGACGTCGTCCTCATGGACGTCAAGATGCCGGGCATGGACGGCATCGACGCGCTGCGCAAGCTCCGTGAACTGGCCAACCCCGCGCGCGTGCTGATCGTCACCAGCTTCACCGAACAGCGCACGGTCGTCCCGGCCCTGCGCGCGGGCGCCGCCGGCTATGTCTACAAGGACGTGGACCCCGACGCCCTCGCCGGAGCCATCCGCTCCGTGCACGCCGGGCACATCCTGCTCCAGCCCGAGGTGGCGGGCGTCCTGCTGTCCCAGGAGGAGGCCAACTCGGGCCAGGGGAGAGGCGGCTCGCTCACCGAACGGGAGCGCGAGGTGCTCGGCCTGATCGCGGACGGCCGCTCCAACCGGGAAATCGCACGCGCGCTCGTCCTCTCCGAGAAGACCGTCAAGACGCATGTCTCGAACATCCTGATGAAGCTCGACCTCGCCGACCGCACACAGGCCGCGCTCTGGGCCGTACGCCATGGGGCGGCGGGCTGATCGCCCGCGCGGCGGCGGCAACTCGGAGGGTTCCGCTCCGGGCTGAGATTCATACCGTCGTGTGTATGTCACCCGGATGGCGCATCCTCCGGGGATCTCGGCCGTTCTCCAGTGCGTGCCGCGGCGACTGCCGCGGTGATCGCTAGGGAGGGCTCAGAAGTGAAGAACCTGAAGAAGGCCACGGCTGTCGCGATGGTGGCCGGCGGGCTGGTCGCCGCCGGTGCCGGTATGGCGTCCGCGACGGACGGCTCGTGGGCGGGCGGCAACGCCGCGGGCTCCCCGGGCGTCGTCTCGGGCAACGTCATCCAGGCCCCGATCCACATCCCCGTGAACGCGGTCGGCAACAGCGTGAACGTCATCGGCGTCCTGAACCCGGCCTTCGGCAACCTGGGCCTCAACCACTGAGACCCACACCCCCACCACCCCCACCGGCCTCCCAGGACCACCTGGGAGGCCGTTCGGTCCGTTCAGGCCGACGGGGGGCAGGGGCGCAGCCCCGCCCCCCGTCAGGGGCGCGGGGAACTGCGCGCCAAGCCCCCACTCACTCGCAGTCGAAGAACCCACCCGGGGGGTCTGGGGGCGGCAGCCCCCAGGGATGGGACGGGTAGGGGCGGCGGGGGCGCAAACAGACCTCAGCGAACCCCCCGCTCCCGCTCCTCCACGAACGCGTTGTACGCCGCCACCTGCGCCCGCCGAGCCGTCCGCTCAACCGGCCGCAACGCCAACGCCCGCGCCGAGATCTCCGACGCACTCACCGCCCCGCCATGCCCGTTCTCGTACGCGACGGAGATCAGCAACCCCACCCGTTGGGCCAGCTCCAGCACCCGCACCGCACGCGGCGGATACCCGGGCGCCAACACCTCCCGCCCCCGCTCGGCCCGCGCCCGGTACGCGTCGACCGCCGCCTCGGCGACCGGCCCCGACCCCGCCACGTCGAGCCGCGACAACACCTCCGTCGCCTCACGCAGCGCCTCCGCGAGCTCCCGCTCGGCCTCACCGAGCGAGGGCACATCCGCCGGCGGCGCCTCCCGCACGGCGAGGCAGTGCCACACCACCTCGACATGGACATCACCCTCGGGCCCGGCCTCGTACACCTCGGGAACGAGCCCGAGCGCCGCCCCGTGGCAGACCACCGCCTCCTCCGCGTCGAGGGCGCGCGCGTTGAAGTCCGGCGGCCCGCTCAACCCGAGCGGATGGCCCGGCGCGGGCAGCGCGACCCGCAGTCCTTTCACCCCGAGCGCGCGAAGCCGGCCGAGGGCGAGCGTGAGCCCGACGGGCCCGGACTCACCCGGCAGCCCCTCGACCCGGTGCACCGCGTCCTCACCGACGATGGCGAGCGCCGCGTCATCCGGCGAAACAAGTCCGGCCAAAAGGGCATTTCCCCATGCGGCCAGGCGTCCTGAGCGTGGTTCCGAGAGCATGCCTCCACCCTAAGGACCGACCGATGGATGGGAGCGGCCAACCGGTGGCGTAGGTTTTCCCTGGGGGCTGCGTCCACAGACGTAAGCGACGGCCGAGACTGCAATGGGAGACAACGCGCTCATGAGCGATGTACTGGAGCTGGAGGACGTGTCCGTGGTCCGAGAGGGCCGGGCTCTGGTGGACCAGGTCTCCTGGTCGGTCAAGGAGGGGGAGCGCTGGGTCATCCTCGGCCCGAACGGCGCCGGAAAAACGACCCTCCTGAATCTCGCCTCCAGCTATCTCTTCCCCAGCCAGGGCACCGCCACCATCCTCGGCGAGACCCTCGGCAAGGTCGACGTCTTCGAACTGCGCCCGCGCATCGGCGTGGCCGGTATCGCCATGGCCGAGAAGCTCCCCAAGCGCCAGACTGTCCTGCAGACCGTGCTGACGGCCGCGTACGGCATGACCGCGGGCTGGCACGAGGACTACGAGGACATCGACGAGCAGCGCGCCCGCGCCTTCCTCGACCGCCTCGGCATGAGCGACTACCTGGACCGCCGGTTCGGCACGCTCTCCGAGGGCGAGCGCAAGCGCACCCTGATCGCCCGCGCCCTGATGACCGACCCCGAGCTGCTGCTGCTCGACGAGCCCGCCGCGGGCCTCGACCTCGGCGGCCGCGAGGACCTCGTCCGCCGCCTCGGCCGCCTCGCCCGCGACCCGATCGCCCCCTCCATGATCATGGTCACGCACCACGTCGAGGAGATCGCTCCCGGCTTCACCCACGTCCTGATGATCCGTCAGGGCAAGGTGCTCGCCGCGGGCCCGCTCGAACTCGAACTCACCTCGCGCAACCTCTCCCTCTGCTTCGGACTCCCGCTCATCGTCGAGCAGAACGGCGAGCGTTGGACCGCACAGGGCCTGCCGATGTCCTGAACACCCGGTACGAGCCCCTTCTCCACCGATCTGCGCCCTGTCCGCGCCCGGCCCGCGGACCTACCATGACCATGTGAACGACATCAACGCATGGGTGTGGTGGCTCGTCGGCGCGGCCGCGCTGGGCATCCCGCTCGTGGTGACCGCGATGCCGGAGTTCGGCATGCTCGCCCTCGGCGCCGCGGCGGCGGCGGTGACAGCGGGCCTCGGCGGCGATGTCGTCCTTCAGGTACTCGTCTTCGCCGTCGTCTCGTTCGCCCTCATCGCCGTCGTACGACCCGTCGCGGCCCGGCACCGCGCCCAGCGGCCCCAACTCGCCACCGGAGTGGAGGCGTTGAAGGGGAAACAGGCCATCGTCCTGGAACGGGTGGACGGTTCGGGCGACGGCCGGATCAAACTCGGCGGAGAGATCTGGTCGGCGCGCGCCCTCGACGCCCAACAGGCCTACGAAGTGGGCCAGGAGGTGGACGTCGTGGACATCGAAGGAGCCACGGCGATTGTGATGTGACCTCGTGCGACGCAAGTGAACCGAACGCCCCACGCGGCAGACGACGGTCTGTCAGACTCGTCGAGCAAGATCTTCAACAACCATAAGATCTTTCGGACATACCGAGGCGGAGAAGGGTACGGGGAGCATCGATGGCACCAATCATCATCGTCCTGATCATCCTGGTGGTGTTGGTATTCATCGCCCTGATCAAGACCATCCAGGTCATCCCACAGGCCAGCGCGGCCATCGTGGAGCGCTTCGGCCGCTACACACGGACCCTGAACGCGGGCCTGAACATCGTGGTCCCGTTCATCGACTCGATCCGCAACCGCATCGACCTGCGTGAGCAGGTCGTGCCGTTCCCGCCCCAGCCGGTGATCACCCAGGACAACCTGGTGGTCAACATCGACACGGTCATCTACTACCAGGTCACCGACGCACGCGCCGCCACCTACGAAGTCGCCAGCTACATCCAGGCGATCGAGCAGCTCACCGTCACCACCCTGCGCAACATCATCGGTGGCATGGACCTGGAGCGGACCCTCACCTCCCGCGAGGAGATCAACGCGGCCCTGCGCGGCGTCCTCGACGAGGCCACCGGCAAGTGGGGCATCCGCGTCAACCGCGTCGAGCTCAAGGCGATCGAACCGCCCACCTCCATCCAGGACTCGATGGAGAAGCAGATGCGCGCCGACCGTGACAAGCGCGCCGCGATCCTCACCGCCGAAGGCATCCGCCAGTCGCAGATCCTCACCGCCGAAGGTGAGAAGCAGTCCGCGATCCTGCGCGCCGAAGGTGAGGCCAAGGCCGCCGCCCTGCGCGCCGAGGGCGAGGCCCAGGCCATCCGTACGGTCTTCGAGTCCATCCACGCCGGCGACGCCGACCAGAAGCTCCTCGCCTACCAGTACCTCCAGATGCTCCCCAAGATCGCCGAGGGCGACGCCAACAAGCTCTGGATCGTGCCCAGCGAGATCGGCGACGCCCTCAAGGGCCTGAGCGGTGCCATGGGCAACTTCGGCCCCATGGGCGGCGGTTCGGGCAACGCGGGCACCGAGCGCCGCGAGAAGCCGTCCGTCACCGACTGACGCCCCGGTCCCTACGACGATGGGGCCCACCTCCTGCCTTTCGGCGGAGGTGGGCCCCATCGTCTTAGGAACTGCCGGGCCTAGGCCGCGGGTTGGGCCAGCCATTCCGGGAGGGCGTCGAGGTCGTCACGGCCCAGCGCCAGCAGCATCGCGTCCGCGGGCGTCGGCTCGAACGGCTGCCGCAGCAGCGGCATACCCGCCTGCTCCGGAGTCCGGTCCGCCTTGCGGTGATTGTCCTCCGCGCAGGACGCGACCGTGTTCAGCCAGGAGTCCCGACCGCCCTGCGCGCGCGGCACCACGTGGTCGACCGTCGTCGCCCGCCTTCCGCAGTACGCGCACCTGTGCCGGTCGCGTATCAGCACACCGCGCCTCGACCACGGCGCTTGTCTTCGGAAAGGCACCCTTACATACCTGCACAGCCTTATGACTCGGGGCACGGGTATGTCCAGCGCGGCACCGCGCATACGGAGTTCGGGGTGGGCCTGCTCGACGACAGCCTTGTCCTGCAGCACCAGAACGACGGCTCGGTTCAACGTCACCGTCGACAGCGGCTCAAAGCTCGCGTTCAGAACCAGCGTGTCCCGCATCCAGCCCACCTCCCGTGCGCACCGGCCCACCCCCTGGCGGGCTTGGATCAACTCTGGCCGGGCACGCCGAGATGGACAACGCAATAAAAATGCCCGCCCCTGATCACTTCCAAGACCAGAGGCGGGCAAACGTTCAGTGAACGTGAGTCTTCACCGCTTTACGCGGGCGACGCGTACTCTCCCATCAGCTGGGCGCGCGCCAGCGTGTGGAACCGCAGATTGAATCCCACGACGGCCGGCGACACCTCCGCGTCGGGACCGAGCTTCTCCTGACCCACGGCGTACACCGTGAACACATACCGGTGCGCGGGATCCCCGGCCGGCGGCGCGGCGCCACCGAAGTCCTTGGACCCGTAGTCGTTGCGCACCTGAACGGCACCCTCCGGCAGCCCCTCGAACTTGCCGCTGCCCGCACCCGTCGGCAGCTCCGTCACCGAAGCGGGAATGTCGAACACCACCCAGTGCCAGAACCCGCTCCCCGTCGGGGCGTCCGGATCGAAGCAGGTCACGGCGAAGCTCTTGGTCTCCGGCGGGAAGCCCTCCCAGCTCAGCTGCGGCGAGGTGTTCCCGGCCGCATAGACCTGAGCGTCCTTCAGCACCCCGCCCGGCTCGACGTCCTCACTGGTGACCGTGAAGGCCGGAACGGGCGGATGGAAGTCATGGGGAAGCGGCGGCCTCTTGAGCTCGGTCACGTCAGAACCTCCTGAACGGCGGAATCTCTCGACCCGAGCCTAGAACCAGCTGCGCTTGCTGCCGACCTCGGAAAGCCACTGGTTCAGGTACGCGGCCCAGTCCGTGCCCTGGTAGTCGTGCAGCCCCACCCGGAAGGAGCGGTAGGAGTCGCTGCCCTCACTGAAGAGGCCCGGCTTCTTGTCCATCTCCAGGATGACGTCCATCTCGTGGTCGTCCGCGACGAAGCTCAGCTCGACCTGGTTCAGCCCGCGGTACTGCGACGGCGGGAAGAACTCGATCTCCTGGTAGAACGGCAGCTTCTGCCGGGTGCCCCGGATGTGACCGCGCTCCATGTCCGCGTTCTTGAAGCGGAAGCCCAGCTGGATGAAGGCGTTCAGGATCGCCTGCTGCGCCGGCAGCGGGTGCACGTTGATCGGGTCCAGGTCACCGGAGTCCACGGCACGCGCGATCTCCAGCTCGGTGGTCACACCGATGTGCATGCCCCGCAGCGCCTGCCCGTCGATCGTGGTGATCGGCGTCTCCCACGGGATCTCGAGCCCGAAGGGAACGGCGTGCACGGCACCGGCCTGCAGCTCGAAGGCCCCACCGAGCCGCAGCTTGGTGAACTCGATGTCCTGCTTGTACTCCTGGTCGTCGTGCCCCTCGACCTCGACCTTTGCCTGGAGCCCGACCGACAGCCCCTCGATGGCCTGGTTCACGGACCCGCCCTGGATCCGCACCTCACCCTGCACGACACCACCCGGAACGACGTTGACCTCGGTCAGCACCGTCTCGACCGAAGCCCCACCGGCTCCCAGGCTCGCAAGCAGCCGCTTGAACCCCATGTTTCTTCCTCCCCAGGCAACGCCTGTGCTCCGTCGTACATCCGTCTGGATCCTTGATCCCTACAAACGCGATCCGACCGCGGCCGGTTCCGCGCCCTCACCCTTACAAGGAGGACGCTCCCTGACCACCCGTAGACACGCACAGGTCCGCACGGACACGCACTCGTGCGGACCCGTACGGCACAGTCCCCCACCCGGCCGCATCCGTCCGGGCGTCTGGACTACGCTCGTACGCCATGATCGCGGCCCCTGACCGTACGCCCATCACCCGGGACTTCTTCGACCGCCCCGTACTGGAGGTCGCCCCCGACCTGCTGGGGCGCATCCTGGTGCGCACGACACCGGACGGTCCGATCGAGCTCCGCCTCACGGAGGTGGAGGCGTACGACGGCCCGAACGACCCCGGCTCCCACGCCTATCGCGGCCGCACGGCCCGCAATGACGTGATGTTCGGTCCGCCTGGGCATGTATACGTCTACTTCACCTACGGCATGTGGTTCTGCATGAACCTGGTGTGTGGCCCCGAGGGCAACCCGAGCGGGGTCCTCCTCCGCGCCGGGGAGATCATCGAGGGCGCCGAACTCGCTCGCAAACGTCGACTCTCGGCCCGAAATGACAAGGAACTGGCCAAAGGGCCCGCACGCCTGGCCACGGCCCTCGGCGTGGACAGGGCCCTCGACGGCGCCGACGCCTGCGGCCCCGAGGGCTCCCCGCTGACCCTCCTGACGGGCACCCCCGTCCGCTCCGACCAGGTACGCAACGGTCCGCGTACGGGAGTGGCCGGCGACGGGGGCGTCCACCCCTGGCGCTTCTGGGTCGCGAACGACCCCACCGTCAGCCCATATCGGGCCCATACGCCACGCCGTCGCTCAACTTGACGCGTCCCTGGGGGGTCCGTAATGTAGCCCGAGCCGCTTGACCCGGGTACGGCGTTCAGCCTGCAGCCGGAAGTGGCCAACCCACTACCTACGACTTCCCCTCAGCGGGGGTCAATTCGGCGTGCCTGCATGCCCGAATTGCAGCCCGCGGAACTCGATTATGAGTTGCCGAGGGAATCGGCTAGCGTAGTGAATGTCGAAAGGCCGCGAAGCGAAAGCATTCAAAGCCGCAAGACAGAATCCCTCTCCGACAGGGAATCGGACACGAAAGAGTCTGATAGAGTCGGAACCGCCGGAAAGGGAAACGCGAAAGCGGAAACCTGGAAAGCGCCGAGGAAATCGGATCGGGAAACGGTCTGATAGAGTCGGAAACGCAAGAACAAAGCAGGACAGCAGGACCGAAGGGAAGCGCCCGGAGGAAAGCCCGAGAGGGTGAGTACAAAGGAAGCGTCCGTTCCTTGAGAACTCAACAGCGTGCCAAAAATCAACGCCAGATATGTTGATACCCCGTCTCCGGCCGATCGGTCGGGGCGAGGTTCCTTTGAAAAAGTCCTGCCGGGCATGGTCTCGGTGGGCGCACAGCGAGGACGCTGTGAACCGTGGGGATTATTCCTCCCTTCGGTTCCGCTCTCGTGGTGTCGTCCCGATTACGGGAAAACATTCACGGAGAGTTTGATCCTGGCTCAGGACGAACGCTGGCGGCGTGCTTAACACATGCAAGTCGAACGATGAAGCCCTTCGGGGTGGATTAGTGGCGAACGGGTGAGTAACACGTGGGCAATCTGCCCTTCACTCTGGGACAAGCCCTGGAAACGGGGTCTAATACCGGATAACACCTGCCCGGGCATCCGGGTGGGTTAAAAGCTCCGGCGGTGAAGGATGAGCCCGCGGCCTATCAGCTTGTTGGTGAGGTAGTGGCTCACCAAGGCGACGACGGGTAGCCGGCCTGAGAGGGCGACCGGCCACACTGGGACTGAGACACGGCCCAGACTCCTACGGGAGGCAGCAGTGGGGAATATTGCACAATGGGCGAAAGCCTGATGCAGCGACGCCGCGTGAGGGATGACGGCCTTCGGGTTGTAAACCTCTTTCAGCAGGGAAGAAGCGAAAGTGACGGTACCTGCAGAAGAAGCGCCGGCTAACTACGTGCCAGCAGCCGCGGTAATACGTAGGGCGCAAGCGTTGTCCGGAATTATTGGGCGTAAAGAGCTCGTAGGCGGCTTGTCACGTCGGGTGTGAAAGCCCGGGGCTTAACCCCGGGTCTGCATTCGATACGGGCTAGCTAGAGTGTGGTAGGGGAGATCGGAATTCCTGGTGTAGCGGTGAAATGCGCAGATATCAGGAGGAACACCGGTGGCGAAGGCGGATCTCTGGGCCATTACTGACGCTGAGGAGCGAAAGCGTGGGGAGCGAACAGGATTAGATACCCTGGTAGTCCACGCCGTAAACGGTGGGAACTAGGTGTTGGCGACATTCCACGTCGTCGGTGCCGCAGCTAACGCATTAAGTTCCCCGCCTGGGGAGTACGGCCGCAAGGCTAAAACTCAAAGGAATTGACGGGGGCCCGCACAAGCAGCGGAGCATGTGGCTTAATTCGACGCAACGCGAAGAACCTTACCAAGGCTTGACATACACCGGAAAGCATTAGAGATAGTGCCCCCCTTGTGGTCGGTGTACAGGTGGTGCATGGCTGTCGTCAGCTCGTGTCGTGAGATGTTGGGTTAAGTCCCGCAACGAGCGCAACCCTTGTTCTGTGTTGCCAGCATGCCCTTCGGGGTGATGGGGACTCACAGGAGACTGCCGGGGTCAACTCGGAGGAAGGTGGGGACGACGTCAAGTCATCATGCCCCTTATGTCTTGGGCTGCACACGTGCTACAATGGCAGGTACAATGAGCTGCGAAGCCGTGAGGCGGAGCGAATCTCAAAAAGCCTGTCTCAGTTCGGATTGGGGTCTGCAACTCGACCCCATGAAGTCGGAGTTGCTAGTAATCGCAGATCAGCATTGCTGCGGTGAATACGTTCCCGGGCCTTGTACACACCGCCCGTCACGTCACGAAAGTCGGTAACACCCGAAGCCGGTGGCCCAACCCCTTGTGGGAGGGAGCTGTCGAAGGTGGGACTGGCGATTGGGACGAAGTCGTAACAAGGTAGCCGTACCGGAAGGTGCGGCTGGATCACCTCCTTTCTAAGGAGCATCTAGGCTGCCGGGCTTGCCCGGTGGTCCAGGGCCATTACGTCGGCACACGTTCGACGGTGGTTGCTCATGGGTGGAACGTTGATTATTCGGCGCACTTGACTGTCTTCTCCTTCCAGTACTGCTCTTCGGGGCGTGGAACGAATGAGGGAAGCGGCAGGGGTGCCGGGCACGCTGTTGGGTGTCTGAGGGCACGGCCGATCGTTGGCTGCCTTCAGTGCCGGCCCCAGTGCACTCGAACCGGAAGGTTCGGGGTGATGGGTGGTTGGTCGTTGTTTGAGAACTGCACAGTGGACGCGAGCATCTGTGGCCAAGTTTTTAAGGGCGCACGGTGGATGCCTTGGCACCAGGAACCGATGAAGGACGTGGGAGGCCACGATAGTCCCCGGGGAGTCGTCAACCAGGCTTTGATCCGGGGGTTTCCGAATGGGGAAACCCGGCAGTCGTCATGGGCTGTCACCCATACCTGAACACATAGGGTATGTGGAGGGAACGCGGGGAAGTGAAACATCTCAGTACCCGCAGGAAGAGAAAACAACCGTGATTCCGGGAGTAGTGGCGAGCGAAACTGGATGAGGCCAAACCATATGCGTGTGAGACCCGGCAGGGGTTGCGTATGTGGGGTTGTGGGATTTCTCTTTCACGGTCTGCCGGCCGTGAGACGAGTCAGAAACCGTTGATGTAGGCGAAGGACATGCGAAAGGTCCGGCGTAGAGGGTAAGACCCCCGTAGTCGAAACGTCAACGGCTCGTTTGAGAAACACCCAAGTAGCACGGGGCCCGAGAAATCCCGTGTGAATCTGGCGGGACCACCCGCTAAGCCTAAATATTCCCTGGTGACCGATAGCGGATAGTACCGTGAGGGAATGGTGAAAAGTACCGCGGGAGCGGAGTGAAATAGTACCTGAAACCGTGTGCCTACAAGCCGTGGGAGCGTCGGGCAAGCACTTGTGCTTGCCTCGTGACTGCGTGCCTTTTGAAGAATGAGCCTGCGAGTTTGCGGTGTGTTGCGAGGTTAACCCGTGTGGGGAAGCCGTAGCGAAAGCGAGTCCGAATAGGGCGATTTAGTAGCGCGCTCAAGACCCGAAGCGGAGTGATCTAGCCATGGGCAGGTTGAAGCGGCTGTAAGAGGTCGTGGAGGACCGAACCCACCAGGGTTGAAAACCTGGGGGATGACCTGTGGTTAGGGGTGAAAGGCCAATCAAACTCCGTGATAGCTGGTTCTCCCCGAAATGCATTTAGGTGCAGCGTCGTGTGTTTCTTGCCGGAGGTAGAGCACTGGATAGGCGATGGGCCCTACCGGGTTACTGACCTTAGCCAAACTCCGAATGCCGGTAAGTGAGAGCGCGGCAGTGAGACTGTGGGGGATAAGCTCCATGGTCGAGAGGGAAACAGCCCAGAGCATCGACTAAGGCCCCTAAGCGTACGCTAAGTGGGAAAGGATGTGGAGTCGCAGAGACAACCAGGAGGTTGGCTTAGAAGCAGCCACCCTTGAAAGAGTGCGTAATAGCTCACTGGTCTAGTGATTCCGCGCCGACAATGTAGCGGGGCTCAAGCGTACCGCCGAAGTCGTGTCATTGCAGCAATACGCCCAACGGCGGCTGTGATGGGTAGGGGAGCGTCGTGTGCCGGGTGAAGCCGCGCCGGAAGGCAGTGGTGGACGGTTCACGAGTGAGAATGCAGGCATGAGTAGCGATACACACGTGAGAAACGTGTGCGCCGATTGACTAAGGGTTCCTGGGTCAAGCTGATCTGCCCAGGGTAAGTCGGGACCTAAGGCGAGGCCGACAGGCGTAGTCGATGGATAACCGGTTGATATTCCGGTACCCGCTGTGAAGCGTCAAACATTGAACCAGGCGATGCTAAGTCCGTGAAGCCGCCCCGGAGCCTTCGGGCAAAGGGGAGTGGTGGAGCCGACGGACCAGACCTGCAGTAGGTGAGTGATGGGGTGACGCAGGAAGGTAGTCCATCCCGGGCGGTGGTTGTCCCGGGGTAAGGGTGTAGGCCGTGTGATAGGTAAATCCGTCGCACATCAAGGCTGAGACCTGATGCCGAGCCGATTGTGGTGAAGTGGATGATCCTATGCTGTCGAGAAAAGCCTCTAGCGAGTTTCATGGCGGCCCGTACCCTAAACCGACTCAGGTGGTCAGGTAGAGAATACCGAGGCGTTCGGGTGAACTATGGTTAAGGAACTCGGCAAAATGCCCCCGTAACTTCGGGAGAAGGGGGGCCATCACCGGTGAGAGGATTTACTCCTTGAGCTGGGGGTGGCCGCAGAGACCAGCGAGAAGCGACTGTTTACTAAAAACACAGGTCCGTGCGAAGCCGTAAGGCGATGTATACGGACTGACGCCTGCCCGGTGCTGGAACGTTAAGGGGACCGGTTAGTCACTCTTCGGGGTGGCGAAGCTGAGAACTTAAGCGCCAGTAAACGGCGGTGGTAACTATAACCATCCTAAGGTAGCGAAATTCCTTGTCGGGTAAGTTCCGACCTGCACGAATGGCGTAACGACTTCTCGACTGTCTCAACCATAGGCCCGGTGAAATTGCACTACGAGTAAAGATGCTCGTTTCGCGCAGCAGGACGGAAAGACCCCGGGACCTTTACTACAGTTTGATATTGGTGTTCGGTTCGGCTTGTGTAGGATAGGTGGGAGACTTTGAAGCGGCAGCGCCAGCTGTTGTGGAGTCGTCGTTGAAATACCACTCTGGTCGTGCTGGATGTCTAACCTGGGTCCGTGATCCGGATCAGGGACAGTGTCTGATGGGTAGTTTAACTGGGGCGGTTGCCTCCTAAAGAGTAACGGAGGCGCCCAAAGGTTCCCTCAGCCTGGTTGGTAATCAGGTGTTGAGTGTAAGTGCACAAGGGAGCTTGACTGTGAGACCGACGGGTCGAGCAGGGACGAAAGTCGGGACTAGTGATCCGGCGGTGGCTTGTGGAAGCGCCGTCGCTCAACGGATAAAAGGTACCCCGGGGATAACAGGCTGATCTTCCCCAAGAGTCCATATCGACGGGATGGTTTGGCACCTCGATGTCGGCTCGTCGCATCCTGGGGCTGGAGTCGGTCCCAAGGGTTGGGCTGTTCGCCCATTAAAGCGGTACGCGAGCTGGGTTTAGAACGTCGTGAGACAGTTCGGTCCCTATCCGCTGCGCGCGTAGGAATATTGAGAAGGGCTGTCCCTAGTACGAGAGGACCGGGACGGACGAACCTCTGGTGTGCCAGTTGTCCTGCCAAGGGCATGGCTGGTTGGCTACGTTCGGGAGGGATAACCGCTGAAAGCATCTAAGCGGGAAGCCTGCTTCGAGATGAGTATTCCCACCCCCTTTGAGGGGTTAAGGCTCCCAGTAGACGACTGGGTTGATAGGCCGGATCTGGAAGGCGGGTAACCGCTGGAGGTGACCGGTACTAATAGGCCGAGGGCTTGTCCTCAGTTGCTCGCGTCCACTGTGTTGGTTCTGAAACCACGAACAACCCCGTTGTCGGGCCACGGCAACGGTGCGGTAGTTACAGTTTCATAGTGTTTCGGTGGTCATAGCGTGAGGGAAACGCCCGGTTACATTCCGAACCCGGAAGCTAAGCCTCACAGCGCCGATGGTACTGCAGGGGGGACCCTGTGGGAGAGTAGGACGCCGCCGAACTAATTGTAGGGAGAACCCCCGTACCGGGAAATCGGTACGGGGGTTTTCTGCGTTCGGGATCAGGTCTGTTTTCGCGGTGGCTCCGCCACCCCTCCGCAGCTCGACGCGAGCGCTGCGGGTAAGGTCAGGGGGCATCGTTGGCTCGTTCCCCACAGGAGGCCCCCGGGTGGAGGTCCAGGAGACCCGCGTCCAGACGGACCGGGTCCTCACCATCCCGAACATCCTCAGCATGGCGCGCCTCGTCGGTGTACCCGTCTTCCTGTGGCTGATCCTCCGGCCCGAGTTCGGCGGTCCCAAGAGCGACGGCTGGGCGCTGCTTGTGCTCATGCTGAGCGGCGTCAGCGACTATCTCGACGGGAAGCTCGCGCGGCGCTGGAATCAAATCAGCAGCCTCGGCCGGCTGCTCGATCCCGCGGCGGACCGGCTCTACATTCTGTCCACTCTTGTGGGGCTCACCTGGCGGGAGATTCTGCCGCTGTGGTTGACGGCTGTGCTTCTGGCGCGTGAGTTGGTTCTGCTGGTGGTCGTGGCAGTCCTCCGACGTCACGGCTATCCGCCGCTGCAGGTGAACTTCCTCGGGAAGGCGGCCACCTTCAACCTGATGTACGCCTTCCCTCTGTTGCTGCTCAGCGACGGAAGCGGATGGCTCGCGTCACTCGCCGCGATTTTCGGATGGGCGTTCGCCGGATGGGGTACAACCCTCTATTGGTGGGCAGGAGTCCTCTACGTGGTCCAGGTCCGCCGGCTTCTCAGGGCGGACGCCATGGCCGATTGAGCTCGGCCCGATAGGGCAGCTGAAGTGCCCGGATGGCCCGCACTCGAAAACTGCGGGACAATCAGGACGGGTGAAGTCGGCTAGACCGTCGTCTCTTCAAGGAGGACGCTTCCGACATGAAGGCCGTCGTGATGGCCGGAGGCGAAGGCACACGCCTTCGTCCTATGACCTCAAGCATGCCCAAGCCGCTCCTGCCGGTGGTGAACCGCCCGATCATGGAGCACGTGCTGCGGCTGCTCAAAAGGCATGGGCTCAACGAGACCGTCGTTACTGTCCAGTTCTTGGCCTCACTGGTCAAGAACTACTTCGGTGACGGCGAGGAGCTCGGTATGGAGCTCACCTATGCCAATGAGGAGAAGCCACTCGGTACTGCCGGGAGCGTCAAGAACGCCGAGGAGGCGTTGAAGGACGACACTTTCCTGGTGATCTCCGGTGACGCCCTGACCGACTTCGACCTCACCGACCTCATCAATTTCCACAAGGAAAAGGGTGCGATGGTCACCGTCTGTCTGACGCGTGTGCCGAACCCCCTTGAATTCGGCATCACCATCGTGGACGAAGAGGGCAAGGTCGAGCGCTTCCTGGAGAAACCCACCTGGGGCCAGGTCTTCTCCGACACCGTCAACACGGGTATCTACGTGATGGAGCCCGAAGTCTTCGACTACGTCGAGGCCGATGTCTCGGTCGACTGGTCGGGCGATGTCTTCCCTCAGTTGATGAAGGAGGGCAAGCCGGTCTTCGGCTATATCGCCGAGGGCTACTGGGAGGACGTCGGCACCCACGAGAGCTATGTGAAAGCGCAGGCCGACGTCCTCGAGGGCAAGGTCGACGTCGAGATCGACGGTTTCGAGATCTCCCCGGGCGTATGGGTCGCCGAAGGCGCCGAAGTGCACCCCGACGCCGTACTGCGGGGCCCGCTCTACATCGGCGACTACGCCAAGGTCGAAGCGGACGCCGAAATCCGTGAGCACACCGTCGTCGGCTCCAACGTCGTCGTCAAGAGCGGGGCCTTTCTGCACCGGGCCGTGGTCCACGACAACGTGTACATCGGCCAGCACAGCAATTTGCGGGGCTGCGTGATCGGGAAGAACACCGACATCATGCGGGCCGCGAGGATCGAGGACGGCGCTGTCATCGGCGACGAATGCCTCGTCGGTGAAGAATCGATCATCCAGGGAAACGTACGCGTCTATCCGTTCAAGACCATCGAGGCCGGCGCCTTCGTCAACACCTCGGTGATCTGGGAGTCGCGCGGTCAGGCGCATCTTTTCGGCGCCCGCGGTGTCACCGGAATCCTGAACGTGGAGATCACTCCGGAGCTCGCCGTGCGCCTCGCGGGGGCGTACGCGACGACGCTCAAGAAGGGCTCCACCGTCACCACGGCCCGCGACCAC
>LRTP01001197.1 GCA_001550305.1 Streptomyces diastatochromogenes
GGGCATCGACGCGACGACGCTCGTCGAGGGCGCGCACCGGGCCCTGGAGGCCGTACGGTCGCACGACGCCGCGCTCGCCGGGCTGTCCGGGCGGATCGGGGAGATCAACATCCTGCTGCGCGACGTGGCGGGGGAGCTGGCCGGGTACGCCGACGACCTCGACGCCGATCCCCTGCGGCTCGCGGCCGTGGAGGAGCGTCGCGCCGCGCTCACCCAGCTGACCCGGAAGTACGGCGAGGACATCGACGCCGTACTCGCGTGGGCCGAGCAGGGCGCCGCACGGCTCCTCGAACTCGACGGCGACGACGAGCGGATCGAGGAGCTGACCGGCGAGCGGGACGCGCTGCGGGCCGAACTGGGCGGGCTTGCGCAGGCGCTGACGGACGCCAGGACCGAGGCCGCCGAACGCTTCGCCGCCGCCGTGACCGCCGAGCTGGCCTCGCTCGCCATGCCGCACGCGCGCGTGTCGTTCGAGATCCGGCAGACCGACGACCCCGAGGGCGTGGAGCTCGGCGGGCGCACCGTCGCGTACGGGCCCGCGGGTGTGGACGAGGTCGAGCTGCTGCTCGCCCCGCATCCCGGGGCGCCGCCGCGGCCCATCGCCAAGGGGGCCTCCGGTGGTGAGCTCTCACGCGTGATGCTCGCGGTGGAGGTCGTCTTCGCGGGGACCGACCCGGTGCCGACGTATCTCTTCGACGAGGTCGACGCCGGTGTGGGTGGCAAGGCCGCGGTCGAGATCGGGCGGCGGTTGGCCAAGCTCGCCAAGAGCGCGCAGGTCGTCGTGGTGACTCATCTGCCGCAGGTCGCCGCGTTCGCCGACCGGCAGCTGCTGGTCGAGAAGACCAACGACGGGTCCGTGACGCGCTCCGGGGTGAAGGTGCTCGAGGGGGAGGAGCGGGTTCGGGAGCTGTCCCGGATGCTGGCGGGGCAGGAGGACTCGGAGACGGCCCGGGCACACGCGGAGGAGTTGTTGGCCACGGCTCGGGGTGACGTGTAGTTCCGTCTGCGTGCGGGGGCCGGCCTTTTGCGTCGCTCCGCGACGGTCGCCTCGACCGCTCCGCGGTCTTCTCTTCGCCGCTCCGCGGCGCGTTCCCCGCCCACCCCTTTTGCCGCCCCGCCCCACGGGCCCCTGGAGTTGTCGCATGATCACCAGCTTCGGTACCGCCGTCGCCGTCACCCGCGCCACCCTCGCGGGCCTGCGCACCAAGACCCCGGGCGGCCCTGAGCGCTGGCAGCGCACGAACTACGCCGGGCGCACCGTCGAGTTGTACGCCGGCCCCGCCACCGCCCTCGGAGCGG
>LRTP01001198.1 GCA_001550305.1 Streptomyces diastatochromogenes
GATCGTCGCGGGCAACGGGCGGGCCGGGCTCCTCGCCCATGCCGCGGCGCTGGTGGCCGCGACCGTGTACGGGGACAAGGTCGGCGAGGCGGTCGCGCGACCGCTGGGGTGAGGGGCGGACACCCCGTCGCGCATCCAGCGAAGGACAACCCATCGCGAAGACACGCGACTTATCACTCTTGTGGGTGACAGCTGTCGTCGAGTTGGGCGCCGCGCCGCGAGGCTTGCTCCGATGGCGGTCCCGGAACACCCGTACGGCCTGGCATCCTTGGCGTAGTACGCGGAGCACGACGTGCGGTACACCCCCCTCTGCCTTTCCCTCTGTACGTTCTCCGTGCCCGTCCGACGCCGAACCAGGAGCCCCGGCCACGTGAGCCACGTGAGCAGCCACTCACCGCACGGTCAGTCGCCGCTGCGCACCGTGCAGGTGCTCGGCGGCGGAAGCGCGGGCAGCAGCGCGCATGTGCGGTCGCTGGCTTCGGGGCTCGTCGCCCGGGGGGTGCGGGTCACCGTGTGCGCACCCGCCGAGGCCGACCTCGCGTACGGGTTCAGCGGCGTCGGCGCCCAGCACTTTCCCGTGCCGCGCAG
>LRTP01000012.1 GCA_001550305.1 Streptomyces diastatochromogenes
CTCGGCGTCGTCGCCGGCGCGGACACGCCCGCCACCGGGGCGCCGGACGGCCCCCGTGGGGAGGCCGCCTGATGGCCACCGTCACCGCGACCGTCGGTCACTCCGGGGTCTCCGCGCTGCTCAAGAACCTCCGCGGACACCGGGCCGTCGGCAAGCTGCTGCTGCTCGCCGTCGCGGCGGCCGTGATCGTCCCGGTCCTCGACTCCCACTGGGCGAGCGGCACCTGGCCGGGCGCCCTCACCGTCGATCTTTCCGCACCCCTCGGCAGAGCCAGCGGGTGGATCATCGACAACCGGGACAGCCACCCCCTGTTCCTGTACTTCTTCGGGTACGTCAGCAGCGCCGTCGTCCTCTCCGTACGCGCCGTCTACGTGGTGCTGCTCGCGGCGGGCTGGGCCGGTGTGACAGCCGTCGCGGCACTCGTCGCCTGGCGCACGGCGGGCGTACGGCTCGCGCTCGGCACGGCCGCCGCGTTCCTCGCCTGCGGACTGCTCGGCATGTGGGTGCCGACCATGCAGACCCTCGCGCTCATGGTGGTCGCCGTCCTCGCGTCCGTCCTGCTGGGCGCGCTGCTCGGCCTCGCCGCCGGTCTCTCCGACCGCACCTACCGCGCGCTGCGCCCCGTCCTCGACACCATGCAGGTGCTCCCGGCGTTCGCGTACCTCCTCCCCGTCGTCCTCGTCTTCGGCATCGGAGTGCCCGCCGCCGTCCTCGCCACCGTCGTGTACGCCGCCCCGCCCATGGCCCGCCTCACCGCGCTCGGCCTGCGTGACGCCGACGCCGGGGTGATGGAGGCCGTCACCTCGCTCGGCGCCACCGCCCGCCAGCGCCTGCAGACCGCCCGCCTCCCGCTGGCCCGCAAGGAACTCCTCCTCGGCCTCAACCAGACGATCATGATGGCCCTGTCCATGGCGGTCATCGCCTCCGTGATCGGCGCGGGCGGCCTCGGCGACCGCGTCTACCAGGCGCTGGCCTCCGTCGACGTGGGCGCCGCACTCGCCGCCGGCATCCCGATCGTGCTGCTCGCGGTCGTCCTGGACCGGGTGACGGGAGCGGCGGGGGAGCGGCTCGGCTCGGACTCCGGGGCGACGGCACTGCGCTGGGCGTACGCCGCCGCCGCGGCCCTCGCCGTGGCGCTGGCCGGACATCTCACCGGCCGGCTCGACTGGCCCGCCTCCTGGACCCTCTCCATCGCCGAGCCCGTGAACCGGGTCGTCGACTGGATGACCAACCACCTCTACTCCGGCGTCCCCTACATCGGCGGCACCGCCGACTGGGCGGGCCACTTCACCACCTGGGTCCTGGACCCCGTCCGGGACGGCCTCCAGTGGCTGCCCTGGTGGTCGGTCCTGCTGATCGTCGCCGCCCTCGCCTGGCTGATCGGCACCTGGCGCACCGCCCTCACCGCGGTCCTCGCGATGGCCGCGATCGGGGTGCTCGGCGTGTGGAAGCCGTCCCTGGACACGCTGTCGCAGGTCCTCGCCGCGGTCGCCGTGACCCTCGTGCTCGGCTTCGCGACCGGTATCGCGGCGGCACGCAGCGAGCGCGTCGAGCGACTGCTGCGGCCGGTCCTGGACGTCTTCCAGACGATGCCGCAGTTCGTCTACCTGATCCCGGTGGTGGCGCTGTTCGGCGTCGGCCGCGCGCCCGCCGTGGCCGCCGCGGTCGTCTACGCGCTGCCCGCCGTCGTCCGCATCACCACCCAGGGCCTGCG
>LRTP01000120.1 GCA_001550305.1 Streptomyces diastatochromogenes
CGCCTCGCACGGCGCGGGGTGGCTGCTCGGGCGGCGGCCGATGGTGTGGCTGGGCGGGCTCTCGTACGGCTGGTACCTGTGGCACTGGCCGCTGCTGGTCGTAGCCCCGGTGGCGCTGGGCCTCACGGACGGCACCGCCGGGGTGCCGCTCGCGCTCGGGCTGTGCGCGGTCGCGCTGGGCCTGGCCTGGCTGACGCTGCGCCTCGTCGAGAACCCGGTCCGCTTCCACCGGGCGTTCCGGGGACGGCCGAACCGGGCCCTGGCCAGCGCCACCAACGCGCCGGCGCCGAGCTCCCAGCCCCGGGTGGGGGAGCCGAAGTACGCCCAGGGCGCTGAGGAGTTCGTCACCAGGACGCTGACCACGAACGACCCCACACACAGCGCCCCGAGCACCAGCGCGATCGGTCGGCGCCGGCCGCGGGCGGCCCGCCAGCTGAGCAGCAGGAGCAGCGGCCACACCAGGTAGAACTGCTCCTCCACGGCGAGCGACCAGAAGTGCTGGAACGGCGAAGGCGGACCGTTCTGGGCGAGATAGTCCGTACCGGCCGCCGCCAGCCGGAAGTTGACCGCGTACAGCGCGCTGCCCAGGGCGTCGCCCGCGTACTCGGCGAGCCGCGCCTTCGACAGGAACAGCCATGACCCGGCCAGCGTGACCGCGATGACCAGGGACGACGCGGGCAGCAGCCGCAGCGCACGGCGGGCGTAGAAGGTGCGGACCGACAAGCGGCCGGTGGTGGCGAGTTCGCGTAGCAGCAAGGACGTGATGAGGAAGCCGGAGATCACGAAGAAGACGTCGACCCCGACGTATCCGCCGCTGACCTGAGACACCCCGGCGTGGGAGAGCACCACGAGCGTGACGGCCACCGCGCGCAGCCCCTGGATGTCCAACCTCAACGAGTGGCCTCCGGGTGGTGCGGTTCCGCCGCCCGCTGGGATGGTACGGACCTCGGCGGGCGTGGTGCTCGGCATCAGGCGCAACTCCTTGGGGGACTGACATGGATTGATGCCGTACTGTCCGGCCGCCGCCCGGAGTTCGGGTGAACAACACCTCAACTTCACGAGAATCCCCGGTGTGACGAGAAGCCCCGGCGCGCGCATGCGGATCCCGCTGGTCGGAGAGCTGACCCCGCCGTACGGATGTCGGGCGGTCGAATGGGGGAGGGGAGGTAATCCGTTCGAGCGTCGCGGTCCGCCACCTGTCCGTGGCGATGGTGGCGGCGGGTCGGCTCCCGCACGATCTTCCGGGGGATTCCTGGAATGTCGTGCTCGAGTGAGGGACGTCTTGTCGACCGATTCCGCGACGATGACCGACCATGCCGCCGTTCGTGCCATGCCGCTGGGCGAGGCGCTGGACGGCGCGCCGATGTCCCGGTTCCATGTGCGGTTCTGGCTGTTGGCGGGACTGGGCATCCTGCTGGACGGCTTCGACTTCTTCATCATCGGGGTGGCCAATCCGCTGGTCGCCAAGGACTTCACGGTCGGCTCCGCGCTGCAGGGACTGGTCTCGGCTGCCGCGATCGTCGGTGCGATGTGCGGCGCCGCGCTGCTGGGGCCGTTGGGGGACCGGATCGGCCGCAGCCGGATCTTCCGGCTGGACCTGTGGATGTTCGTGGTCTTCTCGGTGCTGTGCACCCTCGCCTGGGATGCCTGGTCGCTGGCGGCGTTCAGATTCGCTCTGGGGCTGGCGGTCGGTCTCGACTACCCCATCGCCGCCGGCTACCTCGCCGAGATCCTGCCGTCCAAGAACCGCGGGCGGTGGTTGGTGGGCGCGTTCAGTCTGCAGGCCGCCGGGATCCTGCTCGGCGCGGTGGTCGGTGTCGTGGTCCTCAACGTCCGGCCGGAGGTCGACTCCTGGCGGATCATGCTGGGGTTCGGCGTGCTGCCCGCCCTCCTGATCATCTGGCTGCGGCGCGCGGTGCCGGAGAGTCCGCGCTGGCTCGCCCAGAACGGACACGAGGAGGAAGCCTGCGAGATCGGTCGGGCACTCGCGGGTGTACCCGTGACGGTGACCGGTGCCGACCGGGAACGCCAGGAGGGTCCCCCGGAGGGGTTGCGCGCGTTCCTCCAGCCGCACCTGTTCTCCCGACGGTGGAGGCGGCGCACGATCTTCACCGCGGTGCCCTGGTTCCTGATGGACATCGCCACCTACGGCGTGGGCATCTTCACCCCCACCCTGCTGGCCTCGTTCGCACTGGCCGGCGCTAACAGCACGTTCATCGCCGATGACATCGCCTCGACCAAGGGCACCGCGGTGCTGGACGTCTTCCTGGTCATCGGCTTCTGGCTGGCCATCGTGCTGGTCGACCGGGTCGGCCGGGTGCCGCTGCAACTGACCGGATTCGGCGTCATGGCCCTCGCGCTGTGCATCCTGGCCGGGAGCGCCCAACTGCCGGGCGGACCGCAGGCCCACCTCTCCATGGTCGTGGTCGGGTTCGCCCTTTTCAACACCTTCATGAACCTGGGCCCCAACTCCACCACCTTCACCCTGCCCGCCGAGGTGTTCCCCTCCGAAATGCGAGCCGCCGGCCACGGCTTCGCCGCCGGGTGCGGCAAGTTGGGCGCGGCCCTGGGCACCTTCCTGTTCCCGGTGCTCCTGGCGCGGCTCGGCGAGAGCCTGTTGCTCTACGGCGTGGCGGTCACCAGCGCGCTCGGCTTCCTGGTGACGTACCTCTTCCGCATCGAGCCGCGCGGACGGTCGTTGCAGGAACTGTCGGGACTCGATGCCGCCGCACTGGCGCCCCGTATCACCCCTCCGTGACCCGTCGGCGTCACCGGTCGCGCTCAGGCTTGCTAAGCGGACTGGCGGTCCGTATGCTCCGGTGCATACGGACTGTCGGTCCGCTTTCATTCGGGTGTCCCGCCGCGGGGAACCGTCATCACTGGATATCGCGCTTCTCGTGACG
This sequence comes from Streptomyces diastatochromogenes, assembly GCA_001550305.1. GTDB lineage: Bacteria > Actinomycetota > Actinomycetes > Streptomycetales > Streptomycetaceae > Streptomyces > Streptomyces mirabilis_D. The sequence goes on from LRTP01000120.1 coordinate 2,904, forward strand.
AGTGGCCGTACCCCACGGGCTGGGATCACCGTGTCTTCGAGCAGAACGGAAACCTTGATCATGGCAATGCCGATGACGGCCGCTGAGCTGTACCGCCACGGTCTGCGACTGCTGGTGGAGAAGGACATCCCCGGCTGGGTGGACCTGTGGGACGAGGCAGGCGTCCTCGAGTTCCCCTTCGCGCCCCAGGGCTGGCCCCAGCGGCTGGAGGGCCGGCAGGCCATCGGGGAGTACATGCGCCACTACCCCGACCACGTGGACGTCCACGACTTCCCCGACGTGACGATTCACCAGACCACCGTCCCCGAGACGATCGTGGTGGAGATGCGCGGAGTCGGCCGCCTGGTCGAGACCGACAGCCCCTTCGACATGACCTACATCGCCGTGGTCACGGTCAGGGACGGACGCATCACCTCCTACCGCGACTACTGGAACCCCCTCGCCGTTCAGCAGCCCGGCGCCGACTTCGTAGGAGCCAACCGATGAACGCCCCCAGTGCCACCCTGGTCATCGGGGCCACCGGCACCACCGGCAGCCGTGTCGTCGCCGGGCTGATCGCCGAGGGCCACCGCGTCAGGGCGGCCGGCCGAAGCGCCACCCCGGTGGAGGGTGCGGAGGCTGTCCGCTTCGACTGGAACGAGCCCGCGACCTTCGGTGCGGCCCTCGACGGCGCCGACCGCGTCTACCTCATCCCGCCGATCGGTTCCTCGGACCCGGCCGCGGTCATGCTGCCCTTCCTCCGCCGGGCCCGATCGGCCGGCGTGCACCGCGCGGTGCTGCTCAGCTCGTCGGCGATCCCCGCGGGCGGTCCTGCGGTGGGACAGGTCCACCAGGCCCTGCCCGGCCTGTTCGAGCAGTGGGCGGTGCTGCGGCCGTCCTGGTTCATGCAGAACTTCGCCGGCTTCACCCCCCACGCGCGCAGCATCCGCGAGGACGGCGTCATCCTGACGGCCACGGGAGACGGCCGCGTCGGGTTCGTCGACGCGGAGGACATCGCCGCCGTCGCCGTACGTGCCCTGACCGACGAGCAGGCCCCCGATGCCGACCTGATCCTGACCGGTCCGCAGGCGCTGAGCTACGACGACGTCGCCGCGATCATCACCGAGGTCGGCGGCCGGCCCGTCGTGCACCGGCATCTGACGTTCGACCAGCTGCGCGACCGCTGGGCGGAGGAGATACCGCTGGAGTTCGCCACGATGCTGGCCGGCATGGACCGTGCCATCGCCGACGGCGCGGAGGACCGCACTTCGGACACCGTCCAGCGCCTCACCGGCCGCCCTCCGGGCACGTTCCGCGCCTTCGCCGAACGGGAGTTGTCATGAAACAGCTGATGTTCCACGACGATCCACCCTTCTGGTTCGAGACCCTGCGCAACCTGGGTCTCACCGCCTACGTCGGCTCGGACGTCGGCGAAGTCATCGCCACCGCCGCCCGCGTCACTCCCGGCGACTACGACAGCTGGCACGACGCCTGGCTCTCCACCGCCGAACGCCTGGAGGCCGAGGCACGCGGAAGCCACCCCGTCAGCGCATGCGACGGACTGCTGCGCGCCTCCAGTTACTACCGTGCGGCCGAGTTCTTCCTCCACGGCCACCCCGAGGACCCGCGCATCGACCACGCCTACGAGCGCGGCGTCTCCTGCTTCCGCGACGCCATCGCCCACTTCCCCGGCGTCACGCCCGTGGAGATCCCCTACGAGGACACCGTGCTGCACGGCTACCTCTACCGGGCGGCGGGTGAGGGCCCGAGGCCGGCGGTGATGATGCACAACGGATTCGACGGCGCCGCCGAGGAACTGCACTTCTCCGGCGCACTCGGCGGGCAGGAACGCGGCTACCACGTCCTGACGTTCGACGGCCCAGGGCAGCCCGCGGCCATCCACCGGGACGGGCCGGCCTTCCGGCCGGACTGGGAGAACGTGGTCGGTCCCGTCCTGGACTTCCTCACCCAGGACCCGGGTGTCGACCCGGCCCGCACCGCGCTGCTCGGCGTCAGTCTCGGCGGTTACCTCGCGTCCCGCGCGGCCGCCTACGAGCCGCGCCTGGCAGCCGTCGTCGCCCTCGACGGTGTCTTCGACGCCGTCTCCGCCCTGACCGCGCACCTTCCGCTGCCGCACGAGGAAGCCGTCCGGCGCGCGGCAGCCGAGCACGACGAGGAAATGGACCGCCTGATCGCCGACGCCCGGGCGCGGAGCCCGATCCTGCGCTGGGCCTTCGACCACGGCCGCTACGTCACGAGGACCTCGAACGACCGGGAGTTCCTGGCCGAGTACGCCCGCTACAGTTTCACGGACGGGAGTGCCGGGAAGATCACCTGCCCCGTGCTGGTGTGCGAGGCGACCGACGACCTGTTCTACTCCACCGCCGAGGAATCCGATCCGCGCAAGCTGTACCGGTACCTCACCGCACCGAAGACGCTTCTCAGCTTCACCGAGGAGGAAGGTGGCGACGCCCACTGCCACCGGGTGCCCTCCGTCTGGCGGTCGCGCGTATTTTCGACTGGCTCGACGACACGATCTGACCCGTTGCGCGTCACGCGGAACGCTCGGCTGCAGCCCCTGTGCGCGGGAGGCGCAAGCCGGGCGCGAGCCGCCACTCACGCGAACCCACCGCATATCATTCCCGGGGGCCGGGACAGGCCGAAGACCAAGGAGGCCCCGTGGCCCAGCGCACAGAACGCGCGGACGCCCTGCGCAACCGAGAAGCCGTCCTGGCTGCCGCCGACGCCCTCTTCGCGGCCAGCAGCAGCCCCCACAGCGTGTCGATGGACGACATCGCCGCGGCCGCGGGTGTGGGCAAGGGCACTCTCTTCCGCCGCTTCGGCGACCGCGCAGGCCTCATCGGCGCTGTGATCGCCTCCCGTCTCGACCCCGTGCAGCGAGCCGTGCGGGAAGCGCAGGACGCGGCCGGCTCCTCACCGCGGCAGCGGGTGCTGGACCTCCTCGACGCCTCACTGCGCTTCAAGATCGAGAACCGCAACCTGATGACGGCCGCGGAGGACGCCGGGCTCAGCAGCCCCTACCAGGCCGAGCACTACGGCTGGTGGCACGAAATCCTCCGTGCGGCACTGGAACAGGTGCCCGGCGTCCACAACGCGGATTTCACCGCCCACGCCCTGCTGGCCGCCATCCGCGCCGACCTCGTGGCGCACCTGATCGACGATCAGAAGATGACGCCCGAAGGCCTGCGCTCCTCGCTCGCGGCCTACATCGACAACGTCCTCGGCGGCAGTTCCGATCAGTCCGGCACCCGCAAGGACGCGTGAGCGACCGCTCCCGGGCCGCAAGCCGATGTTCGCCACCGGCCTGGAAGCCGCCGCAGGTAGCGCGTCATTGCCGACCATGGGCCGGCAGGGGATGACCAGTCCGGTGAGTTCCCGGGCGGAGGACGTCACGCGAGAACCGTCCCCGCAGGTCAGGAGAGAGGTACACGAGTACCTACTTCGGCGGGCGCGCCTGCGCTCGCCGCCGTGCGAAGCGCGATGTCAGCCCTGAGCCTCGTTCAAAAGGGCGCGCGCCTTGCGTTCGACCAGGACCGGAACGAAATCGCGCACGGGCCGCTCACTGAAGGCGGCGTGAGCCGTCCCTACAGCCGCCTCGACCTGCTCGGGCGTACATGTCTTCTCGTAGGCGCTCGTGAGACGTTCGACGACTCCGCGGATGGCGTCTTCCTCGCGCGTCTCGACAGCCACGACGTTCCCCTGCCCGAAAGATGTGTTCCTCAGCTTCCGCTGGAATGGTCACGCGGAAGCGCCATGTCGTGGTGATCATTGCACTCGGCCGCTGGCGCGTCGCGGGAAACCGGCCACGCCTGATGGGCCTGAAGAGCCAGGCTCACCAGGGTCAGCAGCAGATCCATGTCCGTCTCGACTTCGAGGCGTATGGTCACCCACCGCGAACCGGGCACCAAACGGACCGCGGTCGCGCCCCTGAGGTGGTCTTCGAAACGCCGGATGGCGCGGGCGGTGAGGTGCAGGTCAACGTCCTGGTCCGTATGGAAGTGGACGATCTCGTGATGGACCGTGCGCAGCGCCCGCCCCGTGCCACAGCTGGGCGGTGTCTCCGTGAGGTCCGGCCAACTCGCCAGTTGCGCCATGGCGCGCAAGGCCAACGTCATGTACCCATCATGCCCAGCTCACCACGAAGTCACCATGACTTGGGGAAGCCGTAACTGAGGCGCACCGTCTGAATGTCCGGATACCGGCTCGCAGGCCGACGGGGCTTCTACGGCGCCTTCGGCTCCCGGCGTCCGCCGTGGGTGACGTGCCATCACTGAGGTGGCATGTTGGAGCGGTCGCCGAAGCCGACGTGGACAAGGTGGTCGTCGACCTGCGGCTCTCACGCCCCGAGCCACGAGGCGGTCAGCGCCTGTACGGCCGAGCCGTCGGCGTCGGCCAGCTTGACCGCGGTGAAGCCGGCCGCGGACTCGGAGCTCTGGTAGCGGAACCGGGGCTCGGCGGCGGTCAGTGCGCCCACGACGGTCTCCGCGCACTCCCGGGCCGACTGTGCCGCGGAGAACGCCTGCTGGGTGCGGGCCAGATAGCTGTTGATCACCGACTGGTAGTCCCCGGCTCCGGCGACCAGGGCCTCGACGTCCCGGTCGGCCCGCACGTTCGCGACGAACTCGGTGGCCACCGCGCCGGGCTCGATCACGCTCACCGCGACACCGAGCTTGCCGACGACCGGGGCGAGACTCTCCATCCAGCCCTCGACCGCGAACTTGGCCGCGCAATAAGCCTCGTTGAACGGCTGGCCGACCACGCCCCCCACGCTGGTGACCGTGATGAGACGCCCCTCGGCAGCGCGAAGGTGCGGCAGCGCGGCCTTGGTGACCTGGACGACTCCGAAGAAGTTGACCTCCATGACGTCGCGGACGTCGTCGACGCTCTCCAGCTCGATGGTGCCGAGGTGTCCGGCCCCGGCGTTGTTGATCAGCGCGTCCAGCCGTCCGTGATCGGCGATCACACCGTCGACGCAGGCCCTGACCGAGTCCGGATCCGTCACGTCGAGCTGTCGGACGTCGGCGTCGGGCAGCCGCTCGAGCAGTGCCGCGGCCTTGGCGGTGTTCCGCATGGTCGCGACGACCTTGTAGCCCGCCTTTGCGGCGAGTACGGCGGTTTCCAGACCGATGCCGGTCGACGTGCCGGTGACGAGGGCGATCTTCATGACGAACCTCCATGGTTGCGTGTACACACACATATTAGAGTTGTGTGTGCGTGCACGCAAATTGGTAGACTCGCCTGGTGACGGACATCAGGCTCAAGCAGGCGGAACTGCCTGTCGAGGACCAGGCGTACTACCGCCTCGTAGGGGTGAGCACTGCCCTCACCGCACGCGCGAGCGCCCGGCTGGAGGAGGACTTCCGCCTGCCGGCCTCCTGGTTCGAGGTACTGCTGTGGCTCTACCACCAGGACGGGCCGCTGTCGGCCACCGATCTCGGCTCCTGTGCGTTGATCAGCCGCAGCCAGGTCTCCCGCGTGATCGACGCCCTCCAGGCCCGCGAACTGGTCACCCGCGCCCCCTCGGCCACCGACGCCAGGTCCGTCGAGGTGACCATCACACCGCAGGGCCGCGACCTCTTCGAGCGCGCGGACGCCGCCCGCCGCGAAACCCTGTCGCCGGTCCTGGCGGACAGGCTGGACCCGGCCGAGCTCGAAGAACTGGCCCGCATCCTCCTCAAGCTCAAGGGCTGACGGCGGTATCGGCCGGCGCCGCCCCGGTGCGTGTCTGAGGGCGCACCGGGACCGGACCGCCGGACGACGACGGTTCAACCTGAGGTGTCGACGCCGGCCAGCGCCGGGGCGAGCCACTCCAACTGGTCCACGCCGACCGAGAAGTCGGTGCCGACCTGCGACAGCAGCGTCACGTGATCCGCCCCGGCGGTCAGGTGCTCGCGCACCTTGGCCGCGATCGCGGCCGGATCGCCGTGGGCGATGATCGCGTCCACCAGCCGGTCACTCACCTCGGCGATGTCCTGGTCCGAGTAGCCCAGCCGGGTCAGCCCGGCGGCGTACGACGGCTGGCCGAGGCCGGCCGACACCCGCTCCCGCGCGATCGCCCGCGCCCGGTCGCGGTCGCTGTCGGGGACCACGGACAGTCCCACGACCAGCAGCTTGTCCGGGCCGAGCACCTGCCGGGCCTGCGCGGTGAACTCGGGGGGCTGTACGGCGGGCAGCGCTCCGTCGGCGATCTCGCCGGCCAGCGCCAGCATCTTCGGACCGTTCGCGGCGATGATCCGGGGAACGGCGACGTCGGGCGCGGGCGGCTGGGTCGGGGCGGCCATCCGTTCCACGTAGTCGCGCATGGTGGCCAGCGGGCTGCCGAACTCCTGGCCCACGTCGGCCGCCTGCTGCGGGTGGCCGACCCCCAGGCCGAGCACGAACCGGCCGGGATGGGCCTGAGCGAGTACGGCCGCCGCACCGTGCATGGTCTGCGGTTGCCGGGCCCAGATATTCGCGATGCTGGTGCCGAACGCCAGCCGCTCCGTCGCGGACAGCAGCACGGCCAGCTGGACGAGGGCATCCTTGCCACCGATGACCTCGTTGGTCCACACGGCGTGGTAGCCGACGCGTTCCATGCGGCGGACGGCCTCGCGCTGGAGATCGATGGACAGGGGGGTGGTGAAGGAGACCGGCAGGGTCACGCCGACCGGCCCCAGGGCCCGGCGGGCCGCGTCGATCACGGTAGTGGTCCCCGTGGACCCCATGAAAATCCTCCTCGGATCGTCGGCCCGACTCGGAGCTCGACGGTGTCCGACCGGTGATTCCACTGTGTGACTCCCGTGCACTCCAGGTCCAATGAATGTTTCGCACTACGCATCCCGATTTGCGCAACACCCCAGTTCGCGGCGGCCATTCGGGCATACGTCGATCGGCGAGGGGCTACGCTGCAGATGTGCCCGACTCGCCACCACCTGCCCAGGACCTCGACCTGAAGCTCGTGCGGTGCTTCACCGTCGTCGCCGAGCACCGGCACTTCGGTCGCGCGGCCACCGCCCTGCACCTCACCGCGTCCTCGCTGAGCCGGCAGATCAGTCGTCTCGAACAACTCGTGGGCGCCCAACTGCTGGACCGCACCCCGCAGGGCAGCCGGCTCACCGAGGCCGGAGAGGTCTTCCTCCCGCTCGCCACAGCACTCCTGCGCTCCGCCCACCAGGCCACGGTGCGGGCCCGGGCCGCCGCCCAGCCGGCCCGGATCACCATCGGCTACATCGCGAACATCATCGTCACTCCGGCGGTGCGCGAGTTGCGACGGCGGCACCCCGACGCCGAGGTGCGCTCCGTCCACCTGCCCTGGAACGAACCACGGGCCGCGCTGCTCGATCACCGGGTGGACGTGGCGGTGGCCCGGCTGCCGTTTCCCACCGACGAACTGCACGTCACGGTCCTCTACGACGAACCCCGGGCCCTGCTGGTGCCCCTGGACCATCGCCTGGTCGGCAGGGAATCGGTCACCCTCGACGACATCGCCGACGAACCCCTGTCCCGGACGCTCGACCCCATCTGGAACGCCTTCTGGCGAGTCGATCCCCGACCCGACGGACGCCCGGCACCCGATGGTCCGCTCATCGAGGGGACCGTCGAGGACAAGATCGAACTCATCGCGGGCGGGCAGGCCGTGGCCATCGTCCCGGCCTCCGCCCGCATCAACAGCCTGCGTCCCGACCTCACCACGATCCCGCTGGAGGGTGTCGAACCCAGCCACGTCGTGCTGGCCACCCGCGCCGGCGAGCGCGGCCGTCTCGTGACCGCCTTCCGCCGATACGCCGAAGCCCACCTCACCGCTCCCGACCCAGGGAGCCCTGAGGTCGGCCCTCCCGCGTGATCCGCGGAATGACTCCGTGGCCCGGCTGGAAAACGGCTGACGGCTGGCGAACGGCTACTGGCTACTGGCGAATGGTTAGAGGATGAGGACGATCGCGGCGCCTGTTCCGCCCAGGAACAGAGCGAGGGCCGCTTCGGCCCAGCCTCCTTTGCCCCACGGGAAAAGACGGTCGACGGCCAGCTTTCCCGGGCCGATGGCCGCGACGGCGAGTGCGGTGACAGTGATGCACACGCTGTACTCCACACCGCCTTGGGTGTCCCACAATCCATGCGCCCCGCTCACGGTCGCCATCGCATTGATCATCACGCCGATCAGGGCAGCCGCCGCCAGCGGCGTGAACAGCCCCAGAGCGAAGCCGATCCCGCCCAGGAATTCGGAGCCGCCGCCCATGGCGGCGTAGACCTTTCCGGGACGGTACCCCAGCGCGGCGAATCCCTTGCCCGTAGCGGTGAGGCCGTCGCCACCGAATATCCCGAAGAGCTTCTGGGCGCCGTGTCCTGCCATGAGCAGGCCGAACGTAAGTCTGATGAGAAGCAGACCGCAGTCACCGGCGGAGACCGTTGCCCGGGCGGGGGCGTCGACTGTCGGAGCGGTGGGAGGGCGCAGTCGCTGCGTTAGGTAATTCACGGGGTGCTCTTCTCCGCAACGCGCTCCGGAACGGTACCGGCTGACCATCCAGGAGCTCGCAGAGCTGATTGTCCGGTCGCTCTGGCGCGTTGAAGACCTTCAGGACCTTCAGGACGCCACGTACGGAGGGCCACAACGCTGCCGCACGCGGGTCGGAAGGAAGTTCTCGCGTCGGATCGCGTCGGGCCGCGGGTCGTTTTCTCGTGCGGCGATACGGCCGCACTCTCCCATCCTTACTCCATTCCTTTCCGCACGGTCGAGCGTTCGACGGGGAAGGCGCGCGAGCACTACAGGCGGGATACGGAGCGCGACTCACGGTCCGCCGGGAGCCTGGGCGATGTCCACCACGACCTTTCCTGCCGCGGTGCCCTGTTCGACCGCCGCGTGTGCGTCGGCGACGGAGTCGAGGGTGAAGGTGCGTGGGTCGAGCCGTGGCTTGAGGGAGCCCGCGTCGGCGAGGGCGGTGGCCTCGCGCATGATCTCGCCGTGGTGCGCGCGGTGGCTGCCGGTGAGCATGGGCATGAGGGTGAACACGCCGGAATAGGTGGCGCCCCGGAAGGAGAGGGGAGCGAGGGCGTGGGTGCCCCAACCGAGTGCGCTGACGACGTGGCCGGTGTACGTGCGCACGGCGGTGAAGGAGGCGTCGAGCACGGGACCGCCGACGGTGTCGAAGACGATGTCGAAGCCCTCGCCGCCGGTGTGTTTGCCGACGTACTCCGCCACGGACATCGCGGTGCGGTCGATGGGCGTGGCGCCGAGGCGCGCGACCGTCTCGGCGTGGGCGGGGGAGGTGGTGGCGTAGACGTCGGCGCCGTGGGCGCGGGCGATCTGGATGGCCACGTGTCCGATGCCGCCGGCTCCGCCGTGGATGAGGACCTTGTGTCCGGGGCGGACTCGGGCGCGGTCGATCAGGCCCTCCCACGCGGTGATGAAGACCAGCGGCAGTGCGGCGGCTTCGCGCAGGGACAGGGCGGCGGGTTTGACGGCCAGCAAGCGGGCGTCGACCGCCGCGTACTGGGCGAGGGAGCCTTGGAGGTCGCCGACCCCGCCGGTGAGTCCGTAGACCTCGTCGCCGACTTCGAATCCGGTGACGTCGGCACCGACTTGCTCGACGACACCGGCGAGGTCGAGGCCGAGTACGGCCGGCAGGACGGTCCGGGCGTGTGCGGCCTTCCCCGCCCGGATCTTGATGTCGAGCGGGTTCACTCCGCTGGCCGCGATCTTCACCAGGACCTCGCCCTGGTCGGGGGCGGGCCGGGGGAGGTCTTTGAGGATCAGGGGTGCCCCGAACTGTTCGAGGATCGCTGCGCGCATGGCCCTGCCTTCCTTCCTGGAAGTTGTTCGTGCGTACGGAGCCGGAGGCGTGAGGCGTCTCGCGGTCACGGGTGTGCCCGGTGGCCGGTCACGGGAGGTCGTCGGTCCTGTCACGGCGGGTGTGGTCGTCGAGGAGGCGCTGGGCCGCGGATCTGGCCTGATCCACCACCGCGCGGTCCTGGAGCAGCCGTCCGGACGCGAGGGCGCCGTCTATCAGGAGGCCGAGGTGGCGGGCGAGGGAGTCGGGGTCGGCGGCGCCCACCTCCGTGCTGAGCCGTGTCAGCCAGGTGTGACGGCGTTCGGTGTGCTGCACGGTGATGGCCCGGGCCTCGGAGTCGAGCGCGGTCTCGACGGCGGCACTGACGAAAGGGCAGCCGAAGAAGCCGTGCCGGTCGAAGGCGTCGGTCAGTGCGTCGAAGAGCCCGGTGATCCGGGCCGCCGCGTCGTCGCCCGCCCGCTCGGCGGCCGCCTCCAGTTGGGCGCGCCAGGATATGTCGGTTCTGCGCAGGTAGGCCGCGACCAGCTCGTCCTTGGTGCGGAAGTGGACGTAGAGGGTGGATTTCGCCACCCCTGAGGCGGCGATCACCTGGTCCACGCCGACGCCCCGCAGGCCGTTCGCGTAGAACAGCTCGGACGCCGTGTCCAGGATCCTCTCGACCGTGTTCGTCCTTCTCGTGCGCGTCGCCATGTGCGGGCACCTCCCTTAATCGAACAGACTAGTCCGTTCGATTAAGGCGGGCAATGTCGGCCAACGAGATCGACACTCGTCGGCGCCGAACGTCTCGGACCACCGCTCCACTGTCCCGCCGTGCGTCTGAGGTCCCGAGTCCGGCCCGACCGCCCGGTGCCCCGCTCCATATCCACTTCGACCGATATGATGCGTTTTGTGATCATGTCCGGACGGCTGCGGCGCCGTCGTTCCCTCGGCGGTGGCTGGTGGGAAGCTGCCCCGCTGTCACCGGTGGTCCTCACCGTCCTCATCACCTGCCTGGCGTTCTCCACACCGAGGGAGATCGCCGTCAGCCGACTCCTGCCCGCCGCCCCCGCCCTGGCCGCCGCGATGTGGCCCGTACTCCCCACGATCCTGCTGGGCACGTTCTGCCTGCTGGTCATGATCGGCCTCAGCTTCGTCTACACCGACCTGGGGACGCAGTACACCGCGGCCGCGATCGTCGCGGTCACCCTGGCGGCCGCCTACGCCAGCCATGTCCGACTTCAGCGGGAGGAGGCGCTCTTCCACATCCGCCTCGTCGCCGACGCGGCCCAGAAGGTACTGCTGCGCCCTCTGCCACGCCGCATGGAGGACGTCGAGATCGAGTCGCTGTATCTGGCGGCCCAGCAACAGGCCAGGATCGGCGGTGACTTCTACGAAGCCGCCGCCACGCCGTACGGGGTCCGGCTGCTCATCGGCGACGTACGCGGCAAGGGCCTGTCCGCGGTGGGGGCGGCGTCGGCGGTGATCAGCTGCTTCAGGGAGGCCGCGTACGACGAGCCCGACCTGAGAGGCGTCATCCATCGTCTGGAGGTCAGCATCATCCGCTACAGCGCCGCGTTTCCGGCGCAGGACCTGCCGGAGCGATTCGCCACCGCTCTCATCGCCGAGATCCCGCACGGCGGCGGCCACGTCAGACTTCTCAACTGTGGGCACCCTCCGCCGTTGCTCGCGCATCGCGGGAAGATCCGCGTCCTGGATCCCACCGCTCCCTCGCCGCCTCTCCATCTCGCGGCGCTCCTCGGAGACCACTACTGCGTCGACACCGTCGCCTTCACCCCGGGCGACCAGCTACTGCTCTACACCGACGGCGTATCGGAGACCCGGGGCCGCACCGGTGAGTTCTTCCCGCTCCCGGATTGGATGCGGCGGCAGGGCCCGAGGCCGCCGCGTGAGCTGCTCGACCGGCTTCACCAGGACCTGCTGCACTACAGCGGCGGCAGGCTCAACGACGACGTCGCGGCCCTCGCGGTGAGGCGCCCGAGCACCCAGGCACCGGAGTACCCGCTGTAGGTGGCCGGATGCCGTGGTCGGGGCCCGCGGTCGGATCCACGGCGTGGGCGGTGACGCAACGAAGTCGGCCAAGGCTCGTTGATCACCGCATGAAGAACGATCACCGCACGAAGAACGTCATCATGCGGCGGCAGTTGCACGTCCTGGCCACGGTTGCCGCCCTGACGCTGGGAGTTGCGGACGCGGGAAGCGCGCAGGAACGCCCGGCGGCTCGGGGTTGCCCCACTGCGGAGATCTTCGCCACCGACAACACCGCGATCATCACGGATCCGGCCGACTCCCGGCTCAACACCCGCCTGACGCTCTTCGACCAGGAGGTGCGCAAGATCATCCACGCCCACGGAGCCAGGTCCGGCTCCTCGACGCTCCTGGACGGCGTCTTCTGGTCCGGCGACCTGAAGAAAGCCACCTACGAGCGTTCACGCGAGTTCGACGTCGACCAGGTCGGCCGCGACGGGCTCCACCACATCGCCGACGTCGTCGCCAAGCAGTACCACCAGGAATCGGTGCTCACGTTCCGCTGCCTGCCGCGCACCTCGACGGACACCGACGCGGTCGAGATCCAGGCCCCCGGCGTCAGCCGGACCCGTCTGCATGACGCGCTGCTCGCGGACGCGGAGGCCCGCGACCGGCTCGGCGGCGGCTCGGTCACCCTGGACGGGCGGCTCGTCCTCATCGCCCCGCTCGCCGACCTGCCGGTGGCCCAGAGGTTCACGGCCGAACTCGGCGTCGACTGGAACAGAGCCGAGGTGCGCTACGGGGACGAGGAGTTCGTGAGCTGAGACTGCGTCCCGCCCGGCTGAACGTCACGCGCGTCGCGGGCCGGACGGTGTGTGTGTGACGGCCACGAAGGTCACGAAGGCGGCCAGACTCCCGCACGCGAGACCGGGCCAGTCGGCCCAGTCGGGATCGGTGGGAGCGGACACCACGGCTCTGATGAGCCTGTCCGTGGACCACGCTGTCAGCTGGACGCACCCCAGGGAACGAAGGTTGCGGCGTCAGTAACGGGAAGGGGCGGTATCCGTCGGCCCTCCGTCGCGCACTCGGTGCGCGGGCCACGGATACCGCCCCGACGGACACGGCTACGGCCGTGTCCGATGGGTCGCGTGCTCCCACAGTCGCGACCCTCCTGCAGCCGTGTCAGCCATCACGGGGTGCAGGCGGCTTGGACGGCGACGCCGGTCGGCTTGAGGGGGAACACCTCACGAGGCGATCAGCTCCCGCACCCGCGGGGCCACCTTGGTGCCGAAGAGCTCGATGGTGGTCATGAGCGTCTCGTGCGGCAGACCGTTCATCCCGTACTTGAGGTCGAAGCGGCTCGCGTCGAGCTCCCGGAGGGTGGTGGCGATCTTCTGTGCCACGGTCTCCGGTGATCCGACGAACAGCCCGCCGCCGGGACCGACATCGTTCATGAAGTGCTCGAAGGTCGGGACGCGGAATCCTCGCTGCCGGGCCATCATGCGGATGGTCTTCTCGTAGTACGGCCAGAACTCCTCCACCGCCTGCTCGTCGGTCGCGGCCACATGCCCCGGACTGTGCACGCCGACCGGCACATCGGGCCGGTCGAACTTCTCCAGTGCCTGGCGGAAGAGCTGCGAGAAGGGCGCGAACCGTGCGGTCGGACCGCTGATGATCGCGAGCATCAGCGGGAATCCGTAGCGTGCGGCACGGACGACGGACTGAGGATTGCCGCCGACGCCGATCCAGGTGGGGATCGCTCCGGACTCGCTGTGCGGGTAGACGGGCTGGTTCGCCAGCGCCGGCCGGGTGCTGCCGGACCAGGAGACGGGCTTCTCCTTGCGCAGTTCGGCGAAGAGGCCGACCTTCTCCTCGAAGAGGGTGTCGTAGTCGCCGAGGTCGTAGCCGAACAGCGGGAAGGACTCCGTGCTCGAGCCCCGGCCGAGAATCACCTCGGCACGGCCGTCGGACACGGCGTCGAGGGTCGCGTACCGCTGGTAGACCCGCACGGGGTCGTCCGAGCTGATGACGGTGACACCGGATCCCAGACGGATGCGCGACGTACGCGACGCGATCGCCCCGAGCACCACATCCGCCGCCGAGAGCGGCATCCAGTCGACGTGGTGCTCACCGATGGCGAAGTGGTCGAGTCCGACCTCATCGGCGAGGACACCCTCCGCCACCAGGTTGCGGATCGTCTCGCCGTGCGAGAGCGGTCGGCCCTGGGCGTCGTCGGTCACGTCGCCGAACGTGTCCAGTCCCAGCGTGATCGGGTGCCCGCCCGCGGGGGAGGCAGCACGTTCTGACATCGGCGGATTTCTCTCTTCCCGTAGCGGTCGAAAGGGGGCTCAGGCTCCCGCATCCCGCACCGGTGTCGGACGCCGGTGCGGGGCATGAGCGGGCGGCGGCGCCCCGTGATGCCTCGCGTCAGGCGGCGCGCAGCGGAGCGAGGGCGTTGCTCCACGCCACGACCTGGTCGAGCGTGGCGGTGACGGCGGCATGGTGGCTCTCGGCGGGCTTGAAGACGCTGAAGTTCTCGAAGTCGGTGAACAGGGAGAGCGCCACCTGGGAGCGGACGTCCGCCATCTGCAGTTCACCGGCGATCAGGCGCAGGTGCTCGACGGCGCGGACGCCCCCGGTGGAGCCGTAACTGACGAAGCCGACAGCCTTGTTGGCCCACTCGGCCGCCAGGAAGTCGATGGCGTTCTTCAGCGCGCCGGGTACCGAGTGGTTGTACTCGGGGGTCACGATGACGAAGCCGTCGAACGAGGCGATCTTCGCGGCCCACTGCTGGGTGTGCGGCTGGGTGTACTGGCCCATCGCCGGCGGATAGGCCTCATCCAGCAGCGGCAGCTTGTAGTCCACCAGGTCGACGAGCTCGTACTGTGCGTCGGTGCGGCGCGTGGCCAGCTCGTGCACCCAGTGGGCGACGGCCTCGCCGTTGCGTCCGGGGCGCGTGCTGCCGAGGATGATGCCGATCCTTGTCATGGTGTGCACCTTCGCTTGTATGTGTGCTTGCCGTGTCAAGTAAATGTATGAGTGCTTGCCGTGTCAAGGAGATAGGGTGTGAGGCATGCCCTACGACGAACAGCCCCTGCGCCCCTTGGACCAGACCGAGGAATCGCTCGTGCGCGCCCTGGCCCACGTCATGATGGCCCTGCCACGACTGGTGGACGCGGACATGGTCGGCGACGGAGGGCTGCCCCTTTCCGAGTACACCCCGCTCATGTTCCTGTCCGAGGCGCCCCACCGCCGGATGCGGATGAGTGAGCTCGCCACCGCCTGCAACCTCTCGCTCAGCGGCATGACCCGTGTCGTCAACCGCCTCGAGAAGCAGGGATTCGTCCAACGGGCCAAGTGCGAGGAAGACCTGCGCGGTTGGAACGCCGTCCTCACCGACGACGGCCTCGCCCGTCTCCAGGAGGCCTGGCCCGCCCACCTGGCCAGCATCCGGCGGCACGTCCTCGACAACCTCGCCGGCCACGACCTCGCCGCACTCACCGCCGCACTCGAACGCGTGGCGACGACACCCTGACCCGGTGGCGGTCGCCTCAGCGCTCCAGGACCAGGGCCAGGCCCTGCCCGACGCCGATGCAGAGCGCGGCCAGGCCCGTGCCCGAGCCGGCTTCCGCGAGCTGATGGGCGACCGCTCCGGTGATACGAGCGCCGGAGGCGCCGAGGGGATGCCCGACGGCGACGGCGCCGCCCTTCGGGTTGAGGATGCCGGAGTCGAGTTCCGGCAGGGCGGCGAGACAGCCCAGCGCCTGGGCGGCGTACGCCTCGTTGAGCTCGACGGTGTGCAGGGCGTCGAAGGTGCGGCCCGCCTTCGCCAGGGCCTTGCGGATGGCGTCGACCGGGCCGAGGCCGAAGTACTGCGGCTCGATGCCCGTCACCGCACTGGCGCGGATTCTGGCCAGCGGTTCACGGCCCGTCTCGGCCAGCCCGGCCTCGTCGACCAGCAGCAGGGCCGCCGCGCCGTCGTTGAGAGGCGAGGCGTTGCCGGCCGTGACCGTGCCGCCCGCCCGGAAGACCGGCTTGAGGCGGGCCAGCGCTTCGAGTGAGGTGTCGTCCCGGATCCCCTCGTCGCGGGGCAGGTCCACACCCTCGACGGGGACCACCTCGGCGTCGTACGCACCCTCCTTCCACGCCCGGGCGGCCTTCTCGTGACTGGCGAGCGCGAAGGCGTCCTGGGCCTCGCGGGTGATGCCGTACTTGTCGGCGATCAGCTCGGCGCTCTCGCCGAGCGGGATGGTCCACGCCTCGGGCATCCGCGGGTTGACCATCCGCCAGCCGAGGGTGGTGGAGTACAGCTCCTGGTTGCCGACCGGGAAGGCCCGCCCCGGTTTGGGCAGGACCCACGGGGCGCGGCTCATGGACTCCACTCCGCCGGCCACGGCGACGGAGGCGTCGCCGAGCGCCACCGCGCGGGCGGCCTGGATGACCGCCTCCATCCCCGAGCCGCACAGCCGGTTGACGGTGGTTCCGGGGACCGTCACGGGAAGACCGGCCAGCAGCACGGCCATACGGGCGACGTCCCGGTTGTCCTCCCCGGCGCCGTTGGCGTTTCCGAAGAACACGTCACCGATGAGGGACGGGTCCAAGGCGGGACTGCGGCGGAGCAGTTCACGTACGACTCCGGCGGCGAGGTCGTCGGGGCGCACGGCGGACAGGGCACCGCCGTAGCGGCCGATCGGGGTGCGGACGGCGTCGACGACGTAGACGTCCCGCAGGCGCTCGTTCATCGGGACTCCTTGTGGTGGGGGGGAGTTGGGCAGGGGAGGGCTGAAGCGGGATCAGCCGACGGTGTCCGGCACGCGCACGGGCGCGGCGGTACGGCTGACGATCTCGTCCGTGCTGACGCCGGGAGCGGTCTCCACGAGGACGAGTCCGTCCTCGGTGACGTCCAGCACGCCGAGGTCGGTGATGACGCGGTCGACGCAGGCCACGCCGGTGAGGGGCAGGGAGCACACGTCGACGAGCTTCGGACTGCCGTCCTTGGCGCAGTGGTCCATGACGACGACGACCCGGCGGGCGCCGTGGATGAGGTCCATCGCACCGCCCATGCCCTTCACCATCTTGCCCGGGATCATCCAGTTGGCGAGGTCTCCGGTGGCGGAGACCTGCATGGCTCCCAGAATGGCGGTGTCGATGTGACCGCCCCTGATCATTCCGAAGGACAACGCGGAGTCGAAGAAACTCGCACCCGGCAGTACGGTGACCGTCTCCTTGCCCGCGTTGATCAGGTCGGGGTCCACGTCCTCCTCGGCCGGGTACGGCCCGACACCGAGGACGCCGTTCTCCGACTGGAGCACCACGTGCACTCCTTCGGCCACGTGCTCGGGCACCAGCGTGGGCAGTCCGATGCCGAGGTTGACGTAGTCGCCGTCCTGGATCTCCGCCGCCGCGCGCGCGGCCATCTCGTTCCTGGTCCATGGCATCAGTGCCGCACCGTCCCTCGTGCCGACGGCGCGGAGACAGTGCGCCGTTCGATGTGTTTGTCCGCGGCCTGCTCCGGCGTCAGTTCCACCACACGCTGGACGAACACGCCGGGGAGATGGATCTCGTCCGGGTCGAGCTCGCCGGGCTCGGCCAACTGCTCGACCTCGGCGATCGTGACGCGGCCGGCCATCGCGGCGAGCGGGTTGAAGTTG
This sequence comes from Streptomyces diastatochromogenes, assembly GCA_001550305.1. Classification (GTDB taxonomy): domain Bacteria; phylum Actinomycetota; class Actinomycetes; order Streptomycetales; family Streptomycetaceae; genus Streptomyces; species Streptomyces mirabilis_D. The sequence continues at coordinate 20,281 of LRTP01000120.1, forward strand.
CGGGCCGAGCGGTGGAAGACGAGGTTGCCGTGGCGGTCGCCCCTGGCCGCCCGCACCAGTGCGAAGTCGGTGGTGATGCCGTGCTCGAGCACATGACGCCGGCCGTCGAACTCGCGGACCTCCTTGGGCGGTGAGGTGACGGCCACGGTGCCGTCGGGGGCGTAGCGCCAGGGCAGGCCGCCCTCGGCGACCTGGGTACCGACACCGGCGGGCGTGAAGAAGGCGGGGATGCCGCATCCGCCGGCGCGCAGGCGCTCGGCGAGTGTGCCCTGCGGCGTCAGTTCGACCAGCAGTTCACCGGAGAGGTACTGGCGGGCGAACTCCTTGTTGTCGCCGACGTACGAGCCGGTGACGCGGGCGATGCGACCGGCGGCGAGCAGGATGCCCAGGCCGCCGCCGTCCACGCCGCAGTTGTTGGAGACCACGCTCAGCCCGGTCACGCCGGTCGCGTACAGCGCGTGGATCAGCACGTCGGGGACGCCGCTGAGGCCGAAGCCGCCCACGGCCAGGGACGCTCCGTCCATGACGCCTGCCAGTGCCTCCTCGGCCGTGGCAACCACCTTGTCCATGTGCACTGCGCTCCGTTCCGGTCCGGCAGACTCGCCCCGAGTGGTGTCTGCCTCTGTTCGGGTTTCCGTGTGGGGGTGTGGCTGTACGCCGCTGTCGCGTCGTGGTCGTCAACGGTGCAGTACGGTCCTCAGGGCTTCGAGCAGCTCGCCGTACGCCGCGGAGTCGGCGTCCGGCGCCGAGGAGGCCCGCCAGGCGATGTGTCCGTCCGGGCGGACGAGCAGGCACCCGTCCTCGGCCACCTCCGATGCCCGGCGCCACTCGCCGTAGGCGTCGCGGCTGTCCTCGGCGCCGATGCGGACGCACTTCAGAGGAATCCCCAGGGCCTCGGCGCAGTCGGCCGCGGCCGACTCCCACACGCCCCCGGACAGGCCGGTGATCAGTGTCAGGGTTCCCTTGCCGACGACGTCCAGCGTGGACAGGCGATGGCCGTTGCCGTCGACGAGCCAGGCGTGCGGGAGTTTTGCGCCGGGGCGGGTCGTCGGCTGGTGGAAGAGCTCCGGATCCCGGGTCCATTCCTCGGCGGCGCCGGTGTCCTGGACGACCGCGGAGGAGTCGTAGCGCTGGTTCATCTCGACGCCATGAGCGTTGAACTCGTAGTTCTTCAGCTGAATGGCCTCTTCCAGCGCCTGCCGTCGCTTGGTGCCCTCGGCCGTCCCGCTGCGGCACGCGGCGAGACCGTCGACGATGTCCTCCTCCTCGCTGTACTCGTCGAGTCCCAGTGCCTGGAAGATCGGGCCGAACTGGTCACGGCTGAGGTTGGCGCGATCGACGATCTGCCGGCCGACCGGTGCCCGCTCCGCGGTGTACGTGTCGAGGAGCCCCGGGCCGGCCTGACCGCGGATGACCATGGCGAGCTTCCAGGCGAGGTTGTACGAGTCCTGGATCGAGGTGTTGGAACCGAGGCCGTTGGACGGCGGGTGCCGGTGAACCGCGTCCCCGGCGCAGAAGACCCGCCCGGCCGAATACGTCGTCGCATAGCTGTGGTTGACCGTCCACAGCGAGCTCGACGTGATCTCGACGGGAATGTCGCGGTCGCCGATGAGGTCGTGGACGATGTCACGGGCGGTCGCCTCGTCCATGTGCGGCGGGGGCTGGTCGATGTCGTATCCCCACACCAGCAGCCATTCGTTCCACGGCCGCACCATGCGCACCAGCCCCATGCCGATGCCGCCCATGTGGGCGCCGGGACGCATCACCCAGTACAGAACGCTCGGGCGGTGGGCCACGTGCCGGGACAGGTCGGCCTTGAAGGCGATGTTCATGCTGCCGGCCTTGCCGCTCTGCCCGGCGATCGGCAGTCCGATCTGCTCCGCCACGCCGCTGCGACCGCCGTCCGCACCGATCAGGTAGCGGGCCCGCACGGTGAACTCGTCTCCGCGCACCCGGTCCCGGAGCCGGGCGGTGACGCCGTCGGCGTCCTGTTCCAGGCTGAGGAACTCGGTGTCGAAACGGATCTTGGCTCCCCGCGCCGCGGCGTTCTTCACGAGGATCGGTTCCAGAAAGGTCTGCGGAACGTCGATCATCTGCGCGGGGCTGGCGGCACCGTACTCGGTCGCCGCGTGCGGGCCGGTGCCCCAGCTGCGGATGCGGCCGATCTCCTCGCCGGCCAGGGCGGTGCACAGAACGGTGTCGCCCATGAGTTCGGCGGGGCTCCCGGCCGCGGCGGCCTCGCCGTCCACGCCGAGGTCGCGCAGTACCTCCATGGTGCGCTGGTTGGTGATGTGCGCACGGGGGGTGTCGGCCAGCCAGCCGTACTTGGTGACGAGCAGGGTGCGAATGCCGTACGTGGCCAGGAGCAGGGCCGCGGATCCACCGGCGGGGCCACTGCCGACCACGAGGACGTCGGTGTCGTAGGTGTGGGTCGAGTCCATGAGACTGCTCCAGGTCAGTGTGCGGGGCCGTCGGCCAGGCGGGCGATGCGGAAGGTGAACTGCAGGCTGCGCCACTCCCCGGCGACGGCACGGCCGTCCGGGGTCGGTCCGACCCGGGGGGTGAAATCCACGATCAGGCCCTCCTTGACGCCGAACACGGTGTCGGAGTCGATGTAGTGGCCGCCCTTCACAAACAGCTGGGTGACCAGGCGCTGGTGGCCGGCGGCGGAGATCATGAAGTGCAGGTGGGGCGCACGGTAGGGATGACGTTCGACGGCTTGGAGCAGCTGTCCCACCGGTCCGTCGTCCGGGATCGGGTACTCGGCCGGCAGGGTCGTCCAGAAGCGCAGGCGTCCCCGCTCGTCGGTGCGCAGGCGGCCGCGCAGCACCGGTCCGTCCAACTCGGGCAACTGGACGTCGTAGAAACCGTCCTTGTTGGCCTGCCAGACGTCCGTGACGGCATCCGGCACGGGCCGTCCGTCCGTGTCGGTGATGAGGATGTCGGCCCACAGGGGAGTGCCGGCCACCCCCTGCGAGATGTCGCCGCCCTGCGCGGTTTCCGGCGGGCCGTCCGTGTAGAAGGGGCCGAGGACCGCTGACGGTGTGGTCTGCGGGGTGCGTGAGTGGGTGAGCAGGTCGACGATGCTGGAGACACCGAGTGTGTCGGACAGCAGCACGAACTCCTGGCGGGTGCTGGTGGAGATCTGTCCGGTGCGGGTCAGGAAGTCGATGGCCTGCTCCCACTCGGATTCGGTGACGTCATTGCTCGTCACGAAGTGGTGCAGGTGCCGTACCAGGTCGCCGAGCAACTGCCTGCCCCGCGGATCGGGTGCGTCCGCGAAGCTCTCCACCACCTGGGCGGTCAGGCGCTCCACGTCCGACGCCACTGCGTGCGCCGCGGGGGCCACCAGTCCAGGGGTTCGCGGAGCAGGAGTCGGTGCCGCGGGAACCGTCGGACGGCGGCCCCGCCAGGCGTCGCGCAACAGGCTCTCGATTCCCGTGGGCGTCAGCTCCCGGGGGTTGGGGTACGGCGTGGCGACGGCCAGCCGCGCGGCCTGCGGCAGATCCGCCTCCGCCATGCCCAGCTCGCGCAGCGAGGTGGGGCCCCCGAGCGAGGTGATCAGGTCGAACATCCCGCTCGGAGCGTCCGGCACGCCGAGTGCGCCGGCGATGCGGCTCATGGCGTCCCGAGCGGCCGGGGCGTTGTAGGCCATCGCGTGCGGCAGGATCACGGTGTGCGTCGCGGCGTGCGGCAAGTCGAACGCGCCCCCCAGCGTGTGGCACAGCTTGTGATGCAGGCCCATACCGACGGAGCCGAGGCAGGTACCGGCCAGCCACGCGGCACGCAGGAGGTCGGCGCGTGCCGCGGTGTCGGACGGCTCGGCCACGAGAGCCGGCAGGGCGCGGGCGCTCAGCGCGATCGCGTCGAGCGCCATGGCGTCGATGACGGGGTTCGCCTGTGGCGCGTACAGGGCTTCCACGGCGTGTGCCATGGCGTTGACCGCGCTGGTGACCGACAGGCCCACCGGCAGGCCGAGGGTGAACTCGACGTCGTAGACGACGGTCTCGGGCAGGATCGCGGGCGAGGCCACCGTGGTCTTGCGTCCGTTCTGTGTCTCTCCGAGGACGGGGGTGACTTCCGAACCCGCGTAGGTGGTGGGAAGGATCAACTGCGGCAGATCGGTGCGGAGCGCGAGTGCCTTGGCCAGCCCCGTGGTGGAACCGCCGCCGACGGCCACCAGGCAGTCGGCGGAGTGTTCCCGAAGGACGTCGAGGGCCCGCTCGGTCACCTCGACCGGAGTGTGCATGGTGGCACCGTCGAACTCCGCCACGACGACGTCACCGAGGACGTCACGGACCCGTGCGGCGGCCTTGGCCACCGACGGAGTGGACAGGAGGAGGACTCGAGAACAGCCGAGTCGCTCGACCTCCTCGCGGACCTGGCCGACCGTTCCGGTGCCGAAGACGATCCGCGAGGGATGGGAGGTGTACACGAAATTCCTCATGGGGGTCCGCCTTCGCGTTGCCGTGGGTCCCTGAATTTCTGACACCGAGTGTGGGGACGGTGGGCCCTCGGACTCCTGCACGTTTCGAGCGTGTTTCTGCAGGATCGGCGCGGTGCGGTGGTTCTGGCGGGGGGTGCGGGGCGGATGCCGTGCCCGTGGCGTGCCGGGGAAAGGGGGGGGCG
>LRTP01001199.1 GCA_001550305.1 Streptomyces diastatochromogenes
GGGCGCGGGACGCCCGGCTCGCGGCCGTCGCGTTCCCGACGCCACGCAAGGCCGTCGAGTACGGGGACCCCGACCGGCTCCGCCACAAGGCGCGGGCCGAACTCGGCGCCACCGACCGCCCGTTGCTCATGGCCGTCGGTTCCCTCGACCGGCACCGCGGATACGACACCCTGCTCGACGCCTCGCGCGCGTGGCGCTCGCTCGACCCCGTGCCGCTCCTGGTGATCGCCGGGGAGGGGCCGCTGCGGGCGGCCCTCCAGCGGCGGATCGAGGACGAGGAGCTGCCGGTGCGGCTCGTCGGGCGGCGCGAGGACGTCTCCGAGCTGCTCCTGGCCTCCGATCTCGCGGTGTTGCCGAGTGCTTGGGAGTCCCGTTCCGTGCTCGCCCAGGAGGCCCTGCACGCGCGTGTGCCGCTCGTCGCGACCGCCGTCGGAGGTATCCCCGAACTGGTTGGCGACGCGGCCGAACTCGTCCCGTGCGCGGATGCCGACGCGCTCGCCGCCGCCGTCGTACGGCTGCTCGGGGACGACGATCGCCGGGAGGTGCTCAAGGAGCGGGGGGTGCGGCAGGCCGCGACCTGGCCGACCGAGGACGAGACCGTCGCCCAAGTGCTCAGCGTCTACGACGAGCTGACCCAGACCAGGCCCCTTGCCTAGGAGCCGTCCGGTGGCTCAGGGCACGTGCCGTCGTGCTCGCAGTGCCAGGCTCAACGCCAGTACCGTCTGCGGGTCGTCCAGGTCCGTGCCCAGCAACTCCCCGATCCGGGCGAGGCGGTTGTAGAGGGTCTGCCGGTTCAGGTGCAGCTCGCGGGCCGTCTCCGCCTTGCGGCCCGCGTGCGCCAAGTACGTCTCGAGGGTGGGCAGCAGCGGCGGCTTGGAGCGGAGGTCGTGGTCGCGGAGGGGGCCGATGGCGCGCTCCACGAAGGCCGCCAGGTCCGGATGGTCGCGCAGCCGCCACAGGAGCAGGTCGGTGTCGAGGCGGCGGGCGTCGTACCAGGGGCGGTCCGTCAGGCCCTGCGCGGCCGTCGCCGTCTCCGCCGCGTGACG
>LRTP01001200.1 GCA_001550305.1 Streptomyces diastatochromogenes
GAGCTGATGGCCAGAACCGCCGCCGGGGGAGGGGCCGTCGGCGAGCCGCATCACGACCGGCAGGAGCGGGCCGTTGCCGGGCTTGAAGCCGAGCACGCGGGCCTGTGCGGGGGCGTCCTCGGCGGCGATACGGCCCTCCGCGAGGTCGGTGAGGAAGTCGCCGCGTCCGCGTGCCGCGAGCTCCTCCTCCTGGCGGGCCTGCATGAGGACGACGGCCAGGATGCCCGCGGCCCGCTCCGCCGCGATCCGGTGCACGGGGGCGACCGGGGCGCTGACGGGCAGGAGGACCAGCCGGGCGCGTACCGAGCCGGTGCCGGGGCCGCCGCCCGGCACGTCCACGAGGGTCGTCCCGGCGGGCGGCTCCTCCTTGTGCTGGCCGCGCATCCCCTCCCACACCTGGAGCGGATCGGCGCCGGCCGAGCCGGCCCCCGCGGCGTACAGGAGCTGTCCGTCCGCGGTCTCCAGGAAGACGGGGTTGCCGCTGAAGTCCGCGAGGATGCCGAGGACCTGGGGTATGCCCCCGCCGCCGAGCAGGGCCTCGGTACAGCGCCGGTGCACTTCCTCGGCCCGCTGCAGCAGCGCGTAGTGGCCGTTGACGATCTCGGTGTGGATCTCCTCCGTGACCGCCACGAAGGGCACCTCGCGGTGCAGCTGGACCAGCGGGAGACCGGCGGAGCGGGCCGTCTCCACGAGGGCCGAGGGCAGCCGGGTGAAGCGCGGGCCGAGCTCCACGACGAGCGCCGCGATACCGCGCTCCGCGAGGGTGCGGACGAACGCGCGCTGGTCGGCGGGGCGGGTGCCGAGGCCGTAGCCCGTGGTCAGGAGCAGTTCGCCGCCCTTGAGGAGCGAGGCGATGTTCGGGACCTCGCCCGCGTGCACCCAGCGCACGGTGCGGCCCAGCCGGTCGGCACCCGCGAGGATCTCCGGCAGCCCGCTGCGCAGCCCGGGCAGCTCCAGCGCTCGCTGCACGGTGATTCCGGCGCCCTGGGTGTCGTATCGACTGTCCAAGTGGCTGTCCAAACGGCTGTCCATGCAGCGGACGCTACCCGGGGAGGCCTCCCGGAGGCATGTCCGAGGCCGGGCCGTTCACTACCGGGGCAGAATGTTGTGGTTGAAGCGGAAGACGTTGTCCGGGTCGTACGCGGCTTTCACCGCGGCCAGCCGACGGATGTTCCCGGCGCCGAGGCCGGCCACCACGCGGTCGGCTCCCTCGTCGCCGACGAGGTTGAGGCAGACCGCGCCGGTGCTCCACGGCCGGAGGGCGGCGCGCACGTCCTCGACCCACTGGACGCAGCGCCTGTCGTCGGCCGGGTCCTCCCACATCCCGAAGGGGTGCACGGTCCACCGGGCGTCCCGGAACGGCACCGGGAAGCGGTCGGGGCCGGAGGCGATCGCGCCGCCCTGCGGGAACAGCGAGTACCGGGTGGCCGTGGGCACGGGCATGGTGTTTCCCAGCTCGCAGAAGACGTCCACGGCCTTGTCGGGCAGGCCGGTCAGGGACTCCGCGGAAGAGAGGTTCCGCAGGCCCGCCGGGCTGTCCAGGATGCGCTGGAAGGCGGCGTAGGGGAGGGCCGTGAGGATCACGGCCTCGTGAGGCAGCGCCAGCAGCGGCCGGGCGAGCTTGCGGAGGTCCTGCTCGGGGCCCGGGTACGTCAGGAGTGCGTCGACCAGCTGTGTGCGGATGATCCCACCGCCGGTCTCCGGCGGTGCGGTCTCGATGATCTCGCGGTAGCCGCGGACCACGTCCAGGCCGGACTCCGGGCGGTAGGTGAGCAGGGCGATCGAGAAATCCGGCAGCGGGTGCAGTCTCAGGGTCAGTGCGGTGGCGACGCCGAAGTTGCCGCCACCGCCGTGCAGGGCCCAGAAGAGTTCGGGGTTCTCGTGATCGGTGGCCTGGATCTGCGAGCCGTCGGCCATGACCAGTTCGACGCCGAGCAGGTTGTCGACGGCGAGGCCGAAGGCGCGGTCGAGCCAGCCGGTGCCGCCGCCGAGGGCGAAGCCGGCGACGCCGGTGGTCGAGTTCCGGGCGCCGGTGGTGGCCAGGCCGTGGGGCCGGGTGGCGTGGTCGAGGTGGCTCATGAGGGCGCCGCCCTCGACCCGTACCGTCCGGGAGCCGGGGTGGACGGTCACCGTGTGCATCCGGCGCAGGTCGATGACCAGGCCGTTGTCGTTGAGCGACATCCCGGCCGGGCTGTGGCCGCCGGCTCGGATCGCGATGTGGAGGTCCAGGTCCCGGGCGAAGCGGACGCAATGGACCACGTCCGCCTTGGTCTCGCACCGGGCGATCACTGCGGGGTGGCGGTCGATGCGGGCGTTGAAGAGCGTGCGGGCGTCGTCGTAGCCGGGATCTTCAGGCCTGAGAGCGTCGCCGGTCAGGTGTGCGCGCAGGGCGGCGAGGCGGGTGTGGGCTTTCGAGAAGGGGGACATCGCAGGTGCCCCCTTTTCAGGAGGGGACGGGACTGCTTTTCAGCCTAGGGGCTTGTGTGGGGCTGTGGGCGGGTGGGGGCTGGTCGCGCAGTTCCCCGCGCCCCTGAAAGCAGATGCTCGCGCCCTTGAAGAGAGCATCGGCCCGTGTCCCTGACGAAAGCGGCGGCCCGTCCCCGAAAAGATGAAAGCGGCGGCCCCGCTCCCGAAAAGGGGAGCGCGGGCCGCCGTCCCGCTCGTGTCAGCCGCCGTATGCCCCGCTTGCCGTCAGCCTCAGGGCCGTGTCGATCAGGGGCACGTGGCTGAAGGCCTGGGGGAAGTTGCCCACCTGGCGCTGGAGGCGCGGGTCCCATTCCTCGGCCAGGAGACCCAGGTCGTTGCGCAGGGCCAGGAGCCTTTCGAAGAGCTTGCGGGCCTCGTCGACGCGGCCGATCATCGCCAGGTCGTCCGCCATCCAGAAGGAGCAGGCCAGGAAGGCCCCCTCGTCGCCCTCGAGGCCGTCCACGCCCGCGTCCTCGCCGGTGGTCGGGTAGCGCAGGATGAAGCCGTCCGAGGTGGACAGCTCGCGCTGGATCGCCTCGATGGTGCCGATCACGCGCTTGTCGTCCGGGGGGAGGAAGCCCATCTGCGGAATGAGGAGCAGCGAGGCGTCCAGCTCCTTGGAGCCGTACGACTGCGTGAAGGTGTTGCGCTCCTTGTCGTAGCCCTTCTCGCACACGTCCCGGTGGATGTCGTCGCGCAGTTCGCGCCACTTCTCCAGCGGGCCGTCCGCGTCACCGGACTCGATGAGCTTGATCGTGCGGTCGACGGCGACCCAGGCCATCACCTTGGAGTGCACGAAGTGGCGGCGCGGGCCGCGGACCTCCCAGATGCCCTCGTCCGGCTGGTCCCAGTGGTCCTCCAGGTAGCGGATCAGCTTCAGCTGGAGGAGCGAGGCGTAGTCGTTGCGCGACAGGCCCGTCATGTGGGCCAGGTGCAGGGCCTCGATGACCTCGCCGTAGACGTCCAGCTGGAGCTGGTGCGCGGCGCCGTTGCCGACCCGCACGGGGCCCGAGTTCTCGTATCCGGGCAGCCAGTCGAGCTCCGCCTCGCCCAATTCCCGCTCGCCCGCGATGCCGTACATGATCTGCAGGTTCTCCGGGTCGCCGGCCACGGCGCGCAGCAGCCATTCGCGCCAGGCGCGGGCCTCGTCGCGGTAGCCGGTGCGCAGGAGGGAGGAGAGGGTGATCGCGGCGTCGCGCAGCCAGGTGTAGCGGTAGTCCCAGTTGCGTACGCCGCCGATCTCCTCCGGGAGGGAGGTGGTGGGCGCGGCGACGATGCCGCCCGTGGGGGCGTACGTCAGGGCCTTGAGGGTGATCAGGGAACGGACGACGGCCTCGCGGTAGGGGCCGTGGTACGTGCACTGGTCGACCCAGTCGCGCCAGAAGTCCTCGGTGGCCTCCAGGGCCTGCTCCGGCTCGGGCAGCGCGGGGGGCTTCTTGTGTGAGGGTTCCCACGAGATGGTGAACGCGATCCGGTCACCGGGTGCCACCGTGAAGTCGGCGTACGTGGTCAGCGCCTTGCCGTAGGTCTCGCAGGCGGTGTCGAACCACACCGAGTCGGGTCCGGCGACGGCGACCGTGCGCCCCTCGTGCTTGTGCACCCAGGGCACGACACGGCCGTACGAGAAACGCATCCGCAGCGCGGAGCGCATCGGGACGCGGCCCGTGACGCCTTCCACAATGCGGATCAGCTGGGGCGCGCCGTCGCGCGGCGGCATGAAATCGGTCACTCGGACCGTTCCGCGTGGGGTGTCCCACTCGGATTCGAGGATCAGCGAGTCGCCGCGGTACGAGCGGCGCGCCGCCGTCGGTGGTTCGGCGTCGGCCGCGTGGGCGGGCCCGAGCCGCCAGAATCCGTGTTCCTCCGTGCCGAGCAGTCCCGCGAAGATGGCATGAGAGTCGAAGCGGGGCAGGCACAGCCAGTCCACCGTGCCGTCCCGGCAGACCAGTGCTGCGGTCTGCATGTCTCCGATGAGTGCGTAGTCCTCGATGCGCCCGGCCACGTGCATCTCCAGTCGAACGGCCACGTCGCCCCCGAGGGGCGGTCGCTCTGCGGTCAGGGAACAGGAACGTTAAAACGTTAGAAGATTGAACGTTAGAACGTTGGTAAAGCGTCGTTGCGGAACGTCAATTATCGGTGCGATTGTCGTTGCGAAACGAACTGACGAGCTCTCGTGGTTCCGGGATACGGGCGGGGATGGTGCCGTGTGCCGGCCGGACTCGGCAGCGAGTGTCCGAGCAGGATACGACGCACGTGGGTGATCCGCGTGCCGCTCCAGGCAACCCGACTGGTCCGATCGAGTGAGTGCTGTGTGAGGTCCGTGCCGATGTGTGTGCGGAGCGTGGCCGGAAGCGGCCTCCTCGGGTCGCTGATACCCTGGTAGCCCGTGGACCGGTGGGCAAGAAACCCCCGAACCGCAGCGACGGCACCTCCGGAAATCTTCGGACACCACGCCGGTACGCACCCCAGACCGCGACCACGGGAGCCCCCTCTTGGCCATGCCGCCCAAATCCACGACGACCAAGCACATCTTCGTCACCGGGGGTGTCGCCTCCTCCCTCGGTAAGGGCCTGACCGCCTCCAGCCTGGGTGCGCTGCTCAAGGCGCGGGGCCTGCGGGTCACCATGCAGAAGCTCGACCCCTACCTGAACGTCGACCCGGGCACCATGAACCCGTTCCAGCACGGCGAGGTGTTCGTCACCAACGACGGCGCCGAGACCGACCTGGACATCGGACACTACGAGCGCTTCCTCGACGTTGACTTGGACGGCTCCGCCAATGTCACTACAGGGCAGGTGTACTCGACGGTCATCGCCAAGGAGCGGCGCGGCGAGTACCTGGGCGACACCGTGCAGGTCATCCCGCACATCACCAACGAGATCAAGCACCGCATCCGTCGTATGGCGACCGACGACGTCGACGTCGTCATCACCGAGGTCGGCGGCACGGTCGGCGACATCGAGTCGCTGCCCTTCCTGGAGACCGTCCGCCAGGTCCGGCACGAGGTCGGCCGGGACAACGTGTTCGTGGTCCACATCTCGCTGCTGCCTTACATCGGCCCCTCCGGCGAGCTGAAGACCAAGCCGACCCAGCACTCGGTCGCGGCCCTCAGGAACATCGGTATCCAGCCGGACGCGATCGTGCTGCGCGCCGACCGCGAGGTGCCGACCGCCATCAAGCGCAAGATCTCGCTGATGTGCGACGTCGACGAGGCGGCCGTGGTCGCGGCCATCGACGCCAAGTCGATCTACGACATCCCGAAGGTGCTGCACACCGAGGGCCTGGACGCCTACGTCGTGCGCAAGCTGGACCTGCCCTTCCGTGACGTGGACTGGACGACCTGGGACGACCTGCTCGACCGCGTCCACAACCCGCTCCACGAGATCAACCTCGCGCTCGTCGGCAAGTACATCGACCTGCCCGACGCCTACCTCTCGGTCACCGAGGCGCTGCGCGCCGGCGGCTTCGCCAACAAGGCCCGCGTGAAGATCAAGTGGGTCACCTCGGACGACTGCAAGACCCCGGCGGGCGCCGCGAAGCAGCTCGGCGACGTCGACGCGATCTGCATCCCCGGCGGCTTCGGCGACCGTGGCGTGTCGGGCAAGGTCGGCGCGATCCAGTACGCCCGCGAGAACAAGATCCCGCTGCTCGGCCTCTGTCTCGGCCTGCAGTGCATCGTGATCGAGGCCGCGCGCAACCTGGCCGGCATCCCGGACGCCAACTCCACCGAGTTCGACTCCGCCACCGCCCACCCGGTCATCTCCACGATGGCCGAGCAGCTCGACATCGTGGCGGGCGAGGGCGACATGGGCGGAACGATGCGCCTGGGCATGTATCCGGCCAAGCTCGCCGAGGGCTCCATCGCGCGCGAGGTGTACGACGACAAGGAGTACGTCGAGGAGCGTCACCGGCACCGCTACGAGGTGAACAACGCCTACCGCGGCGAGCTGGAGAAGAAGGCCGGTCTGCAGTTCTCCGGCACCTCCCCGGACGGCAAGCTCGTGGAGTACGTCGAGTACCCGCGCGAGGTGCACCCCTACCTGGTCGCGACCCAGGCGCACCCCGAGCTGCGCTCCCGCCCGACCCGCCCGCACCCGCTCTTCGCGGGCCTGGTCAAGGCCGCCGTCGAGCGCAAGACGGGCAAGTAACACCAGGGCTGTACGGTGGCCGGGGTACGCGTCTTTCGGGACACGTGCCCCGGTCTTCGTTCGGTGCGTAGGAGGAACAGGGCGACATGACGATCAAGGACACCCCCGAGGAGTGGGAAGTCAGGGCCACCGCGACTCCCTTCGTCGGCAACAAGACGTCCGTCCGCACCGACGACGTGGTCATGCCGGACGGATCGGTCGCCCGCCGCGACTACCAGGTCCACCCCGGGTCCGTGGCCGTCCTCGCCCTCGACGACCAGGACCGCGCGGTGGTGCTGCGCCAGTACCGGCACCCCGTGCGCCACAAGCTGTGGGAGATCCCGGCCGGACTCCTCGACGTGCCCGGTGAGAACCCACTGCACGCCGCCCAGCGCGAGCTGTACGAGGAGGCGCACGTCAAGGCCGAGGACTGGCGGGTGCTGACCGACGTCTACACCACCCCGGGCGGCTGCTCCGAGGCCGTGCGGATCTTCCTCGCCCGCGACCTCTCCGAGGCCGAGGGGGAGCGCTTCGAGGTCGAGGACGAAGAGGCCGACATGGAGCTGGCCCGGGTCCCCGTCGGCGACCTCGTGCGCGGGGTGCTCGCCGGCGAACTGCACAACAACTGTCTCGTCGTGGGCGTCCTCTCCCTGGTCGCCGCCCGCGGCGGCGACGGACTCGACGCGCTGCGCCCGGCCGAGGCGCCCTGGCCGGCCCGCCCCTTCGAGTCCTGACGCACCCCGGACACTCCGCTGCCACGACCGGATCCCACAACCGGATCGAACGGCCGGATCGACGAACGGATCGAACGGCCGGACACCAGCAGTCCTACGATCGGCTGATCCGATCGGGGGACGTCCCCGCCGTGCTCCGCCCGGATCGTCGCAGAGCGTGAACTAGGCTCTGGAAACGCCCGAACCGGAGTCCCGGCGGGCTTGCGCGCGCAGTGGGACGGGAGCGTGGCCCGTGGCGGATCAGGCGGTGGACACAGACGGCACGAAGGTGTCGTCGGCGGGGCGGCGCCCGGCTGCCGGGTCCGCTCCTACGGAGGGTCAGTTCCTGGGCCGCACAAGAGAGTTGAAGGAACTCAGGGTCGACATCGAGCGCGCGGGCCTGGACACCCTCGCGGGCCGCAAGACACCCCGCGCGCGCGTGCTGCTCATCGCCGGCAGGCCCGGATCGGGCCGCACCGCGCTCGCCGAGGAGCTCGCACGGCAGGTTGCGGGGAGTTACCCGGACGGGGTGCTGCGCGCCCGGCTCACCGAACCCGACGGCACCCCCGTGCCCACCGAGCGCACCGCGCGGGAACTCCTGAGGACCCTGGAGCTGCCCGCTCCGGCGGGGGCCGCCGCCGACGATCTGAGCGAGGCGGTGCGCGAGGCCCTCGCCACCCGCCGCGTCCTGCTGCTGCTCGACGACGCGGCCGACGCCGAGCAGGTCGACGCGCTGCTCCCGGACACCCCCGAGTGCCTGGTCGTCGCGGTCTCCGGCGGGCCGCTGACCGGCATCGCGGACGTCCGCCCCTGCACCCTGGGCGGCCTGGACACCAAGTCCGCGCTCGAACTGCTCGACCGCTTCACCGGCTCGGTGCGCATCACCGTCGACCCGCTCGCGGCCGAGGGACTGGTCGAGGAGTGCGCCGGTCAGCCCGCCGCCCTGCGCCTCGCGGGAGGCTGGCTCGCCGCCCGCCCCACCTCGGCCGTCGCCGACCTCGCCAAGCAACTGCGCACCGAGGGCGACGAGAGCACCCCGCTCGGCCGGGTCTTCCACCTCGTCTACACCGCGCTGTCCGCCACCGCCGCGCGGATACTGCGTCTGCTCTCCCTCGCCCCGGCCGGCCTCATCGACCCGCACACCGCGTCCGCGCTGGCCGGCTGCTCGGTGGACACCGCACGGGCCGCGCTGGACGACTTCGTCGGCTTCGGCCTCGTACGGCCCGTCGAGTCCCGGCTGCCGCAGTACGAGGTGCCCGGCTGCCTGCTGCCGCTGCTGCGCTCCCTCGCCGAGAGCCAGGACCGCCCGGCCGAGCTGCAGCTGGCCCGCGCCCGGATGCTGGAGCGGACCGTACGGCTGCTGGTGTCCTGCCGCGCCATCACCGAGACCGACAACGCCCCCGCCCGCGAGAAGCTCGCCGCGCTGCCCCGCGAACTGCGCTTCCCGACCCCCAGGGCGGCCGAGGACTGGCTGCGCATCCGGCAGCCCGCGCTGCCGGCCGCGGCCCG
>LRTP01001201.1 GCA_001550305.1 Streptomyces diastatochromogenes
TGGCTGCGCATCCGGCAGCCCGCGCTGCTGGCCGCGGCCCGGCTCGCGGTCGCGGACGGGGAGCTGGACACCCTGGCCAGGCGGCTGATGGCCGCGCTGGTGCGGGCGATGGTCGCCCACTTCGGCACCCGGGCCGCGGCGCCCGAGCTGTACGGCATCCACCGCCTCGTCCTCGACGTCGCCGAGCGCCGGGGCCTGCCCCGCGAGAAGGCCGCGGCCCTGCTGAACCTCGCCGACCTGGACGCGCAGACCGGCCGCACGGCCGACGCCCTGGCCCGCTACCGGGCCGCCCTGGACGCCGGACGCGAGGCGAACGACCCGTATGCGACCGGCCGCGCGATGGAATCCGTAGGCGGCGCCCACCAGGAGCTCGGGGACCACGACCGGGCCGCCGACTGGTACGGCAGGGCGCTCGCCCAGCGCCTGGCACGGGACGAGCGGGTGGACGCCGCCCGGCTGTACGGCCGTATCGCCACCGCGCACACGTACGCGGGCCGCTACGGCGAGGCGCTGCGCAACTGGCGCGCCGCCGTCACCGGACACCGCAGGAACGGTGATGTGCCCGCTCAGGCACGGGCGTTGAGCGAGTTGGCGCGCGTCCAGGAGTACGCCGGGCGGCCCGAGGAGTCGCTGCGCACCTGCCACGAGGCGGTCGAGTGGGCGCGCCGCGCCGAGGACCACCGGCTGCAGGCCGCGCTGCAGCTCCGGCTGGCCGACACCCTGGACCGGCTCGGCGACCCCGCCGCGGCGGGACTGCACCGCAAGGCGGCCGAGCGCATGCTGGGTGATGAGCTCCCGGAGAGCGCGACGGCCGTGGAAGGCACAGAAGACACGGAACAAGGTGCTAACGCCTGTGAAATCCGTAGTACATCCGTCGAAGATTGATGCATTGAAAGGCTAGACAGAGAGAACCCCTTCATTAGACTGGCTCCGCCGCGTTCTTTCGTGGTGTCTCCCGGTGCGCCCCCGTGTATCCGGGTATGACATGCATTGCCCCGGCTTGCATCGCCCCGGCCGTGCATAGCCCCAGAACCCTCTGAGCCAAGGACCGTGATCGACGTGAAGGTCGGCATCCCCCGCGAGGTCAAGAACAACGAGTTCCGGGTGGCCATCACCCCCGCCGGTGTGCACGAGCTGGTGCGCAACGGCCACCAGGTCGTCGTCGAGCGGAACGCCGGTGTCGGCTCCTCGATCACGGACGACGAGTACGTTTCCGCCGGTGCGCAGATCCTGCAGACCGCCGACGAGGTCTGGGCCGCCGCCGACCTGCTGCTGAAGGTCAAGGAGCCCATCGCGGAGGAGTACCACCGCCTCCGCAAGGACCAGACCCTCTTCACCTACCTGCACCTGGCCGCGTCCAAGGAGTGCACGGACGCGCTCCTGGAGTCCGGCACCACGGCGATCGCGTACGAGACGGTCGAGCTGCCGAGCCGCGCGCTGCCGCTGCTCGCCCCGATGTCCGAGGTCGCGGGCCGCCTCGCCCCCCAGGTCGGCGCCTACCACCTGATGGCCGCCAACGGCGGTCGCGGTGTGCTGCCCGGCGGTGTCCCCGGTGTGCTGCCCGCCAAGGCGGTCGTCATCGGCGGCGGGGTCTCCGGCTGGAACGCCGCGCAGATCGCCATCGGCATGGGCTTCCAGGTGACCCTGCTCGACCGTGACATCAACAAGCTCAAGGAGGCGGACAAGATCTTCGGCACGAAGATCCAGACCGTCGTCTCCAACGCCTTCGAGCTCGAGAAGGCCTGCCTCGAGGCCGACCTCGTCATCGGTGCGGTCCTCATCCCCGGTGCCAAGGCCCCGAAGCTCGTCACCAACGAGCTGGTCTCCCGGATGAAGGCGGGAAGTGTTCTTGTCGACATCGCGATCGACCAGGGCGGCTGCTTCGAGGACTCCCGTCCGACCACGCACGCCGAGCCGACTTTCCCGGTCCACAACTCGGTCTTCTACTGCGTCGCCAACATGCCCGGCGCCGTGCCCAACACCTCCACGTACGCGCTGACCAACGCCACGCTGCCGTACATCGTGGAACTGGCCAACCGCGGCTGGGTCGAGGCGCTGCGCCGCGACCCCGCGCTGGCCAAGGGCCTCAACACGCACGACGGCAAGGTCGTGTACCGGGAGGTCGCGGAGGCGCTCGGCCTGGAGCACGTCGAGCTGGAGTCCCTGCTCGGCTGAGACACCGAAGGGTGACCGGCCGCGTGGCCGGCTGACCCATCGATCGGCAAAAGGCGATACGTCAACACAGGTCGTCAACGCCCCGTACCCGGCCGGACCTTGCCCAGCGAGGTCCGGCCGGGTGTGTGTCGGGTCACTTTGCGACACTCGTTCAACTCGCCACGAACGTAACCCTTTAACCGATTCGCACACCCGTGAAACCTGCTGTGCGACGGCCTTACGCCCTTGACAGAGGGGTGTTCGGTTGCCGACACATCGGGTCGGGTCCGGCGGATTGTGTTGCTGCGGACCGGTGACACGCCATAGAGTCGCCAACCGTCGGCATGGTGCCACGCTGACCTATCTAGAAGTTTCCTGGTCACCAAGGAGGTAAGACGACTTGTGAATGAGTCGACATTTACTCCCGGGGGTGGTCAACCAGGAATGCCGGCGCGGGGCCAGAGCCCCACGGGGCTCGAGGCTGTCGGCTCCGTCGCTGTCCGAACCTTCGCAGCGCAAAAGAGTCCCCGGATGACTCAGACAGCACACCAGAGCATGGATGGCCATCACGTGAACGCCATGGCCGGCAACGGAAGTGGCGGGAACCACACCCACTTCGCCGACTACGACGAACTGCCCGAGGGGCACTTCTACGACCCCGACGCCGAGTACGAGCCCGATCCGGAGTACGCGGCCACGCTCGCGCCCGACGCGGCCCGTCAGCGCCGTGAGCGCGTCGGACCGACCGGACGCCCGCTGCCCTACTTCCCGATCCCGGGTCCGCTGACCAGCCACGGCCCCGCGACGATCATCGCGATGTGCAACCAGAAGGGCGGCGTCGGCAAGACGACGTCGACCATCAACCTGGGCGCCGCGCTCGCGGAGTACGGACGCCGGGTCCTGCTCGTCGACTTCGACCCGCAGGGCGCGCTCTCCGTGGGCCTCGGCGTCAACCCCATGGAGCTCGACCTCACCGTCTACAACCTGCTCATGGAGCGGGGCATGGCGGCCGACGAGGTGCTCCTGAAGACGGCGGTCCCGAACATGGACCTGCTGCCCAGCAACATCGACCTGTCCGCCGCCGAGGTGCAGTTGGTGTCCGAGGTCGCGCGCGAGTCCACGCTCCAGCGCGCGCTGAAGCCGCTGATGGCCGACTACGACTACATCGTGATCGACTGTCAGCCCTCGCTCGGCCTGCTCACCGTCAACGCCCTCACGGCGGCCCACAAGGTGATCGTGCCGCTCGAGTGCGAGTTCTTCGCCCTGCGTGGTGTCGCGCTGCTCACCGAGACCATCGAGAAGGTCCAGGAGCGGCTCAACCCCGAGCTGGAGCTCGACGGCATCCTCGCCACGATGTACGACTCCCGCACGGTGCACAGCCGTGAGGTGCTCGCGCGCGTGGTCGAGGCGTTCGACGATCACGTCTACCACACGGTGATCGGCCGGACCGTCCGCTTCCCGGAGACCACCGTCGCCGGTGAGCCGATCACCACGTACGCCTCCAACTCCGTCGGTGCCGCCGCCTATCGCCAGCTCGCCAGGGAGGTGCTCGCCCGGTGTCACGCCGAGTGAGTCTGCCGGGGGCCGACGAACTGTTCCGTACCACCGGGGGCATGGCGCTCCAGTCATCCACCCCCACCCGCCGGACCAACGGCGAGGCCCGGGTACCGGCTCCGGCCGGTGAGAGCGACCCGGCCGCCGTCGCGGAGGACGCGCCGCAGTCGGTGCCCGTGCAGGGCGGTGACGGCGAGGGCGACGAACACGTCGCGGCGGACGCCGAGGCGGACGCGGGAGAGTCCCGCAGCAGGGGTACGGCCCCGGAGCGCTCGGCGCGGCGCCAGGCGACGCAGGAGGGCGCCGGCGGGCAGGTCGCCCGCGGCAACAAGCGCTCCCGCGCCGCCAACCGGCGGCCCAGCGGGCGGGAGCGGCACGACGAGAAGATCACGGTGTACGTGTCCGCCGAGGAGCTCATGGACCTCGAGCACGCCCGGTTGGTGCTCCGCGGGGAGCACGGGCTCGCGGTCGACCGCGGCCGGATCGTCCGCGAGGCGGTCGCCGTCGTACTCGCCGATCTTGAATCCCGCGGGGACGCGAGCATCCTCGTACGACGGCTCCGCGGGCGGTAGCGGTAGCCTGCGACGGCTATGACCTCGAACGACACCTCTGTCCCCGCCGGCTCCGGCGGCCGTCGTCGTGTCCTGGGGCGGGGCCCCGGCGCGACGCCGGTCCCGACGGAGGAGCGGGACGGGCGGCCCGAGGAGCGCGTCGAGCCCGTCGAGGGGCCGCCGGTCGACGGGCGAGCCAAGTCGGTCGAGGAGCCCGTCGAGGAGCCGGTCGAGGAGCCCGTAGAGGCCGCCGCGGAGACGGCGCCCGAGCTTCCGGCGGATACGGCTCCCGAGCCTTCGGCAGGGGACCCTCCGGCGGACACGGCGCTTGAGTCTTCGACAGCGGGCCCTCCGGCGGACACGGCGCTTGAGCCCTCGGCCGGGCCTCCGGCGCAGGCCGGTGACGGGGTCTTCAAGGTGCGGCTCGCGAACTTCGAGGGGCCGTTCGACCTGCTGCTTCAGTTGATCTCGAAGCACAAGCTCGATGTCACCGAAGTGGCGCTGTCCAAGGTCACCGACGAGTTCATGGCGCACATCAGGGCGATGGGGCCCGACTGGGACCTCGACCAGACGACCGAGTTCCTGGTCGTCGCGGCGACGCTGCTCGACCTGAAGGCCGCCCGGCTGCTCCCGGCCGCCGAGGTCGAGGACGAGGCGGATCTGGCGCTGCTGGAGGCCCGGGACCTGCTGTTCGCGCGGCTGCTCCAGTACCGCGCCTACAAGCAGATCGCGGACATCTTCAACGCCCGGCTGGAGGAAGAGGGCCGCCGCTACCCGCGTACCGTCGGGCTCGAAGCCCACCACGCCGAGCTGCTGCCCGAGGTGGTCATCAGCATCGGGGCGGAAGGATTCGCCAGGCTCGCCGTGAAGGCGATGCAGCCCAAGCCCAAGCCGCAGGTGTACGTCGACCACATCCACGCCCCGCTGGTGAGCGTGCAGGAACAGGCCGGGATCGTGGTGGCGCGGCTGCGGGAGCTCGGGGAGGCCAGTTTCCGCGCCCTCGTCGAGGACACCCAGGACACCCTCACCGTCGTGGCCCGGTTCCTGGCCCTGCTGGAGCTCTACCGCGAGAAGGCCGTCGCCCTCGACCAGGAGGAGGCCCTCGGGGAGCTCATGGTGCGCTGGACGGGCGGTGACGGCGACGGCCAGCCGAGGGTGACGGACGAGTTCGACCGCCCGCCGGAGCCGGTCAAGGACGACCGGGCCAAGGACGGCGACACCAAGGACGACAAGATCAAGGACGGCGCCAAGGAGGAGAAGGCGTGAGCCAGGAGAGCAGCGACGTCCCGGCGGGCCTGCGTACCGTCGCCGACCTCGATCTGAAGCCCGCGCTGGAGGCCGTCCTGATGGTCGTGGACGAGCCCGCGACCGAGGAGCACCTCGCGAAGATCCTGGAGCGGCCCAAACGGCAGATCAAGGACGCGCTGCGGGAGCTGGCCGACGAGTACACCGTCCAGGGCCGCGGTTTCGAGCTGCGGCTCATCGCGGGCGGCTGGCGGTTCTACACCCGGCCCGAGTACGCGGCGGCCGTCGAACGCTTCGTCCTCGACGGGCAGCAGGCCCGGCTCACGCAGGCGGCTCTTGAGACCCTGGCGGTCGTCGCCTACCGCCAGCCGGTCAGCCGATCGCGGGTCTCGGCGGTCCGCGGAGTGAACTGCGACGGTGTGATGCGCACCCTGTTGCAGCGCGGTCTGGTCGAGGAGGCGGGCACGGAACCCGAAACAGGTGCGATCCTGTACGTGACGACGAACTACTTCCTGGAGCGAATGGGCCTGCGCGGTCTGGACGAGCTCCCGGAGCTCGCGCCCTTCCTCCCCGAGGCGGACGCGATCGAGGCCGAGACGCTGGAAGGGGTCCCGTCGTTCGATCCGGATGCACCGGATGCAGATGCAGACGACACGACGACGACGGAACTTTGATGCGAAGCAGTGGCAGTGGCAGTGGCAGGAACAGCGGGCGCGGCAACCCGCGCGGGACCGGTGGAGGAGGCAATCCCCGCGGGACCGGCGGAGGCGGCAACCCGCGCGGGACCGGCGGGAGCGGCAACCCGCGCGGGAC
>LRTP01001202.1 GCA_001550305.1 Streptomyces diastatochromogenes
GGCGGCGCCAAGGGCGGCCCCAAGCAGGGCCAGCAGCGCGGCGGCCGTACGGAGCCCGCGCGTTCCCGCGAGTACGAGACGCGGGCCGAGGAGCGCAACCGGGACCGGTACGCGGGCAAGCCCGACGTCAAGCTGCCCAAGACCTTCCCGGGCGCCGAGGAGGAGGGCGAGCGCCTGCAGAAGGTGCTCGCGCGCGCGGGCTACGGCTCCCGGCGTTCCTGCGAGGAGCTGATCGAGCAGGCCAGGGTCGAGGTCAACGGCGAGATCGTCCTCGAGCAGGGTCTGCGCGTCGACCCGGAGAACGACGAGATCAAGGTCGACGGACTGACCGTGGCCACGCAGTCGTACCAGTTCTTCTCGCTGAACAAGCCCGCCGGTGTGGTCTCGACCATGGAGGACACGGAGGGCCGGCAGTGCCTCGGTGATTACGTGACGAACCGCGAGACGCGGCTCTTCCACGTCGGGCGGCTCGACACCGAGACCGAGGGCGTCATCCTGCTCACCAACCACGGCGAGCTGGCGCACCGGCTGACCCACCCCAAGTACGGCGTGAAGAAGGTCTACCTCGCGCACATCGTGGGTCCCATCCCGCGCGACCTGGGCAAGCGGCTCAAGGACGGCATCCAGCTGGAGGACGGGTACGCCAAGGCGGACCACTTCCGCGTCGTCGAGCAGACCGGCAAGAACTACCTCGTCGAGGTGACCCTGCACGAGGGCCGCAAGCACATCGTGCGTCGCATGCTCGCCGAGGCCGGCTTCCCGGTCGACAAGCTCGTGCGCGTGGCCTTCGGTCCGATCACCCTGGGCGACCAGAAGTCGGGCTGGCTGCGCCGCCTGTCGAACACCGAGGTCGGGATGCTCATGCAGGAGGTCGATCTCTAGGCCCCCGCCCGGCGGCTCTGGAGGGCGCTGTGCGCCCTCCGCCCGCCTTCGCCGCCCTTCGGGGAGCGCGGAGGGCTCCGGCGCGCTCCAGGGGCCGCTGAGGGCTTCTGCCGTGGATGCGCCGAGAACACGGATGTGCCGAGAACCGCGCCCGAGGTCTTGTAGGGCGCGGTTCGGCTTTTTATAGTCGTACTGACTATTACTCGTACCGGCCATTGCTCGTGCCGGCCGGTACCGGCCACGAATCGTGCGGAACCGGGGGCGGGTGACTTGCGCGCAAAGGGAGGCCTCGCTCCCGAGGGCTACGACAAGTACGCCTTCGAGCCCTTCGCCGTCACCGTCGACCTCGCCGTCCTGACCGTCCGCGCGGGCGAACTCGAGGTGCTGCTCGTCGAACGGGGGCAGGAACCGTACGCCGGCCGCTGGGCACTGCCCGGCGGCTTCGTGCTGCCGACGGAATCCGCGGAGACGGCCGCCCGGCGCGTACTCGCCGTCGAGACCGGCATCCGGGACCTCTCCCGCCTCCACCTGGAACAGCTGCGGACCTACAGCGAACCCGACCGCGACCCGAGAATGCGGGTCGTCTCCGTCGCGTTCGCCGCGCTGCTCCCCGACCCTCCCGAGCCGCACGGCGGCGGTGACGCGGCACAGGCCCGCTGGCTGCCGTACGGCTCGGTCGGTCCGCTCGCCTTCGACCACGACCGCATCCTCGCCGACGCCCACGAACGTGTCGGCGCCAAGCTCGAGTACACCTGTCTCGCCACGTCCTTCTGCCAGCCCGAGTTCACCCTCGGTGAGCTGCAGCGGATCTACGAGACGGTGTGGGGCGCCGTCCTCGACCGGCCCAACTTCCGGCGCAAGGTCCTCGCCACGCCCGGGTTCGTCGCACCGGTCCCGGGGGCCGCACGCCTCACCGGAGGCCGCGGCAAACCCGCCGCGCTCTACCGCGCGGGCGGCGCCACCGCCCTGCAGCCACCCCTGCTGCGTCCCCCTTCGGAAGGACGGCCCTCATGACCACCACCCCGACGCTCGCGAAGCACGCCGCCAGCGGATCCCTGCTCGGCCTCGCCCTCGGCGACGCGCTGGGCTTCCCGACCGAGTTCAACGACGTCCCCTCGATCCTGGCCAAGTTCGGCCCCTGGCGGGAGATGAAGCTGCCGCGGCCCGCGATCGTCACGGACGACACACAGATGACGCTGGCGCTGGGGCGGGGGCTGCGTACGGCGATGGACCGCGGGCTGCTCACACCGCTGCGGATGGAACGGCCGGTGCGCGAGGAGTTCGTGGACTGGTACCAGTCGCCCGACAACAACCGCGCGCCCGGCCGCACCTGCCTCGTGGCCTGCAACCTCCTGAAGACCGAGGGCCGGCCCTGGCAGGAGGCCAGCCAGATCGACTCCAAGGGGTGCGGGGCCAACATGCGGGTGGCGCCGGTCGGGCTCGTACGGGGGCTGAGCGAGGAACAGCGTTCGGGCGCCGCGCAGTTGCAGGCCGCGCTCACCCACGGCCATCCCACCGCGCTCGCCGCCTCGGACCTCACCGCCCACGCCGTGTGGCTCCTGGCCGGAGGCGCCGAGCCGACCGAACTGATCGGCCTCCTGCGCTCGTACGCCCGGGAGAACCGCGGCCGCTACCTCTCCCGCTGGCTCGGTGACCTGTGGACCCGCAGCCAGGACCCCACGCCGGAGCACTTCATCGAACGCGGCTGGGACGAGTGCCTGGAGGTTCTCGACCGCCTTCAGGACGCCGTGCGCACCGCCTCGCCCGAGAGCGACCCGTGCCTGGCCACCGGCGCGGGCTGGATCGCCGAGGAGGCGCTCGCCACCGGACTGCTCTGCTTCCTGCAGTTCGTCGACGAGCCCGTCACCGCGCTGCGCCGCGCGGCCTGCACCTCCGGCGACTCCGACTCCATCGCCTGTCTGACGGGCGCGTTCGCGGGGGCCCACCACGGCTCCGACGCCTGGCCTACGGAGTGGGCCGACCGCATCGAGTACCAGAGCGACCTCATGTCGCTGGGGGCGCTCTGGGATGCCTGAGAGGCGGCTCTGGGATGCTTGGGCGATGATCGACGACGTCCTGGACATCGACCTCGCGGGTGTGGTGGCCGAGCAGCCCGACCCGGTGCTGTTCGCCACCGTCTCCGGGGCGCATCTGTACGGCTTCCCGTCACGCGACTCGGATGTCGACCTGCGGGGTGTGCACCTGTTGCCGACGGCCGAACTGGTCGGCCTGCGCGAGCCGGACGAGACCCGGTCGCGGATATGGGACCGGGACGGCGTCGAGATGGACCTCGTCACCCACGACCTGCGCAAGTTCGTACGGCTGATGCTGCGGCGCAACGGCTATGTGCTGGAGCAGCTGCTCTCGCCCCTCGTCGTGCACACCGGGGAGGCGCACCGCGAGCTGGTCTCGCTCGCGCCGGGAGTCCTCACCTCCCACCACGCCCACCACTACCGGGGTTTCGCGACGACCCAGTGGCGGCTTTTCGAGAAGACCGGTGAACTCAAGCCGCTGCTCTACACGTTCCGGGTGCTGCTCACCGGCATTCATCTGATGCGCAGCGGTGAGGTGCAGGCCGATCTGCGCACGCTGGTCGCGGAGGTCGGGGAGGCTCCCGGGTATCTGCCCGACCTGATCGCGGCGAAGGCGGAGCGGGAGCACGGGGACGCGGACGTCGACCACGCGCGTGTGGCGGCCGACGTGGAGCGATTGCACGGCGTGCTGGACCTGGCGCAGGACGCCTCAGCGCTGCCGGACGCTCCGTCCGCGTACGAGGCCCTGCACGCGTTCGTCGTCCGGGTCCGGCTGGAGGGTACGGGGGGCTTCGGAGTCCGCGCGGAGGGCTGAGGCGCGGCGGGTGCGCAGGAGGAAGTCCTCGACGCGGGCGTGGTCCGGTTCCGCGGGCAGGGGGCTGTGGACGGCCGCCTCGTCCGCCTCGGTCGCCAGCCGGGACATCCAGGCCTCGGCCTCCGGCCACGGGACCTCGCCGCGCTTCACCGCGAGCAGAGCCTCGCGCCGCGGGCCGACGTCGATCGTCAGCGCGCCGGTGCGCAGCAGGTCACGGGAGCTCATGAGGAGGCGCAGGAGGTGCATGGCGTGCTTCCAGCGCGGGGCGCCGTGCTGCCGGACGTCGGCGTCCAGCTTCTTGCGCTGACCCAGCGCGTAGCGGGCGAACGTGTCGTGCACCCGGCGGGAGAGGAACGCCTCGCGCAGGGCGAGGAGTTCGCGACCCGTGTCGTCGACGTACTCGACGAGAGGGGAGTGCAGGCACTCCAGGATGTTCGGGTTGGCGCGCAGCGCGAGGGTGCAGAAGCGCTCCAGTTCCCAGCTGAACTGTTCCTCGGCCGGCCCCTCGACGTGCGTCGGAGGCTTCTCGAAGTGCCAGAAGAGCGGGGTCGGCGCGAGGAACACCCCCCGGCGGTCCGTGTCGCTGCCGTCCGTGGCCAGCCCGAAGGCGCGCGAACCCATCACGCAGGAGTAGATCGTGTGGTCGCGCACCAGGGACACCGGGGTCTCGGAATGCATGTCCTGGAGCGTACGTGCCCGCTCACGCCAGGAAGATCGATTTTCCCTTCACCGTGATCTTCTTCGCGGGCAGTGGTCGCGGGGCCGGGCCCGCGACCACCGAGGCGTCGGTGATGCGGTACTTGCTGCCGTGGCAGGGGCAGTCGATGGTTCCGTCGGCGACCTTGTTCACCGTGCAGCCCTGATGGGTGCAGATCGCCGAGAAGGCCTTGAACTCGCCCTTCTTCGGCTGGGTGACCACGACCTTCTGCTCCTTGAAGACCTTGCCGCCGCCGACCGGGATGTCGCTCTTCTCGGCGAGTTCCTTGCCGGCCGAGGGCTTGGAGGAGGCGATCGGGGAGGTGGTCGCGGTGGGGGAGGCCGCCGACGAACTGTTGCTGTCGCCGTACTTGCTGCACCCCGCGAGCAGGAAGGCCGCGCCCGTTCCGAGAACCGTGCGCCGCGCCGGGGGGTTCGTCATGTCGTCACTCCGAACGTACGGAAGAACCAGAGAGCCGACGTCAGCCAGATGGCCGTGAGGACGACGAAGACGAGTCCTCCGACCAGGGGCAGCAGCCAGCCGGGCAGTCGCTCCGAGCGGAGCAAGAGCATTTTGGCACTAAATGCACCGAAGAAGAAGCAACCCAGGAGCGAATGCCACATCACCCGTGGTTCGTACGTCTGATAGCCCAACGCGTACAGGCAGTGCACCGCGACCGGCACCGCCACCAGGAACGCGACCCGCCCCGACCAGCGGTGCAGCGTCGGTGCCCAGCTCGGCCCGGGCAGCTTCCCGTAGACCATGAACGCCGAGACCAACTGGACCAGCGCGAAGGCGAACGCCGTCGTCGCCAGCCACGACTTCACCGCGCCCGTGCTGCTGAACCCCGCGAGGTTGAAGGCGGTCCCCGCCGGGTGGTGCGTCTTGCCGTAGGCGCCGAGGCCGACCGCGATCGCCGCGGCGACCAGGGCGGGGACGAGATAGCGGGCCGCGCCCGGGCGGCGGTGGGCGGGCGGGGGAGCGGGGAAGCCCTGGGTGGCGGCGTTCGGATCCACGGTCATGTCGGCTCCCGATCAGGAAAGGGCCAGGAAAGGGTTCACGAACGGGCCTTGAAGTGACGGGTCTTGGCGTCGCGGGTCTTGAAGTGATGGGTCTTGAGGTGATGGGTCTTGGAGCCATGGGTCTCGAAGTGACGGGTCTTGGAGCCACGGCTCATGGAGTGACGGGCGAGGCGGTGAGTGTCTGTCCGTCGACCGTCACGGTGCCGGACCCAGGGTCGATCGTCGGCGCCGCCGCGGGCTTGCCGTCCCGGTCGAGGATGCCGACCTGCTTGCCGCCGGGCAGCACGATCCAGCCGCCGTCGAGCTTGGCGCCGCGCACCGTGGCGGTCGCGCGGTAGAGCCCGGACGGCTTGACCGCCTTGTCGGCGGTGAACGCGTAGCGCTGCCCGCCGAGGTCGACGGTGCCGCGGATGCTCCTGCCGTCCTTGAGCGTGCCGTCCAGTTCGGCGCCGTTCTTGCCGGTGAGCTTCATGGTGCCGTCGTCCTTGACGTCGCCCTTCAGCCACGACTCCTTGCTCCGGCCGTCGCAGAAGTACGCGATCGCCCTGCCGCCCCGCAGGGAGACCGCGACCGCGGAGGAGTTGTCGTCGGTGCGGCCCGCGTAGTCGGCGTTCGGCGGCGCGCTCTTCGAAGGGGGCGGGGGGCTCGGCGACGGCGGCGCACTGGTGGGCGGCGGGCTCGCCCGCGGCGTGGCGCCGGGTGAGGTCTCCGGGGACGAGGAGGACGCGTTCTTCGTCCCCGTCGTCGCGTTGAGCGTCAGCATGAACACGGCGAGCAGGAGCCCCGCCAGAAGGGTGAGCAGCGGTCCTGGGCGTTTCATACGGGCCATGCGGGCCTCCCCCGAGGCGAGTCTCCTGCCATGAGAGCGGACCCGTGCCCCGGCGTCCAGAGGCGCACGGGTGTGTTCTCACTACAAGTGGCGAAACAGGGCGATTCAGGTCACATTGACGAAGGCCCGGGCCTGGCGGTGGCCCGCCCCGGCCGCATTCCCGAAAGACACTCCCCAGACACTCCCCGAAACCCACTCTCGAAAGGCGTGACCATGGCGGGTAACGATCTCGGCGGCCTGCTCGGCGGTCTCCTCGGCGGAGGCGGCCAGGGCGGTTCCGGCGGTACCGGCGGTTCCGGCGCGGGCAACATCCTCGGCGCGCTGCTCGGCGCCCTGGGCGGCGGCGGTGGCCAGGCGGCCGGCGGCAGTCCCCTGGGCGGTCTGCTGGACATGCTCACCAAGTCGAGCCTGATGGACCAGGCCCAGTCGTGGATCGGGACGGGCGAGAACAAGCCCGTCAGCGGTGAGCAGATCGCCCAGGCCCTGCCCGACAACACCCTCCGGGAGGTCGCCGCACAGGCCGGCGTCAGCCCGCAGGAGGCCGCGGACCAGATCGCCCAGCACCTGCCCCAGGCGGTCGACAAACTGACTCCGAGCGGAGAGCTGCCGCAGCCGGGCTCCTCCCTGGAGGACCTCATCAAGCAGCAGTCGCTCTGAGACGTGCCCCTTTCCGTCCCCTTTCCGTGCGCGGCGGCCGTCTCGTCAGGCGGGCGCCGCGCACTCGCGCGTTGCGGCCTGACTACGCTGGTGTGACAAGACGAGACACGACGACATACGACGAGATACGAGACGAGATACGACAGGTATGTAGCTCGGCTCAGCGAGGAGTGACACCGTGGCGGTACGAGCGGTCCGGGGCGCCGTCCAACTGGAACGGGACGAGGCCGGCCACATGGACGAGCAGGTCAGCGAGCTGCTCACCGCCGTCCTGGAGCGCAACGGTCTCACCACCGACGACCTCATCAGCATCTGGTTCACCGCGACGCCCGATCTGCACAGCGACTTCCCGGCCGCCGCCGCCCGCAAGCTCGGCATCGTCGACGTACCGCTGATCTGCGCGCAGGAGCTGGACATCGAGGGTGCGATGCCCCGGGTCGTACGGGTCCTCGCGCACATCGAGTCGGACAAGCCCCGCGCCGACATCGCGCACGTCTACCTGGGTGCCGCGGGCGCGCTGCGCAAGGACATCGCCCAGTGAGAACCGCGCTCGTCATCGGAACCGGGCTGATCGGCACGTCGGCGGCCCTCGCGCTCTCCCAGCGGGGCGTCGTCGTCCACCTCACCGACCACGACCCGGAGCAGGCCCGTACGGCGGCCGCGCTCGGCGCCGGCACCGACGAGGCGCCCGGCGGCCCCGTGGACCTCGCGATCGTGGC
>LRTP01001203.1 GCA_001550305.1 Streptomyces diastatochromogenes
CCGGCGCACGTGGCGGCGACGCTTGCGGACGCCATGCGGCGCGGGGTCGCGCGCGGCTACCTCGACGTGGCGAGCGTCAAGGGCGGACCGCGCCGCGAGCTGGAGGCGCTCGGCCTCGACCTCTCCGCGTACATCGGTTCGCACCCCATGTCGGGCCGCGAGAAGTCGGGCCCGCTGGCCGCGACGGGTGACCTCTTCGAAGGCCGCCCCTGGGTCCTCACCCCCACCCGGGACACGGACACCGAGGTCCTGAACCTCGCCCTCGAGCTGGTGTCGCACTGCCGTGCCGTCCCGGTCGTCATGGACGCCGACGCCCACGACCGCGCGGTCGCGCTCGTCTCCCACATGCCGCATCTGGTGTCCAGCATGGTCGCCGCGCGCCTGGAGAACGCGGAGGAGGCGGCGGTACGGCTGTGCGGGCAGGGCATCCGTGACGTGACCCGGATCGCGGCCTCCGACCCCCGGATGTGGATCGACATCCTCTCCGCGAACCCGGGCCCGGTCGCCGACCTCCTCGCGGACGTCTCCGCCGACCTCGACGAGACCGTCCAGGCCCTGCGGGCCCTTCAGTCCTCCGACGAGGCCAAGCGGCGCGTGGGCGCGAGCGGCATCGAGGACGTCCTGCGCCGCGGCAACGCGGGCCAGGTCCGCGTCCCCGGCAAGCACGGTGCCGCGCCTCTGACGTACGAGACGGTGGCCGTCCTCATCGACGACCAGCCCGGCCAGCTGGCCCGCATCTTCGCCGACGCGGGGGCCGCCGGGGTCAACATCGAGGACGTACGCATCGAGCACGCGACCGGACAGCAGGCCGGCCTCGTCCAGCTGATGGTGGACCCGAAGGCGGCACCGGTGCTGAGCACGGCACTGCGGGAACGGGGCTGGGCGCTGCGGCAGTAGGGTCACCGCCCGGCCCGGGGCGGCCTGCCCCGGGGCGACGCCGGTGCTTCCCGTGCGGTGGGCCCGGGAAGGGCCAGTAATGCGGGGTCCGGGGAGACAGTAACCTTGTGCTGGGCGCGATCGTGCCCCGCACAGACCTCCACCCCGCACCAGGAAGGTGTTCCCACCGTGGAAAACGGCGCCGCCCGGCCCGCCCCGGCAGTGATTGTCGCCATCGACGGCCCCTCCGGCACGGGCAAGTCGAGCACCTCCAAGGCCGTGGCCGCGAAGCTGGGCCTCAGCTACCTGGACACGGGCGCGCAGTACCGGGCGATCACCTGGTGGATGGTGACCAACGGCATCGACATCACGGACCCGACCGCGATCGCCGCCGTGGCGGGGAAGCCGGAGATCATCTCCGGGACCGACCCCTCCGCGCCGGCCATCACGGTCGACGGGACCGACGTCGCGGGCCCGATCCGCACCCAGGAGGTCACCTCCAAGGTCAGCGCGGTCAGCGCGGTGCCCGAGGTGCGCGCCCGGATCACCGAGCTGCAGCGTTCGATCGCGGCCGCCGCCGAGCCGGGGATAGTCGTCGAGGGACGCGACATCGGTACCACCGTGCTGCCGGACGCCGATCTGAAGATCTTCCTCACCGCTTCCCCGGAGGCGCGTGCCTCCCGTCGCAGCGGTGAGCTGAAGGGCGCGGACGTCAACAGCACCCGCGAGGCCCTGCTCAAGCGGGACGCCGCCGACTCCAGCCGTAAGACCTCCCCCCTCGCCAAGGCGGACGACGCGGTCGAGGTGGACACCTCCGACCTCACGCTCCAGCAGGTCATCGAGTGCGTCGTCACCCTCGTCGAGGAGAAGCGGGCCGCCAAGTGACCGCACCCTCCGAGAGAGGCGCCGAGGTAGGGCGCCGTATCGGCGTCGGCCTGATGTACGGGCTGTGGAAGCCGCGCGTGCTCGGCGCCTGGAAGGTCCCCGCGACCGGCCCGGCGATCCTGGCCGTGAACCACTCGCACGCCATCGACGGCCCGATGGTCATGGGCGTGGCGCCCCGCCCCACCCACTTCCTGATCAAGAAGGAAGCCTTCATCGGCCCGCTCGACCCCTTCCTCCTCGCCATCGGCCAGGTGAAGGTGGACCGTGCGACCACCGACCGCACCGCCATCACCGACGCCCTCGGCGTCCTGTCGTCCGGTGGCGTGCTCGGGATCTTCCCGGAGGGCACCCGCGGTGAGGGCGACTTCGCCTCGCTGCGTGCCGGACTCGCGTACTTCGCGGTCCGCTCCGGCGCGCCGATCGTCCCCGTGGCGGTGCTGGGAAGTTCAGAGAAGAACAGCCGGTTGACAAAGGCGCTGCCCCCGCTGCGCAGCCGGGTCGACGTCGTCTTCGGCGACCCCTTCGAGGCGGGCGACGGCAGCGGACGGCGTACCCGCAAGGCGCTGGACGAGGCGACCGCCCGCATCCAGAAGCAGCTGAGCGCCCACCTGGACCACGCCAGGCGTCTGACCGGACGCCCGGAAAACGCCGGGCGCCCCACCGGGCACTAGGCGACACTTGAGTAGTGGATCACCCGATATGCGGGTGGTCCACCGATCACCACGATGAACGACGAGGTACGGACTTCATGAACGACCACATCCAGCCCGACGGCTCGGCCGGCCCGGCCGAGCACGAGCACGGGGCGCTTGGCGATGCCGAGTACGCGGAGTTCATGGAGCTCGCCGCGGAAGAGGGCTTCGACATCGAGGACGTCGAGGGCGCGATCGACGAGGCGGGCCACGGCCCGCTGCCCGTCCTCGCCGTCGTCGGCCGGCCCAACGTCGGCAAGTCGACCCTGGTGAACCGGATCATCGGCCGCCGCGAGGCGGTCGTCGAGGACAAGCCCGGCGTCACCCGCGACCGCGTCACCTACGAGGCCGAGTGGGCGGGCCGCCGCTTCAAGCTCGTCGACACCGGCGGCTGGGAGCAGGACGTCCTCGGCATCGACGCGTCCGTGGCCGCGCAGGCCGAGTACGCGATCGAGGCGGCCGACGCGGTCGTCTTCGTCGTCGACGCCAAGGTCGGCGCCACCGACACCGACGAGGCGGTCGTACGCCTTCTCCGCAAGGCCGGCAAGCCCGTCGTCCTGTGCGCCAACAAGGTCGACGGCATGAGCGGCGAGTCCGACGCCTCGTACCTCTGGGCCCTCGGTCTCGGCGAGCCGCACCCCGTGTCCGCGCTGCACGGCCGCGGCACCGGCGACATGCTGGAC
Source organism: Streptomyces diastatochromogenes (assembly GCA_001550305.1). Classification (GTDB taxonomy): domain Bacteria; phylum Actinomycetota; class Actinomycetes; order Streptomycetales; family Streptomycetaceae; genus Streptomyces; species Streptomyces mirabilis_D. The sequence continues at coordinate 3,137 of LRTP01001203.1, forward strand.
GCCGTCCTCGAGGCCCTGCCCGAGGCTCCGGCGCAGACCTTCGGCACCGCGGTGGGCGGCCCCCGCCGCATCGCCCTCATCGGCCGCCCGAACGTCGGCAAGTCCTCCCTGCTGAACAAGGTGGCGAACGAGGACCGTGTGGTCGTCAACGAGGTCGCGGGCACCACCCGTGACCCGGTCGACGAGCTCATCGAACTCGGCGGCATCACCTGGAAGTTCGTCGACACGGCGGGCATCCGCAAGCGCGTCCACCTCCAGCAGGGCGCGGACTACTACGCCTCGCTGCGCACCGCCGCCGCCGTCGAGAAGGCCGAGGTCGCGGTCATCCTGATCGACGCGTCCGAGACCATCTCCGTGCAGGACCAGCGCATCGTCACCATGGCTGTCGACGCGGGCCGCGCCATCGTCCTCGCCTTCAACAAGTGGGACACCCTCGACGAGGAGCGCCGCTACTACCTGGAGCGGGAGATCGAGACCGAGCTCGCCCAGGTGGCCTGGGCGCCCCGGGTGAACGTCTCGGCCCGCACCGGACGGCACATGGAGAAGCTCGTCCCGGCGATCGAGACCGCCCTGGACGGCTGGGAGACCCGCGTCCCGACCGGCCGACTGAACGCCTTCCTCGGCGAGCTGGTCGCCGCCCACCCGCACCCGGTCCGCGGCGGCAAGCAGCCCCGCATCCTCTTCGGAACGCAGGCCGGCACCAAGCCCCCGCGGTTCGTGCTCTTCGCCTCCGGCTTCATCGAGCACGGCTACCGGCGCTTCATCGAGCGCCGGCTGCGCGAGGAGTTCGGCTTCGAGGGGACGCCGATCCACATCTCCGTGCGGGTGCGCGAGAAGCGCGGCACCAAGAAGAAGTGACGTAGCGACAGGTGAGGGGCGGCTCCCATGGGAGCCGCCCCTCACCTGTTCAACCGTTTCCGCTCACAGGCCCCTGCGGGGCGCGGGCGGCAGCGCGGCCGGGATGTGGTGCAGTCCCGTACCGCTCTGGCGCGCCACCGGCTGCCAGACGCCGGTCGTCGACGCGCCGTGACCGTGCTGGGAGCCGCCGTTGCGCGCGGAGTACGCCCCCGCGCTGTAGGAGCTGTACGACGAGGGGTACGAGGATCCGCCGTACGCGCTGGAACCCTGTGTCAGGATCCCGAAAGCCGTGAAGCCGAGCTGGTCCTCGCCGTGGCGGTCGCCGGGCAGGGCCTTGAACGATCTGACCCACTCGGCGTAGAGCGCGTCATAGATCGGCGTGGCCGAGGGGCCGCGCGGAGGATCCTGAGCCGATCGCGCGGCCGGGATCTGCTGGAAGGGCTGGCGGCGGGGGGCGTCGTAGGTGTGCACGTATGTGCCAACGACCCCACGGCCCAACAGATGCGGTCACACCTTTGCTTCCCCCGCCCCGTCAGGGGCGCAAGCCCGTCAGGGGCGCGGGGAACTGCGCGCGCAGCCACATACGGCCCGCAGCCGACAACACACGCGCAGCCCCGCTCTTCTACGGGCGCGGGGAACTGCGCGCTCAGCCACACACGACCCGCAGCCGACAACGCACCCCCGCACCCGGCTCGCCCCGGTGGAACGCTCACGTCCCGGCGAGCGGCATCGCGGCCGCCACCAACTTCCCGTTCGCCGCCGCCTTGTCCAGCGCGTCCCGCAGCAGATCCTCCCGCGGCTGCCGCCCGATCGACCCGACCGGCGCCGCGAACAGCAGCACCTGCTGGTGCTTGTTGGCGGCGGCCCGCCAGCTCTCCGCGACCTGGAGCGCCTGGTGCGCCTGCCACCAGGCGACGGGCGACCCGCCCCCGGTGCCCGGCTGGAGCACGGCGTGCAGCTGCCCCATGGCGAGCAGCACGGACCACCCGTGCAACACCGGCGGCACCGAGCTCAGCTCGGTCACCGGCATGAACCCCTGTTCGATGAGGAGCGGCAGGAAGTCGTCACCGATGTCCGTCGAGCCGGGCCGCACGATGGGCCCCGTGGGCTCGACGACGAGCGCGGGGTGCAACTCGCCGCTGATCAGGATGAGTCCGCTGGTGACGCCGAGCACGGCCTGCTCGGGCACGGCCTGAGCGGGCACGCCGTCGGGGTTGATCGAGCGGACGGCGCCCTGGAGTTGCTCCTCGGTGACCTGGACGACCTGTGAGGGCAGGCAGGTGGCGTGGGCGAAGGCGAGGACGGCGGTCTCGTCGCCGATGAACAGGACGGTGCTGGTGCGCTCCTGTTCCGAGTCGCCCGGGGTGCGGCAGGACGTGCAGTCGTAACTGCCCGGGGCGTTCTCTCCGGCGAGCAGCCGGTCGGCTTCTTCGTCGCCGATCTCGGCGCGTACGTCGTCGCTGACGTCGAGCATGCGCGGCACGGGTGGCTCCTCGGGATGCGGTGCGTGGCGATGCCGGGTGGCTCCCGGCCCATGAATCCGGGGGTCCCGGCTCATGAAGATGACAACGGGTGATCTGTGGCCGGAGTCACGCCCGGGAGCGAACGGAATCGAACCATCCGACGCGCAGGGTGATCCCTTGTGCGGAATCTGTTACTCCGAGCCAACTTCGTGTGCGTTCAAGGAAGTTGGTTCCGTGAAGTGGGTCACAGGTCACTTGAGCGGCTGGTCGACAAATCCTGAAATCAGCCTATGAAGTGGGTGGCCGAAAATCGCCGATACCCGCGGTAACTGTGAACTGGCCTCGAATGACATGGAGTTGGTTGATATCGGGGCGACCCTCTCCATAGATTTCTCGGCCGTGTGCACAGAGCACCGCTCGGGTACGTCCGCCGGCCGAACCGTACGACTGGTTCGCAGCACCACCTCCGGCGGACGGGGCGGAGCACGACGACCGCGTCCTACGCGCAGGAAGTCGCGCCCCGTCTTGGGGGATCCCGGGTGTTTCGAGAGGGAACTACATGTCCGCATGTGCCGATAACACTCGTAAGGTTCGTACGACACGTACGACGGCGGTCCTCACCGGGGCGGCTCTGCTCGCCCCGCTCGGACTGCTCGCCGCGACCGGCAACGCCGCCGCGGCCGACAGCGGAGTGTGGGACCGCATCGCCAAGTGCGAGAGCGGCGGAAACTGGCACATCAACACCGGCAACGGCTACTACGGAGGACTGCAGTTCTCCGCCGGCACCTGGCGGGCGTACGGCGGTACGGCCTACGCGTCGACCGCCGACAAGGCCTCAAAGGCCGCGCAGATAGCCGTTGCCAGCAAGGTCCAGAACGCACAGGGATGGGGCGCCTGGCCCACCTGTTCGGCGCGGGCCGGAGCGTACGGCAACGCACCCGAGTCCTCGGGCGCCGCGTCGTCCGGAGAGTCGGCCACCACGAAGTCGGCACCCAAGGCGGCCTCCAAGTCGACGTCGAAGTCGGCCTCCAAGTCGACCACCAAGTCGGCCCCCGCACAGGCGTCCGAGGCCCCGGCGCGTGCATCCGGCCACACGAACCGCGCGGCGTCCCGCGGCGACTACACCGTCCGCGGCGGCGACACCCTGAGCGGTATCGCGGAGCGGCACGGAACGACCTGGCGGAAGATCTACGCCGCCAACCGGGCGGTCATCGGCGGTGATCCCGACCTGATCATGCCCGGCCAGCGGCTCGACCTCTGAGCCCCGGCTCCACCCCGCCGCCCCTCCCCGGTCCTCCGACCGGGTGGGGCCCCGGGCGCGGCGGGGCGGACGCGCCCGGTGTGCTGTTTAACGTGACCCGATGCACCTCGAGCCGACGTCATCGCCCCTGTTGAGCAAGCGCATGCGGTACGTGGCCGCGACCGTCGTCGCCACCACCCTGGCCGTCCTCGTTCCCGCGAGGGCGGCCGTCGCGTCCCCGTCCCCGTTCTCCGGCCCGTGGGCGGGGCGGGTGTCGTACAACTGTGCGCGGGACCACTGGCCCTGGGGCTGCCTCGCCAAGTGCGAGAGCGGCGGGCGCTGGCACGCGAACACCGGAAACCACCACTACGGAGGACTGCAGTTCAGGCAGGCCACCTGGGTGGCGTTCGGCGGCCGGAGGTACGCCCCGCGCGCGGATCTGGCCCGGCGGGAGGAACAGATCAAGGTCGCCAAGCTGGTGGTGCGCGCCCAGGGGTGGGGCGCCTGGCCCGTCTGTGCCAAGAGGTACAAACTCCGGGGCCACACACGTGTGATGAACCCCGGTCGGACGTTCTAGGTCTGTCGGCGGCGCACTTCGGCCGCCTCTCCGCTGAACGCGACCGAGCCCCGGCTCAGTTCATGGACGTAGGTCGTGCGGCCCGCCCGTTCGCGCAGACCGGGCGGCAGCCGCTGCTCGGCGACCACCACGCACGCGTCGAGGCCGTCGAGGAGTTCGTACGTGCGGGCCGCGACCGCCGGTGACATGCCCTGCGCGGGCTCGTCGACGAGCACCACACGCGCGTGTGCCAGCAGGGCGCGGGAGAGGGCGAGCATGCGCTGCTCGCCCCCGGAGAGGGTGCCGGCGCGGCGCGGGAGGAGAGGCTTCAACTGCGGGTACGCGTCGAGGGCGGGAGCGACATCGGGCGCGGTCAGCTCCAGGTGCTCGCGGACCGTGAGCGAACCGAAGACGGCCCGACGCTCCGGGACCAGGCACAACCCGCGCCGGGCCCGTTCGAAGGCAGGCAGCCGGGTCACGTCCACCCCGTCCCAGACGACGGCGCCGTCGGACAGCGGCACGGTTCCCGCGAGGGCACGCAGGGCGGTCGTACGGCCCGAGCCGTTGCGGCCGAGCAGCACGGTGAGGCCGGGGCCGGGCGCGACCAGGGTCACGCCGTGCAGGGCCTCCAGAGGGCCGTAGCGCACGCGCGCGTGGCGCAGCGAGATGTTCATCCGCGCCCCCGCTCCAGTACGTGGCCGGCGGGGCCGGAGGTGACGACGCGTCCGGCGGCCATGACATGGACGACGTCGGCGAGGTCGGCGACCAGATCGAGGTCGTGCTCGACGACCAGCAGCGCCGTGCCGTCCGCGGCGAGTGCGCGCAGCACCCGGGCCAGCGCGGTCACTTCGGCGGTGTCCAGGCCCGCGGCGGGCTCGTCGAGCAGCAGCACGTGCGGACATCCCGCGAGGGCCCGCGCCAGCTCGACCCGTCTGAGCGTCCCGGTCGGCAGCCCCTGGGCGGGCAGGGCGCGGACCGGCCCGTCGAGCCCGAACAGCCGCAACGCCCGTTCCGCCGCGGCGGGATCAGCGATCCGGCCCTGCTCTGCCCCCACCTGGACGTTCTCGGCCACCGTCAACGAGGGGAAGACGGCCAGCTGCTGGAAGGTCCGCGCGATGCCGAGCCGGGTCCGGGCGTGCGCCGCGAGCCGGGTGATGTCCCGTTCGCCGAACAGCACCCGGCCGTGCGAGGGCCGGAGCGTTCCGGCGAGGCAGTGGAACAGGGTGCTCTTGCCGGCCCCGTTGGGCCCCACGACAGCGGTGACCCACCCCGGCCGGACCTCGAGATCGACCCCGTCGAGCGCGGTGAACCCGTCGTAGGCGACCCGTATCCCTCGGGCGAACAGAGATCCGGGCGTCGGCACGGCCGTGGTGCGGGGAGCGCTCGGCCCGCGTGACGTCGTGCCCCGCCCGGATGTCGCGGATCGCGGACCTGGGGCCGTCCTCGTGGGTCCGTCGGGACCCGGGCGGTCACCGGCGCCCGGTGGC
>LRTP01001204.1 GCA_001550305.1 Streptomyces diastatochromogenes
GTCGCGCATCGCGGCCAGAGCGCGGCCCGTACGGCCCCGGCGCAGCGCCCCCGTCGCCAGCAGCGCGGCTGCCAGCAGCCCCAGTTCGAGCACGTAGTACGCGCGGTCGCCGTCGAAGCCCGCCGGGCGGTCCAGGGACAGCCCCGAGGTCGCGTAGGGCTGGGCGAAGACGAAACGGCTGACGCCCACCCCCACGGCGAACGTCGCCAGGGCCAGCGCCAGGCCGTGGCGGCCGATCGCCGGCCAGCCGGTCAGGACGCCGAGCGGGGCGACCAGCACCACCGCCACCGCCAGCGCGGCCAGTTCGGGCAGACGGGGCAGGCCGGGGAAGCGGCCGGCGGCCAGCAGCGCGGTGAAGAGGGCGCCCAGACCCGCGTACGCCGCCTGCCCGAGGGAGATCTGACCGCCGCGGCCGGTCACCACGACCAGGGACAGGAGCACCACACCCAGCGCGGGCACCTGCACCGACGTGTGCAGGTCCGAGCCCGCGAGGCCGAGCGGCAGCAGGAACAGCACGACCGCGACGATCCACGCGCCCGGGGGCGTCGCCATCCGGGCCGTCGCCGTGCGGGGCAGGGCGTCCCGGTCGCCGATCCCCGGCAGGACGAGCGCCGCGACCAACAGGGCCACCACGAACAGGTTCGCGCCCACCGCCTGGAACAGTGGCTCCGCCCAGCCCGCCGGATGCAGCCGCGTCAGCTGACTCTGCGCGACCCCGAGACCCAGCGCCACCACGACGGCCACCGGCAGGCTGCGCATCCGGGCGGCGACGGCCACCGCCATCACCTCCATGACGAGCAACGGCATGCCGTACGGATCGAGTCGTACGTACGGCGCCAGGAGCACGCCCGTCAGGCCCGCCGTGAAGGAGCCGAACGCCCAGCCCGCGGCGGCCACCCGGTCCGCGTCGATGCCGCCGAGCACGGCGAGCGAGCGGTCGTCGACCACGGCCCGCAGCTCCGTGCCGAAGCGCGTCCAGCGCGTCACGCCCCCCACCCCGACCGCCAGTGCGACGGCGACCGCCAACTGCCCCCACGGGTCCGCCGAAACCAGCGTCGGCGCGTCCGCGCGCGCCCCGGTGCCCCACACCAACGCGGCCCCGCCGACCAGCAGCACGAAGACGCCGAGAGATGCGACCAGCGTCTGCGCCGGGTCGCCGCCGAGGACGGACAGGGGGCGGAAGACGAACCGTTCCAGCGCCACGCCGATCGCGGGGGCCACCAACAGCAGCGTCACCGCGGCACCGAGCGCGAGCGGCCAGCCCCACACCACCGTGAACTGCCGCAGCAGATAGGCGCACACCATCGCGATCGCGCCGTGCGCGAAGTTCAACACCCCGGTCGCCCGGTGGGTGACGACCAGCCCGATCCCGGTGAGCGCCGCCGCGCCGCCGACCGAGAGCCCGGCCAGCGTGAGGTCGTAGGTCAGGGAACCGCTCATCACCGCTCCGGCGCGGGCGACCGCTCGGCCGCGGGCGGCTCACAGATCGGGCACGGGCCCAACTCCCCGCTCGCCAGCACCCGCGAGTCCACCGGCACGGCGGAGGGCTTCCCCGCGACCAGCGGGCAGTCCGCGCGGTGCCACAGCGTGCCCCCGGGGACCATCAGCAGCTCCCCGCTGACGGCGAGCGGCGCCACGGCGGCCTGTTCGGACCGCTCCGCGTCGGTGGGCTCGGCCGCCACCAGCAGCCCGTACAACTCCTCGACACGCGCCGCCGCCAGGGCGCTCCTGCCGTGCGTGAGCAGCACCGCGCCCGCGACGATCAACGCGGCCCCGGGAACGGTGCACGACGCCAGGAAGGGCAACTGCCGTTCCGCGTACCGCTCGCCCGAGACGCCGTACCAGCCGATGACGCACAGCACCGCCCCGGCGGCGAGGGCGGCGCAGCCGGCCCACAGGACGGGGTGCACGGTCCGCAGTCGAGATGTCCGCATCCTGGCTCCCAGACGTCGTGTGTCTGTCTGTCTTCCAAGTCCGCCAATGGACTTGCACTATGCCTTCTGGAAGCTGACCCTGAAAGCTCCGGGCGCGGTTCGGCCCGGACCGACACCCGGTGGTGAGCCAGCATGGTTCTCGGGAGCGACCTCAGGCGGGACAACGGCCGGGGGGTGGCGGCGCTGGTCGCGCTCCTCCTCGCCGGGGCCCTCACGGCGTGCGGCGACAGCAGCGGCGGCGGGAGTTCCACCCCTCCGCCCACCCCCACCGTGGAGCGGCCCAGCAGCGCGTCGGCCGGCCCGACCGGCCCGGACGACCCGGCGGCGGCCGAGAACCAGGTCAGGCGGAACTGGGAGAAGTTCTTCTCCCCGTCCGTGCCCGTCAAGGACAAACTGAACTACCTGGAGAACGGCGACAGGATGACCGCGGTCGTCCAGGGCTTCAGCGGCGACAAGCGCGGTCAGCAGGTCGCGGCCCAGGTCCAGAAGGTCGTGTTCACCGCGCCCGCCGTGGCCGAGGTGACGTACGCGCTGACCCTGAAGGGCGCGACCGCCCTGCCGAACGCCTCCGGGACGGCCGTCTACGAGAACGGCACCTGGAAGGTCTCCGACAACACCCTCTGCGCCCTGGTCGCGCTGAGCGGCGACGGATCCGCGACCCCGGCTGGCTGCTGACCCGCCGTGCGCCCCGGGGGAGTTCGCGAAGGAGTCCTCGCCGCCGCCCTGCCGCTCCTGCTGGGCACCGCACTCGTCCTGGGCACGGCGGCCTGCGGCAGCCGCCTGCCCGAGAGCGACTTCGAGCACCGGACCACGCCCGCCCCGCAGAGCACCGCCCCGCTGCGCGTCGGCATCGTCACCAGCGCCACCAGCCCCGTCGGCGGCTCCGCCTTCACCGGCCCCCGCGACGGGGCCAAGGCCTACTTCGACCGCCTCAACGCGCGCGGGGGCATCGACGGGCGCCCGGTCGAGGTGCGCACCTGCGACGACGGTGGCAGCGGCGTGGGCGACAACGAGTGCGTGCACCGGCTCATCGACGAGGACAAGGTCGTCGCCCTCGTCGCCACCACCGCCCTCGACTACGCGGGCGCCTCCCGCGTGTCCGCCGCCGGAGTGCCCGACATCGGCGGACAGCCCATCGGCGCGGCCTACGACACCTATCCGCACCTCTACGGGATCTACGGCAGCCTCGCGCCCCGCGAGGGAACACCTGGCTGGGGCGGGAAGCTGTACGGCGGCACCGAGGTCTACCGCTACTTCAAGCGCGTCCAGGGCGCCCGTACGGCCGCCGTGATCTCCTACAACCAGTCCGCGTCGGCCGCGTACGCCCGGCTCGTCACCCGGGGTCTGAAGGCCGAGGGCTACCAGGTGGTCACCGAACAGGTCGACTTCGCGCTGCCCAACTTCCGCGCCGCCGCGGCCGATCTGAAGGACCAGGGCGCCGACCTCGTCTTCGACGCCCTCGACACGCACGGCAACGCCCAGCTGTGCAAGGCGATGGACGACGTCGGCGCCAAGGTCATCGCCAAGGTCACCAACGTGCAGAACTGGACCTCCACCGTCCCCGAGGACTACAAGGACGCCCCGCGCTGCCGCAACGCCCTGTGGGCGACCGGATCCAGCCGGAACTACGAGGACACCTCCGACGCCGCCGTCCGCGCGTTCCGGGACGCCACCAAGGGCCTGCCGACGCACTCCCAGTGGCAGCTGGAGGGCTGGGCGGCCGCGATGTGGTTCACGGACGCCGCGAAGTCCTGCGCGAAAACGGGCGTCACACGCGTGTGTGTCGACCGCTTCATGAACCGCGGCGCCCCGTACACCGCCGACGGCCTGCTGATCCCCGTCTCCTCCGAGCGCCTGCCCACGCCTCCGAAGACCCGCCGGACCTGCGTCTCGGTGGCCCGCTGGGAGGACGGCAGGGGCTGGGTCTCCCAGGGCGACATGAACAGCGACTGCTTCGAGGTGCCGCAACTGTCGTACGAGCCCTGACGTGCCTCGGCTGTCCTGCGCGCCCTGACGTGCCTCGGCTGTCCTGCGCGCCCTGACGTGCACATGAGAAGCAACCATTCGCCCGGGCCCGGGGTCTATCCCGGCAGGAGGCGGATCCGACGGAGGACCCGGCGGTGCCGCCCCGCACGAAAGGGCGCTCGCATGATGACGCCGGTCCCGCGGACCGCTCGGCACCGCGCCGACCCGGACGCCGCCGTGCCCCC